>DFHD01000089.1:426-15605 GCA_002372545.1 Lachnospiraceae bacterium UBA3732 | reverse complement strand
AACGTGACCCATAACGCAGACAACAGGCGGTCTGGGTGTCAGTGTCTCAGGTGCATCCTCCTCGTCCTTCATGACTTCTGCCACAATATCGACCTTTTCTTCCTCTTCGGCAATGTAATTGTAGCCAAGAGCGATCATGGCCGCATCATCAAAGCTGAGCTCTGAATTCACGGTAAGCATCTTGCCCTCCATGAACAGCTTCTTGATCATGGCATTTACGGGCTGCTTGATCTTATCGGCCAGCTCCTTCAGCGTCAGGGACTCCGGAAGCGTTACCGACTTGATAGTATCCTCCGGTTCCTTCTTCGGTGCCAGCTTCGGCGCCTCCTTCTGCTGCTGTTTCTTATTGTTCCTGCCCGGACGCTCGTTCCGGGTTTCCTGCTTCTTATCAAAGCGGCGGTCAGCCCTTGTCTCCTCCCGGTTTCTGTCCCGGCTCTTATCTCTGTTCTTTCCGCTCTTTTCTACAGGTTTATCCTCAAAGCGGTCAGCTGCAGGCCTTCTTCCTCCTTCGGAACGCTTCGGTCCGTCTCCGCGTCTTTCAAATTCCTTCTTCTTTCCGCCCTGGTCGCCGTCTCTTCTGTCATTGCCGCCTCTTCTGTCGCGGTCGGCATCACGTCTTTCACCGCCGCTTCTTCTGTCGCCGCCATCACGTCTTTCGCCGCCGCTTCTTCTATCGCCGCCATCGCGTCTTTCGTCGCCGTTCCTTCTTTCTCCGCCGCTCCGTCTGTCGCTTCCGCTTCTTCTGTCGCCGCCGTCGCGTCTTTCATGCTTTTCCTTTGCTTCTTTTCTCGCCGGCTTTTCCTCTGTGCTTTCTGCAGCGGCCTTCTTTTCCTCTTCCTCTTTCTTTGCCGCGGTTTCGGCCGCCTTCTTAGCCGCATCTTCGGCAGCCTTCTTTGCTGCATCCTCGGCGGCCTTCTTCTCTTCCTCGGCCTTCTTTGCCGCATTTTCTGCAGCAGCCTTTTCCTCAGCCACTTTCCGCTCGGCCTCTTCTTTCTGCCGCTGCTCTTCCAGACGGATCCTCTCTTCCTCAGCCTTCTTGCGCGCTTCTTCCTTGAGTCTTCTTTCCTCAGCCAGTCTTTCCTTTTCCCGCCGCTCGGCGATCATTCTCTTGGCCTCTTCTCTGGCCGCCTCTTCCTTGGACTTCTCCAGCTGTGCCTTTTTCTGCGCAGAAATCTTACCGTCTCTTGGCTGAGCCGGTTTCTTCTCTGTTCTTGCGGTCTGCGCCGGCTTGGATACAGCCGGTCTTGCCCCGACGGGAACGCCGTTAATGAGCAGAGTACCGTCGGTCTTTGCATCCTTTTCCGCCTGACGCGCCGGCTTCCGGTCTGCGGGAGCCTTATGCGCATCCTTTTTCTCGCCCTCGGACCTGGACGGGCTCTTGCCCATAACCCTTGCCCTGACGTAATTCATCATATCATCATCTATTGTACTGGTGGCCCGGAGTCCCTCCACCTTTTTACTGAGCATTAAGAGAACACTGCTGCTCGTAACAGGCTTACCGGCCTCCTTGGAAAGTACTTTCGCAAATTCATGTATACGCATACAGGTGACACCTCCAAATTGTTATTCTTCATCTTCCGTAAGACGGCTTCGGATCATGGCCGCAAAGGCCTCATCGGTAACACAGACAACGCTGCGTTCACCCTTTCCTACCGCCTTTCCCAGGCTCTCCACTGTTCCGCACTCGATCAGGGGCACCTTACGAAAAACACACTTATTCCTGAACTTCTTCCGGGTGTTCGGAGAAGCATCCTCTGCCAGAATGCAGAGCATGGCCGTACCGCCGGCAATGGCATTTTCTGCCTGCACCTCTCCGGAAACCACCTTTCCTGCGCGGACACCCAGACCCAGCATATCGAACCGGCGGACATGAATTGCCTCGGCCAGCCCCTTTGCCGTTTCCGCTGTGATCAGACCACTTTTGACCGCCTTATCCATACAGGATTTCTTCCTGCAGAGATAAGCGCCGCGTCCCTTCTGCCTTCCGGTGGGGTCATACTCGCCCTCACCGCCGCAGGTGATCCTCAGCATCAGTGCCTTGGGCTGTCTTGCCCCGCAGCTGATGCATTCCCGCACAGCCTGTTTCTTTTTCTGCACCTCTTTATGCATTCACATCCTCTTCTTCCGGAGCATCAGAAGATCCGGCCTCTTCCGCCGCATCACTATCCTCCGTTTCTGCAGACGCTTCCTCCGAAGCGGCTTCTTCTGCGATTTCCTCTTCCGTTACCTCTGCCTCATCAAGGGAATCTTCATCGGTTTCCTCGGCGGCATACTCATCCTTAAGACCCATCTCGGAAAGGATATCCTCCTCATTCTCACGCAGCAGCTCCTCAGCCATCCGGCGGATCTCTGCTGCCTGGGACTCACTCTTGATATCGATCTTGAATCTGGTCAGCTGTGCAGCCAGCTTTGCATTCTGACCGCTCTTACCGATGGCCAGGGAAAGCTTGCTGTCCGGTACGACAACCTTGGCGGAACGCGCTTCCTCATCTACCTGAACGGAAACAACATCCGAGGGACGAAGGGCATTTTCAATAAATACAGCCGGATCCTCGCTCCACTCGATGATATCGATCTTTTCCCCCTTCAGCTCGTCAACAATACTATTTACTCGGCCGCCGTTTACACCGACGCAGGAGCCAACGGCATCCACGTTCGGATTATTGGACCATACAGCGATCTTGGAACGGCTGCCCGCCTCCCGGGAAACACTCTTGATCTCCACTGTACCGTCTGCGATCTCTGTAACCTCCTGTTCAAAGAGTCGGCGTACCATTTCCTTGTGGGTACGGGAAACGCTGATCCTGAGGCCGCTCTTACTGCGGTCCTTCTTCTTTGTATCCTTCTGCTCCTTCTGGGGCTCCTTGGAAAGGTCGCGGACCTCTACCACATACAGCTTCACTCTCTCTCCGATGCTGAACTCCTCGCCCTCGATCATATCCTTCTTGCGGAGGATGGTATCTGTCTTGTCATCCAGTGTGATATTATAGGATCCGCTCTTCTCGATATAACCGGAAACAATACCGGTGATGATCTGGCCTTCCTTATCCTTGAAGCGGTTGAATACAGCCTCGCGCTCGCCTTCCTTGATCTTCTGCAGGATGATGCCTCTTGCCTGCTGTGCGGCGATACGGCCGAAATCCCTGGTGGTGATCTCTACCGGAACCTCATCATCAATGTTGTAATCCGGATTCAGCTTTCTGGCATCCTCAAGAGAAATCTCTGTCAGATCCTCCATGATCTGATCCACAACGGTTTTGTGGGTATAAACATGAATCTCACCCGTTTCCCTGTCCATTTCCACGGAAAAATCCGTCCGGTCTCCGTAGGTTTTTTCACAGGCCGCAGTAACCGCCTTTTCAATGGCATCAATGATGCTTTCCTTGCTGATGTTCTTTTCCTTTTCCAGCTGATTCAATGCATCAATTAACTCTGACATGACATCCTCCTTTATTTTCCTTTGCCTTTCTTATTATACTTCTATCTCAAGCCGGATCAGAGAAATATCCTTTCTCGGGATCCGGACCGGGGTTTCTTCTTCCATGATCTCAACTGCTTCCTCATCGTAATCCGCCAGGATACCGGTAAATTCCTTCCGGCCGTCCAGAGGCTTATACAGCTTTGCATAAACCAGCTTTCCTTTTCCGAAAGCAAAATCTCTTTCCTTTTTCAGCGGTCTTGTCAGTCCCGGAGAGCTTACCTCCAGAATATACGCCTCACTGATCAGATCCCTTTCGTCCAGCTTTTTTTCCAGCGCCCTGCTGATCATTTCGCAGTCATCCACCGTGATTCCGCCCTCCCGGTCTGCATAGACCCGGAGATAATGATCTGCGCCTTCCTTTACAAATTCCACATCCACAAGACTGTAGCCGCCGGCTTCCAGGATCGGCAGGACCATTTCCTCTACAGTACTCTCAATCTCCGCACGTTTCATTTTCCTGTCTCCTTACAACAAAGGAGCGGATCCGGTCTTTCCGAATCCACTCCATCGTCACTTAGCATCATACTGCCGTGTATTATAACACTTTTTCAGAAAAAAGCAAGTATTTTTGCATCAATCTTTGATATCAGAGGTGCAGTGCGGGCACTTGATCGCCTTGATATCGATATCACTCTGGCAGAAGGGGCACTTCTTGGTCAGCGGAGCCGCTTCCTCTTCCTTCTTCTTGCCCAGGGTCATCAGCTTGTTAACGGCCTTCATCATCAGGAAAATACAGAATGCCATGATGATAAAGTTTACAACTGCGGTAAGGAAAGCTCCCCACTCGATGTAGTTGCCTGTGTTGCCGATCTCAGTTCTTCCGCCAATCTCTTTTCCGCCGATGCAGGCAATAAGCGGATTAATGAAATCCTCCGTAAAAGCTGTCACGATCGCACCAAACGCAGCACCGATGATAACACCGATCGCCATATCCATGACATTGCCCTTGAGTGCGAACTCCTTGAATTCCTTCAGGAATTTCTTCATGTTACTTTTCTCCCTTCTCCGTTTTATTTTTGGGCCAGACCCATAAAATATTATAACGGAATGTCAAAAAAAAGTAAATCATTTCTTACTGCTTTTCGCTGTAATGATGCGCCTGCTCGAGCATCATGCTCTTCACCTTCATGAGCCGCACCTGGGTGGAGCGCTCGTTTTCATCCAGCTTCATGGTGATATACCGGATTCCCTCCTGCGTTTCCGGGATGATCACATGCTCAAGCGCATTTACCCGCCGGCGGGTCTTTTCAATCTCCGCCGCCATGAGCTGACAGGATTTTTCCACCTCGGCCAGCTTCAGCATATCCTGGAAAACGGTCTGCAGGGAATCCACTGCATCATCCAGATCGCCGGAGGTAAAGGCATAGCCGTAAGCGTAAATATCATTTTCATCTGCAGAACGGGTCTTGAAATCGTAAACCGGAATTTCGACACTCATGACATTCCGGGTCTTTGTCACCAGCTCCACCTCCTGCTTGGGGGCCATCATGGCTGTTCTCAGAGCCTCCTCCGACATCCCTGCCTTGGCCAGAACGAAATTCCGGTTTGCGCCCTCAATGCCGGCCTCAACCTTCTGCCGGAGCTCCATATTGACCCGCACCAGATCCAGGAATTCCCGCATCAGCTCGTCCCGCTTATCCTTCAGCAGCCTGTGTCCCTTAACGGCTGTGGACAGCTTCTTTTTAAGACGCGTCAGTTCCATTCGCGTCGGATTGATCTGTGCCTGTGCCATCTTTATCCTTTCTTATCGTTAAACCGGCCGGCGGCCGGCTTATTCCTTCGCTAAACTGCCGGGATCAAAGCATTACTTCTCGTAATACTCATCCAGTAACTTATCGTTGATACGTTTCAGCTCGCTTCGGGGAAGAAGTCTCAGCAGCTCCCAGCCGATCTCCAGCGTTTCCATGATATCTCTGTCGGCCTTATAGCCCTGGGAAACATATTTCTTCTCGAACTCATCAGCGAATTTCGCATAGATGAGGTCAATATCCGTAAGGGCAGCCTCACCCAGGATGACCATCAGCTCCTTCGCCTCCTTTCCTCTTGCATAAGCAGAGAAAAGCTGGTTCATGGTAGCCGCATGATCGGCTCTCGTCTTTCCTTCACCGATACCCTTATCCTTCAAACGGGACAGAGACGGAAGAACATCGATGGGCGGTGTAATACCCTTCCGGTAAAGCTCACGGGAAAGAATGATCTGCCCCTCAGTGATGTATCCGGTAAGGTCAGGGATGGGATGGGTTTTATCATCCTCCGGCATGGTCAGGATCGGGATCATGGTGATGGAGCCCTTCTTTCCTCTCTGCCGTCCTGCTCTCTCGTACATCTGAGCCAGGTCCGTATACATATATCCGGGATAACCGCGGCGTCCGGGTACCTCCTTACGCGCGGCGGAAACCTCACGCAGGGCATCTGCATAGTTGGTGATATCCGTCATGATGACCAGCACGTGCATATCCTTTTCGAAGGCCAGATATTCGGCGGCGGTCAGAGCCATGTGCGGCGTAGCGATACGCTCTACAGCCGGATCGTTTGCCAGGTTGATGAAGAGGACGGTCCTCTCCAGAGCGCCGCTCTCCCGGAAGGATTCCTGGAAGAAATGCGCCTCCTCAAAGGTGATACCCATAGCGGCAAAGACAACGGCGAAGGGTTCACTCGTTCCCTTAACCTTGGCCTGACGGGCGATCTGTGCAGCCAGCTGTGCATGGGGCAGACCGGAAGCAGAGAAGATCGGCAGCTTCTGTCCGCGGACAAGCGTATTCAGACCGTCAATGGCGGAAACACCGGTCTGAATGAACTCGGACGGATACTCGCGGGCTGCCGGGTTCATCGGCAGGCCGTTGATATCGCGTCTCTCCTCCGGAAGGATCTCCGGACCGTCATCGATCGTACGTCCCAGACCGTCAAAAACGCGGCCCAGCATGTCCTCCGATACGCCGAGCTCCATGGAACGGCCGAGGAAACGCACCTTGCTGTTCGAAAGATTGATGCCTGTCGAAGCCTCGAAGAGCTGTACGAGGGCATCATTTCCGTTGATTTCCAGTACCTTGCAGCGGCGGGTCTCGCCGTTTGCGAGCTCGATCTCACCGAGCTCATCGTATTTTACATTTTCGACGCTCTTAACGAGCATCAGCGGTCCGGCGACCTCCTGTATCGTGCGGTATTCTTTTGGCATTTACCGGCCCTCCTTATTGATGAGACCGGAGATCTCTGCAGCGAGCTCTCCGAGGATCTTCTCGTATTCTGCTGCGATATCCTGTTCACGGGTATACTTGTAACGCCCGATCCTCTCGCGGACCTCCATCTTGACGAGATCATTGATCTTCGCGCCGGCATCCAGTGCCTTGAGGCCCTGCTCATAGAACGCGTAGACAAGCTTCATCATATTATACTGCTTTCCGAGAGATGTGTAGGTATCGATCTCATCGAAAGAGTTCTGATGCAGGAAGTCCTCGCGGATGGATCTTGCAGCTTCCATCTTGAGGCGGTCGACCGGTGAAAGGGCATCCATACCGACCATCTTGACGATCTCGTTCAGATTATCCTCCTCCTGAAGGAGCGTCATCAGCTTCTGGCGGGTGCTCATCCAGTCCGGAGCGACATTTTCATTGAACCACGGAGCCATGCTGTCCAGATACAGACTGTAGGATGTCAGCCAGTTGATCGCCGGGAAATGTCTCTGATGGGCAAGATCCGCGTCAAGTCCCCAGAATACCTTGACGATACGGAGCGTCGCCTGGGAGACCGGCTCGGAAATATCGCCGCCGGGCGGTGAGACCGCACCGATCGCGGACAGCTGACCCTCACGGCCTTCGCTTCCGAGTGCGATGACATGACCGGCCCGCTCGTAGAACTGGGCAAGGCGGGATGCAAGGTATGCGGGATAACCTTCTTCACCCGGCATTTCCTCAAGACGTCCGGACATCTCTCGAAGGGCCTCCGCCCAGCGGGATGTGGAGTCCGCCATAAGAGCAACGGAATAGCCCATATCACGGAAATATTCCGCCATCGTGATTCCTGTATAGATCGAAGCCTCGCGGGCCGCGACCGGCATATCGGATGTATTCGCGATCAGGACTGTTCTCTGCATCAGGGACTCGCCCGTGCGCGGGTCGACCAGCTCGGGGAACTCGTTCAGAACGTCCGTCATCTCGTTACCACGCTCTCCGCAGCCGATATATACGACGATATCTGCATCCGCCCACTTGGCCAGCTGATGCTGAATAACCGTTTTTCCGGAGCCGAAGGGACCGGGAACGGCTGCCACACCACCCTTTGCAATGGGGAAGAAGGTATCTATGACACGCTGTCCGGTAACCAGAGGCATCTGGGGCGGAAGCTTTTTCTTATAGGGTCTGCCCTTCCGGACAGGCCATTTCTGCATCAGGGTCAGATTTTTGTCTCCATCCTTCGTCTTTACCACGGCAACCGTTTCCTCTACGGTGTAGCTGCCGCTGCTGATGGAAACGATGTCGCCCTCAATGCCGAAGGGCACCATGATCCGCTGCGTGACCACAGCTGTCTCCTTTACGGTACCGATGATATCTCCGGCAACAACATGGTCGCCGGCCTTTTTCTCCGCCACAAAGTCCCACTTCTTCTCTCTGTCCAGAGATGGTACCTCCACACCTCTGGCCAGAAGATTGCTGCCGGTGGTCTCCATGATCTTGGTCAGGGGCCGCTGGATACCATCATAAATGGAACCCATCAGTCCGGGACCCAGTTCCACCGAGAGCGGAACATCCATGGATTCTACCGGTTCCCCGGGACCAAGTCCTGAGGTTTCCTCATAAACCTGAATGGAAGCTTCATCCCCGTGCATCTCGATGATCTCGCCGATCAGACGCTGCTCGGAAACGCGGACCACATCGAACATATCCGCATTCCGCATGCCTGTGGCAATGACAAGGGGACCCGCAACCTTCTTGATCTTACCTGTTACTCCCATGGAGCATTTCTCCTTCCTGCTGTTTTACTTATTAAACAGGATGTCGCTTCCGACAGCCTGCTCCACCGATTTTCTTACTGACCGCACACCGTCTCCGGTATTTCCCCTTACGCCGGGGATCCGGATGATGGCCGGTGAGATCTCGGTGCTGTATTTTTCGATTTTTTCAGGGATCCTGGCAGCCAGCTCCTCGGTAATGTAGATGATGCCGTATCCGCTCTGCGAAAGACTTCCCAGAAGCTTTGCGGCCTCATCCGCCGATTCCACCGGAAATGTACTGAGGCCAAGAGCGGCAAAGCCGTAGATGCTGCCGTAATCTCCCATGACTGCGATCTTATCCATACATCTTCCTCATTCTTTCCGTGATCACCTGTTCCGAAAATCCATTTTCCTTTGCCGTAATGATGATCCGCACCATCTGGATCTCGTTTTGTCTGGCCAGATAATAAGCCACGACAGGTCCGGAGGACATGATATGGTGCTTCTCCGGAAGCATGGTATCCATCAGATGATTGTCACACCAGCGCTCAAAGGCGGAAAAGGATTCCTTCATGGCGGCAACGGCCTCGCCGTAGCCCTTTTTTTCCAGAAAGACATAGATCTCTTCCCGGCTGATGGCTGCATGCCGCGCCAGTTCCTTTACCGGCAGGCTTTCGCAGGGACCAAGGGCCTCCTCGATCAGCGGAAGGCTCTTGCCCGTGTCACAGGCTCTGACGGCAATCTTGATATTCATGGAGACCAGACGAGCCTCCACATATTGCATCAAAAACGCATCCTTAGAGGCCTTTGCCTCCTGATGCATAGCTGCAAGGCAGGCCCGGTCCACAATGCTGTCGCACCGCTGGCCGTCCCTGGTGGTTAACATAATTTCTTTTGCATAGGCCGCCGCCTTCTGCATATGCTCCGGCAGTGCCTCGAAGCGGTTATCCCGGATGATCTCCTCGAAATACCGCTGATCATAAACCGGATCTCCGTAGTAAGCCAGAGAATCCTGATGACCGGTGCAGACCTGCTTGATGGCCGTCTTCAGATTATGATAGATCTGTGGGAAACCCAGAACATCAAGGATCCGCTGATCCACCTTCAGTTCACGGATCAGCTCCCTCGTCTTCACATCCTCCGCGCTGAGAAGCTCCTCGGAAGAGGAAGTATCCCTGTTGCCCCAGCCCCGGTCCTTTAAATACTGGATCACGGCCGCAGCATCCGGAAGTCCCGTCATGACCTGGACATCTCCATCTGAAAGAAGGCTCTTTTCTTTTGCCCGGATCCTGGCTACGGCATAGATGTAATCTGCGTCTTTCATCCTGTGCCTCCTTTACCAGAGAACCGCATGAACCTGATCCTGCAGCTCATCCTTCTTTGCTTCAAAGATGGCAGAAAGACTGTAGTTTTCCTCCACCTGACCGTACTGCAGCAGAAATCCGTCTTCAATGGAAGCCTTCTCCGGAGAAACCGTCAGGCTTCCGCCCTTTTCTGCCGCCAGTTTTTCCACAGCCGCATCAAAGGAAGCCGGCTTTCTGCCCAGATCCCTTCCGGAAAGGAAGAGCACGCCCTTTTCCCCGGTAACAACTCCCTTCAGCAGCTGAAGGAGCATGCTGAAATAAGCCTCCGGTTCCTGATCCTGCAGCTTCTTTTTTGCTTTTCCGATCACATCTGCGATGATCTCCTGCTTTTTCCGGAGAAGGATCAGCTTCTCCTGCTGCTGGCACTGGGACTCTGTACGCTTTTTCCCTTCGGCGGTCTTCCGGTCTGCCTGCTCTTTTGCAGAAAGTGTGATGGACTCACACTCCTGCTCTGTTTTTTTCAGAAATGCGTTTGCTTCATCCTCTGCAGCCTTTATGATCTCCGCGGCCTCCGCGGCGGCTGTGGAGTCGATTTCGGCAATGATACGCTCCATTCCTGTCATAGTTCGTTCCTCGTTTCAAGAATTATGATGAATACTGTTACAGAATGTTTGTTACAGACAGAATCGAGATCAGAAGCGCCAGGATGGCATAGGTCTCAACCATTGCGGGGAACAGCATGGCCTTACCGAACTGATCCGGCTTTTTGGCTACGATACCAATGGATGCCACAGAGGTCTTGCCCTGATGAATAGCAGATACCAGACCTACGATTGCAATGGGAAGACATGCTGCCAGGAAGCAGAAGCCCTGCCATGTGGTAAGCGCTACGGTTTCACCGCCCAGAAGACCGATCTGGGAAAGAGTGATGAAGGTTACGAGCAGACCGTAGATACCCTGTGTACCGGGAAGCAGCTGCAGGATCAGCACTTTGGCAAACTGTGAGGGATCTTCGCTGACTACACCGGCAGCAGCCTGGCCGCCCAAACCTACACCGATTGCAGAACCGATACCTGCCAGGATCGTTGCCAGAGCCGCACCCGTGAGTGCTAATACAATACCAAGTGACATTTTACATTTCCTCCTTAACTTCAACGTATTTATAATTTGTTTTGAACGGCTTGAAGGGAACTCCTCCGCCGTCATAGAACTTACCGAAGAACTCCACGAACTGGAGCCTGTTGGTGTGCACATAGGCACCCAGCATGTTGATGGCCAGGTTCAGCAGATGACCGAAGATAAATACCACCACAAAGATGATCACCTTCACCACTCCGCTTCCCGCCATGGAAGCCATCATGTTGATGACGTTGGCGATAACGCCGGTAGCGAGTCCCAGGGCCAGAAGACGCGAATAGGAAAGCACGTCCGACAGCCAGCCGGTCACGCCGTAAATATCATAAGCACCAAGGGCGATCCGAAGGCCCCAGTTCTTATTTGCCCTTCCGGACATCAGCACGATCACCACCAGACCAAGGACCGTCATGATCTTGGAAGCCAGCTTCAGCCATGCCGGGAATCCGAAGCTGATACCGGATACGGATTCGAACAGGCTTGTGGGCAGAAGCATCAGGACGAGGCCGGCAATAAAGAGATACCAGGCAACCACGTCGCTGAGGAAGCCGACTACATCATGATCCTTCAGATACTCGTAGCCCTTTACCGCAAGACCGGCAAAAAGGTGGATCAGACCGAAGAGCATGCACCATACAAGAAGCCGCATGGGGTTCTCGAGCGGAGCAAACCAAAGCGGTTTCAGGATCGGCGTTTCTCCGGTATAGCCGAAGAAATTCGTTGCGATAACGTCTATGGCATCTCCAAAGAAGCCGCCATACATGAAACCCCAGAACGCCGTTGAAATGCCGCACCAGAAGAAGAGCTTCATCATCTTCTTTGTTCCGTCCGCCATCCGCGGATATTTTTTCAGTACAATGAATGTGGCTATGGTGATCAAGATCCCGTAGCCCGCATCTGAAAGCATCATGCCGAAGAAGAATACATAAAAGATGGACATGATGAAGGTCGGATCAGCCTTTTTATGCCGGGGAAGTCCATAGGATTCCAGAACACCCTCCACCGATTCGGAAAAGGCATTGTTCCGGAGCACCGTAGGCTCCTCCTCCCCTTCGCGGGTTTCCAGCATTTCCACTGCTGCGTCGCACTTTTCGGTAAGAAGCTTCTCTATTCTCCCGGCCTTATCCTTCTCGACCCAGCCCTCAATGAAGAACACATGCTCAGACTGGGGAATGGTACCCAGAACTCTGTATTTTTCCGCTCTGGTCCGGTAATAATCCGACGCCACCCGGAACTTTTCGCATTCCTCCCGGTAGCCGGCAATCTCTTCCTTAACCGACCGGATCTTTTCCTCTTCCTTCAGGATTTCCTTTTCCCTCTTTTCAATACCGCCGGTGGGCGTTCTGTGGGTGATAAAGGGAAGACGGATAAAGCCCCTGGCTTTGATATTCGCTTCCACTTCCTTCTCCACACGCTTCAGCGCTGCGATGAACACCTCTGTCTGCTGGTTCTCCGCATGCACCACCTCGCAGGAAACGGGAAGAGCCTCCTCGCTGTCTCCCTGACAGATATTCAGGAGAGCCTCCTCTGTCAGCATTTCCGGAAAAGTTCCGATAAAAAAGGTTGTCTTTTTGGTTCCCTCGCTGTTCAGAGGAATATCCAGAGCCTCCCAGGGGCGAAGGGATTCTATTTTATTTGATTTTCGTACAATGGCTGCCTGCGCATCCGTGATCTCCTTTTCCAATGCCACGATCTTCTTGGCATCGGAATAGTATCTGCTCCTGTCACGGATCACCTCGTCCATTTCGGAACCGGAGATCATTTCTCTTTCCAGATTGAGAAGAGGACTCTTTTCCGGCGGCGCATATTCTTTGATCAGCGCCAGCGCCTGGTCAAAGATATCCGCGATCCTTTCGAACCGCACGCGCTGTCCGGCGGTGTCCATCCGTTCAAACCGTTCTTCGGTTCCCGGGTCAAAGGCAATTTCCATTGCACCCAGCTTCTGCAGGAGCTCCAGAGTTTCCTTACGCCGGCTTTTCAGCGCATAAACCCCCAGCTTCTGCATTTCAACAATCGCCAAAGTTATCCCGCCTTTCTACTGTATATTACCGGAGAATGGTATGGATCACTGCATCAATGGCCTGATCCTCCCGCTCCAGAGCTTTTTTCTCCAGTTCATTTGCTTTTTCCATCGCTGCCTTTTCCGCTGACTCTCCGGCCGCCTTTCTTTCACTCTCCTGCTGACGGAGAAGCGCCTTTTCCTGCTCCTCAGCCCGGTCGGCAGCATCCTTTTTCATGGCAGCCGCTTTCGCTTCCGCTTCCTTTTTGATGCCCTCCGCTTTTTCTCTGGCCTCCTTCAGGGTTGCGTCCGCTTTTTTTTCAGCCTGCTCTACAGCATTCATTGCTTCTTCGATCAAACCTTGTTCCCGTCCTTTCCTGAGATTAATACAAAGTTTCACACTTTTTCCATTATACAGATTTTTCCGCCTGTCTGCAACGAAAAGTAATGGACAAAATAAGAAAAATGAGAAAAAAATACCCTCCTTACCGTTTTATCCGGTAAAGAGGGTACAGATTAATCCCTTTATCTTTTTTTGAGGGTAAAGGCTCCGGCTTACTTATAGCAAACGATCTTGCCGAAGTCAGCCTTCAGAGAAGCGCCGCCTACCAGGCCGCCGTCGATATCAGGCTCAGCAAAAAGCTCAGCTGCATTTCCGGCATTTACGCTTCCGCCGTACTGGATACGTACAGCCTCGGCTGTCTCTGCATCATAGATTTCCGCGATCAGATCACGAATACCCTTGCAGACCTCCTCAGCCTGTGCCGTGGTAGCTGTCTTGCCTGTTCCGATAGCCCAGATTGGCTCATAAGCAATAACCATATTCTTTACATCATCTGCCGCAACGCCGGTAAGATCGGATTTGATCTGCAGACGGATCCAGTCCATGGTCACGCCCATCTCTCTCTGCTCAAGGCTTTCGCCGCAGCAAAGGATGGGAGTAATGCCTGCCTCAATGGCCTTCTTCACCTTCTTGTTCAGGAAAGCATCATCCTCCTTGAAGTACTCTCTTCTCTCGGAGTGACCGATGATGACATACTCAACACCGGCATCCTTCAGCATGGGAGCGGAGATCTCACCGGTGTAGGCGCCGCTGTCCTCAATGTAGAAATTCTCAGCGCCAACCTTTACGTTGGTACCCTTAACAGCCTCCACAACAGGAACAATGTCAATGGCGGGAACGCAGTAAACTACATCCACATCATCATTCTTTACCAGATCCTTCAGCTCTGCACAGAGCGCTACAGCCTCGGAAGGAGTCTTGTTCATCTTCCAGTTTCCAGCAATAATCTTTCTTCTTGCCATCAGTTTTCTCCTTAATTTTATTCAGATCAAATGGATTTATTTGTCGTTAGCTGCTGCAACGCCGGGAAGTTCCTTTCCTTCCAGGAATTCCAGAGATGCGCCGCCGCCTGTGGAGATGTGGCTCATCTTATCGCCAAAGCCAAGCTGGTTGCATGCTGCTGCACTGTCGCCGCCGCCGATGATGGTGGTTGCATCTGTCTCTGCCAGTGCCTCGGCAACTGCAATGGTACCTGCTGCCAGAGTGGGGTTCTCGAATACGCCCATGGGGCCGTTCCATACAACAGTCTTTGCTGTCTTTGCAGCCTCTGCAAAGAGCGCTCTTGTCTTCTCACCGATATCCAGGCCTTCCATATCAGCCGGAATGGCATCAGAAGGAACAGTCTTCACTTCGATGGGTCCGTCAATGGGATCCGGGAAGCCGGCAGCAACTACTGTATCAACAGGAAGAAGGAGCTTCTTGCCAAGCTTCTCTGCCTTCTCGATCATTTCCTTGCAGTAATCCAGTTTGGAATCATCTACGAGAGAAAGACCAACCTCCTTGCCCTGTGCCTTCAGGAAGGTATAGGCCATACCACCGCCGATGATCAGTGTATCGCATTTTTCCAGCAGGTTGGAGATTACGTTCAGCTTATCAGCAACCTTAGCGCCGCCAAGGATTGCAACGAAGGGACGAACCGGATTCTCAACCGCATTGCCCAGGAAGTCGATCTCCTTCTGCATCAGGTAGCCGACAACCGCTGTATCCACATACTTGGTAACACCAACATTGGAGCAGTGTGCTCTGTGAGCTGTACCGAATGCATCATTTACAAATACATCAGCGATGCTTGCCAGATCCTTGGAGAACTCTTCGCCGTTCTTTGTCTCTTCCTTGCGGAAACGTGTGTTTTCCAGAAGGATCACATCGCCATCTTTCATTGCGTTTACAGCCTCAACAACATTGGGGCCTACAACGTCCGGATTGGGAACGAACTTTACTTCCTGACCCAGCAGCTCGGAAAGACGTACGGCAACAGGAGCCAGCGTCTT
>DFHD01000089.1:0-309 GCA_002372545.1 Lachnospiraceae bacterium UBA3732 | reverse complement strand
CTTTCCGCCGTCAGCGATCAGCTTCTTGATGGTGGGAAGCGCAGCGACCAGACGGTTTTCGTCGGTGATCTTACCATCCTTTAAGGGCACATTGAAATCGCAGCGGCAGAGCACGCGCTGTCCCTTTACATTGATATCATCTACAGATTTCTTGTTGAGTGACATTTTTCTTCCTCCTCGTACTTTTATAAAAAGGGTCCGGTCCATTTTAGACCGGACCCTTCATTCAGGTCTTCTTTCGAAGCGAAAACTTATGCAAGCTCAGCGAAGTACTTGATTGTTCTTACCATCTGGCTTGTGTAGGAGTTC
>DFHD01000020.1:394-10055 GCA_002372545.1 Lachnospiraceae bacterium UBA3732 | reverse complement strand
AGATATAGTCAGGATAATTCAAGATATTCAAGATAATTCAGGTAAGGAGAGGTAACCGGATGATCACAATTTTGGTATATGACAATATTTTTCTTCCCAACGTGGTTTTCTATTTTAAATCGGATGTTCTGCGGGACTGGAATATTGAGGATAGGGTTGAGGCCGGAACGGAGTTTGCCATCGGCTTTTTAAAGGAACAGGCAGAAAACGGCTTTGATCCGGAGAATGTGTTCCCCGTGGGCATTGTGGCCAGAGTGGAGGAAAAGGAAGAGGACGGCGTGAAGCTGAGAACCCTTCATCGCTGTAATATCGCCAATGTGGTGGAAATGCCGGATGGCGTTTTTGACGCGGAGGTGACCATACGCGAGGATGAGGATGATCTTACGCCCCAGGATAAGCGGCGGATCTTTGAGACGCTCCGCAACGATTTTCTGCGCTTTGCGCATAATTATCAGTGGGGTCTCTGGGCGAGACCGGTGGTTTTGCAGTGGAAGAACCTGGAGGAATTCGCATGCTCGATCGCCAGCTATCTGGATATGGAATGGCCGGAGAAGGCGGAGATCGTGATCACCGACTCGGTAAGGGACCGTTACGCCCGGATTGAAAAGGCGGTTTATGAGATGATCGCCCTGACCAATGCTTCCTCGGAGGCGGAAGAGGCCCAGCAGATGCAGAATGAGAGTCTTTACCGGGAGGATGCGGTGAAGAAGCAGATCGAGATCCTGCAGAGAGAACTGGATGAAATGCATCCGGAAAACGTTTCGGACGTCAGGAAGTTCGAAATGGCCATCCGGGAATCCGGTATGAACGATACCGCGAGACGCGAAGCGGAAAAGGTGCTGAACCGCATGAAGCAGGAGGGCAAGGATGGCCATGAATATGGCATGCTCTACGATTATCTGGATTTTGTCACCTCCCTTTCCTGGAAGTGCGAGGAGGCTCCGGAGATCGATCTTTCCTATGCGGAGAGTGTGCTGGAAAGAGACCATTACGGGCTCAAGAAGGTAAAGGAACGGATCATCCAGCAACTGGCGGTAATGGCGCTCAGAAAGACCCAGTCCGGCTCTATCCTGCTGTTCGTGGGTGCGCCGGGTACCGGCAAGACCAGCATCGGCCAGAGTATTGCCGAGGCGCTTCACCGGGAATATGTCCGGATCAGTCTCGGCGGTATCCGGGACGAGGCTGAGATCCGGGGACACAGAAGAACCTATATCGGAGCCATGCCCGGCAGGATCATGGAAGGCATGAAGCGCTGCGGAAGCTCCAATCCGGTCATGGTGCTGGATGAGGTGGATAAGCTGATGCGGGACTACGGCGGAGATCCGGCCAGTGCGCTTCTGGAGGTGCTGGATCCGGAACAGAACGGTACATTTACCGATCATTATATGAATGTGCCCTACGATCTTTCCCGTGTGCTTTTCGTCTGCACAGCGAATACGACAGATACGATCCCTGAGCCGCTGCTGAACAGAATGGAGGTCATCGAGTTCCAGGGATATACGGCCACAGATAAGATGGAGATCGCCAAGAAGCATCTGATCCCCAAGGCTTATGAAAATGCGGGGATAAAAAAGTCCCGGCTCAGAATACCGGATACCACACTGAAGAAACTTATCAGCGAGTATACGGCGGAATCCGGCGTGAGAGGGCTGAAGAAGGCCATTGACGGCATATGCCGCTATGCGGCTGTCCAGTTGGTTAAGGATCCGGAGTCGAAGCTTTCGGTTAAGCCGAATGACCTGAAGGAGTGGCTGGGTAAGCGGATCATCCATCATGATGTTCTGGAGAAGACCACGGTCACAGGTATTGTTACCGGTCTTGCGTGGACGGCGGCCGGGGGCGAGATCCTGTTTATTGAAACGAGCCTCGTCAAGGGACAGGGCAAGGTGACCATCACCGGGCAGCTGGGCGATGTCATGAAGGAATCGGTGGAAATCGCCATCAGCCTGGTAAAGGCTATGTATCCGAAAGAAACGGCGGAACTCGCGGAAAAGGATCTGCATGTGCACGTGCCGGAGGGCGCAGTGCCGAAGGACGGCCCCTCGGCGGGCATTACCATTGTGACGGCTCTGGTATCCCTGATCACGGGAAGAAAGGTTCCGCCCACAACAGCCATGACGGGAGAAGTCAGCCTGAGAGGAAATGTCATGCCCATTGGCGGACTGACGGAAAAGCTGATGGCAGCCCAGCGGGCAGGCGTAAAGAGAGTGTTTATTCCCGACCAGAATAAAGAAGATCTGGAGGATGTACCGGCGGAGATCCTGGAGAAGCTGGAGATCATTCCCGTGCGTCGGGTGAAGGATGTGCTGGAGACCATATTCAGCCCGGCAAAAGCGTAAAATTCTACTGTATTTTTCGGCTGAAATGTACTATACTGAAGAGTAAGGCATGGTTATGCCCCTTTGGGGATCGGCGGATGAGCCGAAGGGGGCTTAGGGCAGGAAAACGGACTGCCGGAAAGGGCTTTGCCTCAATTTAAAGTCAGGAGAAGAGTGGATTATGTACGGATTTAGTGAACTGATCGATAAGTTAAAAAAGAATCCCAAGACAATCGTATTTACAGAAGGCGTTGATCCCAGGATCCTGGAGGCTTCCTCCCGGCTTCTGGCCAGTAATTTCATCAAGCCGATCCTGATCGGTAAGCCGGAAAAGATTTATGAGAAGGCTGAGGACAGCGGCTTTAATATTCGCGGGGCCAACATTATCGACCCGGATACCTTTGATGCCTTCGAGGATATGGTGGCCCAGTTCATGGAACTCAGAAAGGGCAAGGGCGTTACCGAGGAGGAAGCCAGAAAGCTTCTGAAGCAGAATAATTATTTCGGCACCATGCTGGTGAAGATGGGCTACGGCGACTGCCTTCTGGGAGGTGCAACCTATTCCACGGCGGATACGGTGCGTCCCGCGCTTCAGCTCATTAAAACGAAACCGTCCAACCATATCGTATCCTCCTGCTTCATTCTGGTAAGACCCGGTGCTACGGGACAGAATGAGGTACTGGCTATGGGCGACTGCAGCATCAACATCAAGCCTGATGTGGATGAGCTGGTGGAGATCGCAGAGGAGACCATCAAGTGTGCGAGAATCTTCGGCATCGATCCCCAGGTTGCCTTCCTCAGCTATTCGACCGACGGCTCCGGCTTCGGCGAGGATGTGGATAAGATGAAGGCGGCGGCCAGAAAAACGAAAGAAAGAAATCCGGAAGTGCCGATTGACGGTGAGATGCAGTTTGATGCGGCAGTATCTCCGGCAGTGGCAAGGAAGAAGTTCCCCACCTCCCAGGTGGCCGGACATGCCAATACATTTATTTTCCCGGATATCAATGCAGGAAATATCGGCTACAAGATCGCGCAGCGCATGGGTAATTTCGACGCTTACGGACCGATCCTTCTGGGACTTAATGCTCCCATTAACGATCTTTCCCGCGGATGTACGGCTGCGGAGGTTTATTCCATGGCCATCGTAACGGCTTCTTTTGCTTAAAACAAGGAGGACAATATGAAAAGTCCTAAAAAACCGATTCTGACAGGAATGATGCTTATGGGAGCGGCGCTCCTGGGGAGTGCCTGCGGAAAAAAGGCCGCAAAGGATGCACAGACGGTTTACGGCCCGCCGCCGGTTTCCGAGGAGACGGAGGAGGAGCCGCAGGATGTTTACGGCCCGCCGCCATCCGAGGATACGGAAGAGGAGCCACAGGATGTTTACGGCCCGCCGCCATCTGAGGATACGGAAGAGGAACCCCAGGCAGTTTATGGTCCACCGTCTTCGGAGGAGCAGGGTGAGTAGGGACTCATTCAGTTTATTACCCGCCTGAGGAAACGGATGCTCCTTCCTCCGGCTGAGGAGTAGAATATGGATAGAACTCTGTATGAGTGGAAAAAAGGAAAGCTGGAGCAGGCCCGGCAGGGAAGGCGTGGCTATTTTGCCTATCCGGAGCTGAAACAGCTTTTCTTTGAATTTACGCTAAGATGCAATGAACACTGCTTTCACTGCGGTTCGCGCTGCGATGCCGGTTTGAGACCGGAGGAGCTGGGGCTTTCTGAGTGGAAGGCGGTTATCGATGAGGTGGCGGAGAATTTTCCGAAAAAGCCCATGCTCTGTATTACCGGCGGAGAGCCGCTGATCTATGAGGATTTCTTTCCGGTCATGGAATATGCGCATGAAAAGGGTTTTCGCTGGGGAATGACCACCAATGCCACTTTGATCGACAAAAAAACGGCCCGCCGGCTGAAGGAGGCCGGGATGCGTACGGTTTCCGTTTCCATTGACGGGCTTCCGGAAACGCATGACCGCCAGAGGGGAATGCCCGGCGGATTTAGGTTCGCTATGGATGGCATCCGGAATCTCGCGGAGGTTGGCTTTGATCATCTTCAGGTGACCACTGTACTGAATCATGAGACCCTTCATGAAAGGGAGGCTCTCTTCGAGATCATGAAGGAGCTGCCCATCGATTCCTGGCGGCTTATTCATCTAGAACCAATCGGAAGAGCGTTGGAGCATCCGGAAAAGATGATGACGCCGGAGGATTACCGGATATTTTTTGATTATATACTGGAGAAACGCAGGGAGCAGTATCCGGTCTGCTACGGGTGTTCCCATTATCTGGGGATCGGCTTTGAACGGGAGCTGAGAAACTGGTGGTTTATCTGCTCCGCAGGAAGAACAGTGGCCAGTATCATGTCAAACGGCGATATAGGTGCCTGTCTGGATATTGACAGAACCCCGGAGAGTATTCAGGGGAATATCCGGAAGGAACGGTTTACGGACGTGTGGAGAGACCGGTTTTCCTTTTTCCGGCAGGAACTTTCCAACCATATGCCGGAATGTAAGGACTGCCCATCTGTGGAATATTGCGGCGGCGGGGCATGTCACAGCTTTGATTTTACGTCAAGGAAGCAGCAGATCTGTTTCCGCGATGTGCTTCGCGATTTTTGAGCATTCATAAACAGAAGTAATAAAGATAAGTAATAAAGTTAAGTAATAAATAAAATGGAGGGATGAACATGAAATGCTCCGTATGTGGAAATGAGATACCTGCAGGAATGACAGCCTGCCCGAATTGCGGCGCGGATGCCATGGCGCAGCCGGGCGGAGGCCAGTTTGCCGGCTATGACCAGCAGGGACAGCAGTATAGCCAGCAGACGCAGGGCTATGACCAGCAGGGACAGCAGTATAGCCAGCAGATGCAGGGCTATGGCCAGCAGGGACAGCAGTATGGCCAGCAGACTCAGGGCTATGGCCAGCAGGGACAGCAGTATGGCCAGCAGACGCAGGGCTATGGCCAGCAGGGACAGCAGTATGGCCAGCAGACGCAGGGCTATGGCCAGCAGGGTCAGCAGTATGGCCAGCAAACGCAGGGTTATGGCCAGTACGGCCAGCAGACGCAGGGTTATGGTCAGTATGGCCAGCAGACTCAAGGCTACGGTCAGCAGGGACAGCAGTATGGTCAGCAGACACAGGGCTATGGCCAATACGGCCAGACGCCTTACGGTGCACCCAAACCAAGGAAACCTCTATCTCCCAAGGCAAAGAAAGGAATCATTAGCGGAGTGGCAGCCGCAGCAGTCCTTGCGCTCCTTCTGATCTTTGTGGTTCCGCTGATCTTCAAAAGCAAGCTGAAGGGAGAATATAAAGCCAGCTATGAAGAAGAGCCTATCTATATCTGCTTCTCCGGGGATACCTATCTGGTCTATGAAAAGGATTCCGACGGCAGTATCGATATAGATGAGGCAGGCGTATTTTCGCTGAAGGGGAAGACGGTCACTCTGATCGATATTGAAGATGCCAGCGAAGTGAAATTGACTTATAATAAGAGCAAAAATACGCTCAGTTTGACCGATGACGGGGAGTCGCTCACATTTAAGAGTTCCAATAAGAGTGCAAAGACCGGTATAAAACTGAGCAGATCCGATGCGGGCAGCTATGAGGATGTGTTAGAAAACAAGATTGAAACTGCGCTAAGATCCGCCGGAAACACTTCCCTTTATGAATACCAGACCTATGAATATGATGAACTGGATAAAGATACATCCGATCTGGCGATGGCAGTGAAGGCTGCGGTAAACTATGACAGCGATCCGACAGTAAAGACCCTGATGAACGGTGGTTATCTGGAGATTGATGTAGATATCAGCGGCAGCGATGTCGAGGTAGACGTTTATCTCTGGTAGAAGGTTTTTAGAAGACAGTAGTTACAAAACAGGAAAAAAAGAAAATGGCGCGGCCACGTGGAAGTGGCGGCGCCTTTTTCAATGCACTTTGCTTCAGTGCAGATACACTTCAAAAATACCTCAATGTACTATACGCCCTGGATCCGGATCAGCTTTTTCAGAAGGGCATCGTCGCTCATGTTGAAAACATCGTCAATGACCCAGATCTTCATTTCCTTGGCGCGCTCCTTAAAAAAGGAGGTTCCGTTTGCGCTCCTCTCGCAGGCCGCTGCCATGACCAAAGCTTTTTTTGCATAGTTTCCGCCGAAACGGTGGGTGATGGTCTCGAGTTCATGCAGGGCGTTGCTGCCGGCGTGGCCGCTCTTGCAGGAAATAAATGTGGGCACAACGGATCGCATCAGAATGACATCAATTTCGTTGATGGTATCGTAGGAGGCGTTGTTCCAGTTGATCACAGCGCCCATGATGTGGTCGTTAAATATATCGGGGCGGCGGGAGGCAACCTCGTATACATGAAGCTCCAGAATATTGCCGGTTTTTGTCACGATATGGCGGATCATGTCGTTCTTAAAGCGGAACTGGATCCGGTTCGGCTTCTCCTCAAAGCTCCGGAGAACCTTGACATCCCGGAGAGAGAAGAATAGAAAGGCGGATTCGCCCAGGGCGGACTTCGGCAGGATATAGAGGCCGGTTTCATCCGGCGGACAGGCCTTGATCACATCATCAATGGTGGCGCAGTAGCGGTTCCACTTGCTCCCCAGCCGGGCCGCGATTCCCCAGATGGAGCGGACATCAGCCAGAAATTCCGGCGTAAACCGCCAGGTGGAAAAATTACCGGTCTGGCGGCTCAGCGTTCCGCCGTGGAGCGTGATGTTCTCCTCCACTGTCATCTCAAACCGCTCGCTGGTTCTGACAGGGGCGTCTGATTCTATGCGGATCTCGGTGCCGGTATAGGGATCGATCCGGATGGTCCGGAGCTTCTTTCGGGCAGAAAGAAAACCGAAGGCGATAAAGAGCATTTCTCCACCGCCGGTCAGCTCGAAAAGAGCATCCGGCCAGGTGTCGGATATTTCATCCAGAAGGCGGATGTGCGCTTCCAGATCGTCACGGGGCACCTCACGGAAGATCAGCTCCGTCCGTGGTGAACGAAGAGCGGCAAATGCGCGGAGACTCGTGATCTTGCGGGTGATCATGGTATGTTTATGTCCGAGGAACAGGATCCGTTCGGGATGGTAGGCCAGGAGGCACATCACATTTTCCAGTGCTTCCTCGGAGAAAAATTCGACTATCGTATGTTCAGACATGGCCTGCCTCCTCAGGAAATGCTCCAGCCTCCATCCATCCGGATGATCTCTCCGGTCAGGTATTCGGGAAGCTCAAGCACTTTTTTGATGGCGTCCGCAGCCTCGTCCACCGTCATCAGACGGCCGAAGGGGATATCCCCGGACAGAACGGCTTTTTCCTCTTGGGACAGCCGCTTGTTCATATCTGTATCCACGGCGCCGAAGGCAATGGCGTTTACGGGGATATGATTAGCGGCAATCTCCAGACTGAGGGATTTCGTGAGGGCGTTGACACCGGCCTTGGTAGCGCTGTAGGGCGCTTCGCAGGCTGCACCCAGCTCACTGTAAATAGAAGAAATATTCAGGATCCGGCCTTTTTCGTTGCTGATCATATCATGCAGAAAGGTACGGCATCCCAGAAATACGCCGGTCAGATTGACGTCGATCATTCGCTGCCAGTCCTCCGGGCTTGTATCGATCAGGAGCCCGAATATGGATATGGCGGCGTTATTCACTATGGTGGAAACAAAAATATCATGCTCCTTCAGGTCCTGATGGGTTTTGCCCCAGAATTCCGCCCGGCTTACATCTCCCTCATAGATGAAGACGTTCCGGGAAAGATGCTCATCCAGGATCTCCTGGCGGAGACTGGCGAGCTCAGAGGGGCTCTTATCTGAAACAAGGACGATGGCTTCATAAGAAGAAGCCATTTTTTTTGCGGCTGCGCGGCCTATTCCGCGGGATGCGCCGGTGATCAGGATAGCTTCCATACTACAATTCCCCCTTAATCTGTACGGTGATTTTTTCTGATTCAGCAACTGTATATTAATAACTGTTCATTGGTAACTGTTCATTAGTAACTGTCCATTGGTAACTGTTCAGCAGGTGCTTCAAAAACATTCAGGACGCCCGTGCAAGGGATGCGTTTCTTTTTGCAGGTCTATAAAAACAGCTCACGGCACTTTGCTGAACAGCTTCTTACTATGTATTGTAGCATAAGGCGATGAAGGGGTCAAAAAATTATTCTGCATATATCCTTGAAAGGGCGGGGGAAATCTGATAAACTATCGCTGAAGTTCTGTGGAGCTTAATTTGTTATAGGATTTACGGAGAGTAAAAGAAATGAAGAATAAAAAAAGCATGGGAAGTGTTTTCCTTTTCATGTTCCTTCGGACGGTTGTGATCATCCTGTTCCTGGTCATCGTGGCCATGGGCGTTCTGCTGGGCATGCAGATCAGGCAGGCAAAGAAGAATAAAAAGGCGACGGAAGCCAGAAAGGCCGTTTCCCAGAACGGAAGCGCAGATGAAAAACAGGTGGATGAGCTTCTGACGGCTGACGGCAGCACAGGAGAGACGGTGGATGACGGTCAGAATACTGAAGAGCAGCCCGTGACCGCACAGGATAAGCCTGATGACGGAACAGACTACGATCTTTCGCTTGCCGTTCTGAACGGAACCTATGCCGAGGGCCTGGCCGGCGCATGGGTGGAAAGGCTTACCGCCAAGGGTTATACCAATCTGCACGCCGGTGATTATTCGGATTATACCAGCCAAACCACTGTATATATAATGGATGAAAATGTGACCACGGGACTCACTGCCGTATTCCCGGATGCCGTCTTTATTTACGGCAGCCCCGAGGCGGAGTATGTCGGTATGGATCTCAGCGGACTTCAGGCTGTACTTGTCGTGGGAGAATCAGACAATATTGTGAATGGCGGGGAATAATAGTTAACATAAATGTAATTATTTTGGTTAAGGTTTCACAAATTCACAATGCAAAAACTCTGCCATTTTTCCTTTTTTTGTGAAAAGTGAACAGGCTGAAATGGTCAATGTACAAGTTGAATAAAATAAAATCGAATTATTTATGCAACCCGCATATAGTTATAAAACGGAAAAAGGGGTATATTTAGAACAGATGATTATGAATCACTAATTTAGGAGGAATTACAAAATGGCTAGTTTGTCACTCAAAAACATCTACAAGATTTATCCGAACGGCTTTAACGCGGTTAAGGATTTCAACCTTGAGATCCAGGATAAGGAATTCATCATCTTCGTAGGTCCTTCCGGATGTGGAAAGTCTACAACACTTCGAATGATTGCAGGTCTGGAGGACATCAGCTCCGGCGAACTGTGGATCGGTGATAAGATGGTAAATGACGTGGAGCCGAAGGACAGGGATATCGCCATGGTATTCCAGAA
>DFHD01000020.1:0-327 GCA_002372545.1 Lachnospiraceae bacterium UBA3732 | reverse complement strand
CGCTCTGTATCCCCATATGTCCGTTTACGACAATATGGCATTCGGCCTTAAACTTCGTAAGGTTCCGAAAGAGAAAATTGACAAGTCCGTTCATGAGGCTGCCAAGATCCTTGAGATCGAGCACCTGCTGGATCGTAAGCCGAAGGCTCTTTCCGGTGGTCAGAGACAGCGTGTGGCTATGGGACGTGCCATCGTGCGTGAGCCGAAGGTATTCCTGATGGACGAGCCTCTTTCCAACCTGGATGCCAAGCTTCGTGTTCAGATGCGTGTCGAGATCTCCAAGCTTCATCAGAGACTGCAGACAACCATCATCTACGTAACACATGA
>DFHD01000108.1 GCA_002372545.1 Lachnospiraceae bacterium UBA3732 | reverse complement strand
AAAAAAGTCCCCGCCGCTGCCGGCGGGGAAAGGTGTGATCAGCCTTCAATCATGATCGTTTTCTTTTCAGGTACCGCCTTTGCTTCCTTCTTCGGAATGTTCAGGCTAAGTACGCCATGCTTAAAGGACGCCTTGATTTCTTCTTCCGTCACGTTCTCACCGACATAGAAGCTTCTCTGCATCGCGCCGGCGTAACGCTCCTGGCGTATGAGTTTACCCTTCTTGTCATTTTCATCCTTGTCAAGGCCCTTTGCCGCGCTAATGGTCAGATAACCATCATTCAGTTCAATCGTGATTTCATCTTTTGCAAAGCCAGGCAGATCAATATCCACTTCGTAGTGATCGTCATGTTCATGTACATCCGTCTTCATCAGCCGGTCTGCATGCCTGCCGTAAAGCTCTCTTTCTGTCCGGTCCAGGTCTCTGAAATCCGGGAAGTCAAACCAGTCATCAAACAAATTCTCTCTGAAAATACTAGGCATCAACATAATCAATTCCTCCTTTACTCAAGTCATGCTTCTTTGAGCTTCATGAGCATTGGGACGGAGGGTTTAGATCGGTGAAGCCTTTCTTGCTTTCCTGATCTTCTTCGTTCCTTTGTTCTGACTACGTTATAGTACCAGTTTTAGCACTCGTCAAGAGAGAGTGCTAACAATTATTGTGAAAGTTTTGTGTCTTCATATTCCCCATATTCACAGCCTACATGGGTGGCAATCACTTCATCGATCAGCTCCAGCTCCTTGTGCGACCGTTTGTAGAGTTTAATGACGCCCCGGCCATTGCCGCCGTTCCAAAGCCTTTTGTGCTTCCGGCTCCCATCCGGTGCCTCATAGTTGACCAGCAGCATATCCTTCTTTTTGCAGGTGATCTTCGTATCCATCAGGGCGTGGATATTCTCCTGGATCACATGCCAGTACACATTTTCTTCGTCTTCATGGAAGCTGAATTTCGTTTTTACATCCAGCCAGACCTTGGAGAAGTTAAAGTCGTATTCTTCACCTTCATACCAGAATACGCCAAGGAGCCTGCGGTCGAGCGGCACAAAATAGATTTTCGGCCTGCCGCCGCCGATATCGAACACGCTGTTTTCCAGCCGTTTTCCTGTTATCTTGCTGGTCAGATGGTTGGAGGAAAGCCAGACCCATGGACTGGTGAAATCCCGTCCCCAGTTTTTGTCCGCATAGCCAAAGGAGGTTTCCGGCGTAACCAGATAGGTTCTGCCCGCAAACTCCACGGTTCCGCTAAAAGCACTCTTCATGCCTTCCGCATGCCAGTACATCGCAAAGGCCTCGATATCCCGCAGCGGTTTGCTGGCACCGTAACCGACATTGAAAGCAATCTGTTTATCCACGGTAAGATCCCATCGCATGTCCCCGGCATCGCACATCCATTCCGGATGCGCCTCTGCCTCTTCGGGAGAAATGTGGATGCTGCCGCGCAGTTGTGTCTCGGAAACATAGCAGTCGCCGGCCTCTACAGAATAGGGGGCGTCTGCCTGCAGCCTGACCTCATTCCAGCCAAAGAACCGGTGCAGCTGTGCATGATCCTCGCCCCATGCGCCGGCCTTTACCATCAGGTAAGAGGGCTTTATTCCCGCCTTCCGGTTCTCAGGAAGCTGCCCAAAGACGGGTTTATCGCCGCCGGAAGCCATGTTACAAAGAAAAAATTCAATAAAGAAGGGCTTTTCTTCACCGGTCAGGGCATCCCTGCCTGTAAAGGAGTGCCACCACCAGTCATATCCCTGATGTTTCAGCGGTCCCTTTAGCATGCACGCATCCCTTGTAATATCATGAACATTGAACATATATTTCTGCCTCCTAGGGTTTTCTAATATCTGTTATGTACTTTCTCCGCAAAGCAAAGGACATCCTTGATCCGTATAGCTGTGCCGTCATCCAGAATGGCTGTGCCGCTCATTTTCCCGAATACCTGATGCTGGTCGGATACGATTACCTTGTAGTCCAGGTTGGCGGCGCGGTCAAGGGCCGGAACAAAGTCCATCTCGAACCTTCCGTCTGAAGAAGTAAACTGCCAGGGATCCATATAGCCGGATGATGGGATGTGGAAGGTAACGTCATCCAGCTTATGAACCTTCCCATTATAAAAGAGAACATTTTCCGAAGCCGCGCTCGTGTTGCCGAAGCCGTAGCCAATGTTGAATCCAAAGCTGTTTCCGTCTATGTCTGCATTCCCGGATCCCCAGTGCCAGGTATTATCATAGGTCCACACGCCGCGTCCCCAGTCGAGCGTTCCAAAGTCAGAGGCGGGATCAAACTCATAGCGTTTCCCGTCAAACAGGATATACCCGGAGGCACGCATGCAGTTGATTTTCTGATTGTAGTAGAAAGCATGCTTTTTATCCCAGGGCGTTGCAATCACCATAGACTCCATGTCCGGCTGCTGCAGCGTAATATCGCATTTGAAGGGTTTTCCCTCATAAAAGTTTCTGAAAACACATTGGATACGGCGCTGTCCGTTCCCGACAGCAAATCGCATGTGAAGCCGCTTATCCTTATATTCTGTCACTCCGCCAGAGGAAGCCTGTGGAAGATTCAGTTTCCCCATGGGAAAAGCGTTCAGGACAGTCTCGGTATGCTCCCACGGATGGTCACCAAAATGCAGCAGTGAAACAGACTGCAGGCCAATATACCCATCGTCAGAGATTGTAAAAGCAGCACCGAAATCCTTGCCAAGAACAAGATAATAATCCCATTCCTTAATCCGCCATTTTGGTGCTTTGATCATACGGCGGTCGTATTTTTGCAGCATTTTACGTGACCACCCCGGTTCATGCAGTTCCCCGTTCTCATCAAGAAGCATCTGAACCGATGTGACTTCATGGTTTCTTTCCATGGCTTTCATCCCCCTTCCATACAGCATAGTCTGCCTGATGCTTTAAAGGCG
>DFHD01000080.1:96319-113174 GCA_002372545.1 Lachnospiraceae bacterium UBA3732 | reverse complement strand
GATATCGATGCAAACGGTATTGTAAATGTTTCCGCAAAGGATCTGGGTACAGGCCGTGAGCAGCACATCACCATCACCAGCGGCACATCCCTTTCCGAGGAAGATATCGAGAAGGCAATGAAAGAAGCTGCAGAGTATGCTGAAGCTGATAAGAAGCGTAAGGAAGGCGTTGAGGTACGGAATGATGCAGATGCTATCGTATTCCAGACAGAGAAGGCGCTGAACGAAGTTGGCGACAAGCTTCCTGAGGCAGATAAGAAGAAGGTTGAGGATGATCTGCAGGCTCTGAA
This sequence comes from Lachnospiraceae bacterium UBA3732, assembly GCA_002372545.1. Classification (GTDB taxonomy): domain Bacteria; phylum Bacillota; class Clostridia; order Lachnospirales; family Lachnospiraceae; genus Eubacterium_Q. The sequence continues at coordinate 112,884 of DFHD01000080.1, read as the reverse complement.
GACTATCATCGAGGGAACGGATATCGATAATCTGTCCGAGTATGATGTTGAAAAGCTGAAGGCCGGCAAGGAAACTCTTATGACATCCGCACAGAATCTTTTCTCCAAGCTGTATGAGCAGAATGGCCCCGGTGCCAATGCCGGTACAGGCGCAGGTTCTCCTGATTATTCCGACGATGTGGTTGACGGTGATTTCAAGGAAATCTAAGGTGAGACAGTATGGCTGAAGAAAAAAGAGATTATTATGAGGTCCTGGGCGTTGAACGGAACGCCACGGAGAATGATCTGAAAAAGGCTTATCGTGTTCTGGCTAAGAAATATCATCCGGATGCAAATCCGGGTAATAAGGAAGCCGAGGAAAAGTTCAAGGAAGCCTCCGAGGCATATGCCGTCCTCAGTGATCCCGATAAAAGAAGGAAATATGATCAGTTCGGCTTTGCGGCCTTTGATCAGAATGCCGGCGGAGATGGCTTTGGCGGTTTCGATTTTGCCGATATGGGAGATATCTTCGGAGATATCTTCGGCGATATGTTTGGCGGCGGCCGCCAGCGGGCTTCCAACGGACCAATCAAGGGTGCGGATATCCGTACAACGGTACGTGTCTCCTTTGAGGAGGCTGTATTCGGAACGCAGAGAGATATTGAGCTTCCGCTGAAGGATGAATGCCCTGTATGTAAGGGAAGCGGTGCGCAGCCCGGACATCCCCCGGATACCTGTAATAAGTGTGCCGGCAAGGGTCAGGTGGTATACACCCAGCAGTCCCTCTTTGGTATGGCCAGGACGGTACAGACCTGTCCCGACTGCCAGGGAAGCGGAAAGATTATCAAGTATAAGTGCTCCAACTGCGCCGGTTCCGGTTATGTAAAGAGCAAGAAGACCATTCAGATCAAGGTGCCGGCAGGTATCGATAACGGTCAGAGCATCCGTCTTCGTGACATGGGTGAGCCGGGCGTTAACGGCGGTGAGAGAGGCGACCTTCTGGTTACCATCCTTGTGGATAAGCATGCCACATTCAGCCGTCAGGGATACGATCTGTATTCCTCCGAGCCCATTTCCTTTACACAGGCGGCACTGGGCGGCCGGATCACGCTGAATACCATTGATGGTCCTTATAACTATGATATCCAACCCGGTACACAGACCAATACCAAGGTTAAGCTTCGTGGAAAGGGTGTTCCCACTCTTCGGAACAAGCAGGTCAGAGGCGACCATTATGTCACCTTGATCGTACAGGTTCCCGAGAAGCTGACAGATGAGCAGAAGAACATCCTGAATCAGTACGAGAATGCATCCTCACCCCAGGTTGTGGCGCGTTCCTCTACAGATTCCGCAGGTGGTTTCTCCTTCGGTGATCATAAGAAGAAAAAAGGCTTTAGAAAATAAATAAGGGAAAACAATGATCTGGAAAAAGCTTACGATCGAAACCTCGACTGAAGCGGTGGATCTGATCAGTGAATTCCTGAATGAGCATGGTGCGGAGGGCGTACTGATCGAGGATCATGTTCCTCTTTCGGAGGAGGAGCTTTCCGCCATGTTCGTGGATATTCCGCTGATGGATGTGCCCGACGATGGTTCGGCAAAGGTATCATGTTTTCTTCCTGATGGTCAGACAGCTGAGAAGATCAAGGCGGAGGCAGCGAAGGAGCTCTTCCGCCTTTCTCAGTTTCTCTCTGTGGGAAGCGGAAACATTACAATTGAAGATACGGACGATGATGCCGGCTGGCAGGATAACTGGAAGAAGTATTTCCAGCCTATCCGGCATGACGGCTATCTGATCGTACCTGAATGGGAGGAGGTACCGGATAAACAGGAAGAGGAAACGCTGATCCGGATATCCTCTGTCATGTCCTTCGGGACGGGAAGCCATGAAACGACAAGGCTCTGTCTTTCAGCGCTGAAGAAATATCTGCAGCCGGGAGAGTCTGTTTTTGATGTGGGAAGCGGAAGCGGAATCCTTTCCATTGCGGCGGCGCTTACCGGCGCCGGCTTTGTGCATGGCCTGGATATCGATCCCCAGGCGGAAATATCCGCAGCGGAAAATGCGGAGGTTAACGGTCTTTCTTCCGACCGCATCCTTTTTTCCACAGGGAATCTTCTTCACGATAATCCAATTGTGAAAAATGCGCATAAGAGCGGTGAGGATGGTACATCCGGGATATGCGATCCGGAAGTGTCATCTGTATCCGGACCGGCCGGTACCGGCGGCCTGAACGATGCGTACCAGAGTACGGCAGGAAGCGACCCGGTTGAACAAAGAGAGTATGATCTTGTTCTTTCCAACATTCTTGCGGATGTGATCATTCCTCTGGCCGGCGTGATCGGACCCTATCTGAGAAAAGGCGGGATCTGGATCACCTCGGGGATACTGGATGTTAAAGAAGATGAGACAAAGGAAGCTATATTGAATAACGGTTTTTCCATTGAAGCAGTTGAACACCTGGGTGAATGGGTATCGATCATCGCCCGGAAGGAGTAAAGCATGCATCGTTTTTTTCTGGATTCTCCACCCGGAGACGAGGTAACGATCACCGGACAGGATGTGGTGCATATCCGTTCAGTGCTTCGTCTTTCGGCAGGTGACCGGATCCTTGTGGGCGACGGCTCCTCCAGGGATTATCTTTGCGAGATCACTTCCGTGGAGGAAAAAAAGGTTACGGCGAAGGTCTGTGATATTTTTGATAATTTCGCCGAGCTTCCGTCGGAGATCACACTTTATCAGGGTCTTCCCAAAGGGGATAAGATGGAGCTGATCCTGCAGAAAGCCGTGGAGCTCGGAGTGAGCCGGATCATACCTGTGGAGATGGACAGGAGCGTGGTCAGACTGGATGCGTCCAAAAAAGAAAAGAAGCTGGAAAGATACCGGAAAATCGCGGAATCGGCGGCGAAACAGTGCGGAAGAGGGATTCTTCCGGAAACAGGTCCTTTTATGAGCTTTGCTAAGGCTCTTCAGGATGGACTGGACAGGAATGCCAGGCTTCTCATTCCCTATGAGAATGCGGAGGGCATCGGAAGGACAAAAAGGATCCTGCAGGAGCTGGAACCCGGGCGGCCTGTTGCTGTGTTTATCGGACCGGAGGGCGGCTTTTCGGATCAGGAGATCGCTATGGCAGAAGAAAAGGGGGCGGAAACCATTACCCTTGGACACAGGATCCTGCGTACGGAAACCGCCGGTCTTTTTATGCTGTCGCTCCTCAGCTTTCAGCTGGAGAATGAGCATGTTATATAATGAGCAGGTTGGAGATAAGTAGGATAAAAAATGGAAGTATACTTGGATAATTCGGCTACGACACGGACCTTTCCGGAGGCGGCCGGTCTGATGCAGCGCATCATGACAGAAGAATACGGTAACCCTTCCTCTCTTCACAGGGTAGGACTTTCAGCCGAGCATATTGTGAAGGAGGCAAAAGAGATCATTGCCCGCACGCTCCGTGTGGAGCCGGGCGAAATTCTGTTTACCTCCGGGGGAACGGAATCCAATAATATGGCTATTATCGGTTCTGCCCTGGCCAGAAAAAGAGCAGGAAACCATATCATCACCACTGCAATCGAGCATCCATCCGTTCTGCGGGTAATGGAGCATTTGAAGCAGGAGGGCTTTTCGGTCACGATCATTCCGCCCGATCAAACGGGTCATATTCATGCAGAGGGTGTTCTGGCGGCGCTTACACCGGAAACCATTCTGGTATCCTGCATGCTGGTAAATAATGAGGTGGGAACGGTGCAGCCGGTCCGGGAGATTGCCGGGGGCGTGCACCGGTTTAATCCGGAAATCCGGGTACATACCGATGCGGTTCAGGCTTATGGAAAGATTCCGGTTCTGCCAAGAGAGCTGGGCGTGGATCTTATGTCTGTCAGTGCCCATAAGCTTCATGGACCGAAGGGAGTTGGCTTTCTTTATATCAAAAAGGGAACACTGATACGTCCCATCATATACGGTGGCGGCCAGCAGGGAGATCTTCGTTCGGGTACGGAAAACGTTCCCGGAATTGCCGGTATGGGTGAGGCGGTAAGGCTTACCTTTGCAGATTTTGCCGGTGATACAGAAAAAATGAAGAGGCTGAAAGAACAGCTGATCGCCGGAGCATCAGCAATGCCGGAGGTGATCTCGCTTTCCGGCGAGGCGCCGCATATTGTCAGTCTCAGCTTTGCCGGCGTCCGTGCAGAGGTCCTGCTGCATGCGCTGGAGGATTCCGGCATCTACGTATCATCAGGTTCAGCCTGCTCCAGCAATAAAAAGAAAAAGGGAAGCGCTGTGCTCAGTGCGATGCAGCTTCCCGGTGAGCTTTTGGATACCGTGCTGAGGTTCAGTTTAAGTGCGGATAACACGGAAGAGGAAATCCGGTATACCGTGGAGACTTTGGAAAAGCTCGTTCCCATGCTGCGCCGTTACCGGAGAGGATAGACCTCCGGCACCGGGAACCAATGCTTGTCTGCTAAACCTGACAGCATAGTTCCAAAAGCCTCAGCGCAGCCAAGAATTGCAGAAATACAGAATTGTAGAGTTAGAAAAATACAGAGTCACAGATCGTGAGGTTGAGCATGGATAAGATCCGTATGTATTTGATCAAATATGCCGAGATTGGCATTAAAGGAAAGAACCGGTATGTATTTGAAGATGTGCTGATGAAGCATATCCGGAACAGGCTCAAAAGGCTGGGAGAATTCTCTGTGCGTAAGGATTACGGGCGGATATATGTGGAGGCTCCGAAGGAAGACTATGACCAGGATGCGGCAATCGATGTATTGACAAAGGTATTCGGCGTAACCGGCGTTTGTCCGGTGACCGTGGGGGAAAAGACGTCGGAGGCGCTTAAGGAAGCCACTGTTCGTCATATCGCCCAGCAGCATTCAGACAGAAGCTTCTCCTTTAAAGTACTGGTCAAGCGCTGCGACAAAAGCTTTCCGGGAAATTCCATGGAGCTGGCGGCAGAGCTGGGCGGCGTCCTGCTGGATGCCTTCGAGAGCGAAGGCCTGCATGTTGACGTCAAGAATCCGGATGTACTGATCACGGCAGAAATCCGCGACCAGGTTTATGTTTATTCAAAGGTTCTTCCGGGACCGGGCGGACTTCCGGTAGGAACGAACGGCAAGGGTATGGCGCTTCTTTCCGGCGGAATCGACAGCCCGGTGGCGCTCTATATGACAGGAAAACGCGGCGTAGAGATGGAAGCAGTCTATTTCCATTCACCGCCATATACCTCCCTTCGTGCACTGGAAAAGGTGGAAACACTGGGAACCATCGTATCCCGGTATGCAGGCCCTGTCCGTCTTGCTGTTGTGGATTTTACAAAAATCCAGCTGGCAATTTATGATCATTGCCCGCATGATGAGCTGACCATTATCATGAAACGCTTCATGTTCCGGATCGCAGAAAAGCTGGCGGAGATGGAAGAATGCCAGGCACTTGTAACAGGCGAATCCATAGGCCAGGTTTCCAGCCAGACGATGCAGAGCCTCTGCGTGATCGATGAGGCGGTAGACATTCCCGTGTTCCGTCCCCTGATCGGTATGGATAAGCAGGAAATCGTAGAGTATTCCGAGAGGATCGAGACCTTCCAGACCTCAATCCAGCCCTTTGAGGATTGCTGTACCATCTTTGTGGATAAGCATCCGGTCACCAAACCAAAGCTGGAGGTGATCCAAAGACATGAAAAAGCACTGGAAGGAATCATTGAACCACTGGTCGAGGAAGCCATCAGTGGCGTAACCTGGAAAGTGTTAAAGGAATTCTAAAATCAATTATCCAAGCCTTGTTTCAAAAGCCTCAGCACTAGGGCACCTAAATCGTGCGAGAGCAGAGTCGAGAAAAGCATAAGTCAGAGTCGAGAAAAGCATAAGTCAGACGCGAGGCTCCAGAAAAACCGATCCTTGTAGATGTGGAAAAGGATTTTCAGTATAACAAATTTCATTTTTTATGAAAAAAGCAGTTGAACAAACTGCTTTTTTTGTGTATAATCAGCTTAGTTGAGCAACCGGTTGTTCAGCCTGGCACAGATCAGCCGGGCCGGATAACGGCGGATAACCATTAACCTCTATTTTCAGAAAGGAGAAAACAGCGGATGACATCAGGCAGAAGAAAAAGAAAATTGTCTGTTCTGTCCATCATCCTGGTTTTATCCCTGGTGCTGTCATTATTTGGCAACATCGGTATGAAGCAGGTACGGGCGGACGGATATGAAAGCTTCACCCTCTATTATCAATACGAGGGCAGCGAGACACTGTACGTGAATATCTGGAGCTGGAACGGTATTGGACTCTCGTCCGATACAGTATATTCGGATAACGATCCTATGGGATGGGGAAAGGAGCTGGGAATCCTTCAGGCAGTCGAAGGAAATACCGGCTGGTATTCAGTTACCTTTGATATCCTGGATGCTTCCGCGGATGACGGCTTTACCATTTATGCGGGCAGTGAAGCAGGCAAACTGATCGAATTTGATAATAATTGGAATAATACCTCTGATTATGAGGTACTGGTATCCGGTGATTTTGACGCATATGCTTATACGGCTGACGGCGTTACGTCCGATCTTGAGAAAGCAGGTCTCAATTTCGGCAGCGGCGATGAAGACGGCTATTCAGACGGAAAGCTTGTCAACGGTGATTTTTCCGAAAAAGACACCGGATGGACATTTGCCTGGCCCGAAAGTATATCGGATGAATGTGTTTCCTATAAAACAGATGAGTGGCTTACCGATCCGGAAAACCAGTTTATCCAGATGACATATTATCCTGCAGATTCTACTGAAGCTGCTGATGTGTCTGTTTATCAGTATGTAAAGAATCTGTCCGGTAGCTTTAAGGTTTCTCTGGACTATATGAGTGACGCAGATGTTACCGTTCCGGTTACACTCTATGTACAGGATTCGAATGGCGGGATAATTACCAGCACAGACCTTCCGGTATGTTCCGGATGGAATGTATGGGATACTGTGGAAACGGAGGACTTTGATATCCCCGAAGACGGAATCATTCAGATCAGGATCGAAGGTAAGTTTCTGCAGCAATATGTGAATATTGATTCTGTTGTTCTTCAGGATATGAGTACTCCCGCAGAGGAAAGAATCTTTGATCTGGATACCGAGGTTTCCGAATACGATCCGGTGAAATCGGATATTTATCTGGAAAAGGTTGACCTGATGAATGATTTTGCCACAGGCTTTGATCTTTCTTCTTATCTTTCTATTAAAGAAAGCGACGCAACCTATAAGGATAAGGACGGTTATGAACTGTCTGATGAAGAGTTTTTCGATTATCTTGCGCAAAACGGAGTGAACTACGTCCGCGTACGCTGCTGGGTCGATCCGACAGATGGAGAAGGACATACCTATGGCGGCGGTAACTGTACCGTGGAAACCGTGAAGGAAATCGGAAGGCTGGCAACAGATGCCGGCATGCGTGTTCTGGTGGATTTCCATTATTCCGATTTCTGGACTGATCCCGGAAAGCAGACTTCACCCAAGGCTTGGGCAGATCTTGAACTGGCAGAAAGAGCTGCGACCTTGAAACAGTATACCATTGACAGTCTGCAGGAAATCCTGGATGCAGGCGTGGATGTCGGTATGGTACAGATCGGAAATGAAACGATCAACGGCATCTGCGGCGTGACTTCCGTGTCAGATATGTGCGAGCTCTTTAAGGCCGGCTCCGAAGGCGTTCAGGAGATTGAAAAAGAGAACGGTACCCAGATCATGATCGTGATCCATGTGACGAACCCGGAAAAGGGAAATTGTGTTACCTGGGCGAAAAATCTCCAGAACAATGCAGTTGTATATGATGTTCTGGCAACATCCTACTATCCTTACTGGCATGGTACGCTGGAAAATCTCTATTCCCAGCTGGATACGGTAGCGTCTACTTACGGAAAATATGTCATGGTAGCGGAGACCTCCTACGTGCATACACTGGAGGATGGTGACGGACATGAAAACACAGAGTCAGAAGGCAAGCTGGACATAGATACCTTTGATTATGAGATCAGCCCGCAGGGACAGGCGCTGGCTATCCGCAGCGTAACGAATGTTGTTGCCTCCATTCCCGATCATAAGGGTATTGGCGTATTCTGGTGGGAGCCTGCCTGGATTCCGGTTCAGCATTATGATCCCAATGCGGATAACGCAGCTGAGGTTCTGGCAAAGAATAAAGATATCTGGGAAAATATCGGCTCAGGCTGGGCAACAAGCTATGCAGCGGATTATGATAAGGATGTTGGCGAGTGGTACGGCGGATCATCCGTGGATAACGAAGGCGTTTTCGACTTTGACGGACAGGCGCTGGAAAATGTAGCGATATTTAATATGATCCGCGGCGGCACAACAGCGGAGGATTATCTTCTTGAAATAAAGGATGCGGAAGCTGAATTTGAGGAAGGAGAGGATATTGTCCTTCCCGGGACCGTAAGCGTTGTCATGGCCAGCGGTAAGTCCGAAGAGGCTGAGGTCATTTGGGACGAGGATGCGGTGCTTGAAGCAAAAGAATCCGGAGTAGGTAAATATGTGATTTCCGGTAAGGTAACCTATAAAGACGAAGACTTTGCCGTACTCTGTAATCTGACGATCAAACCCTATAATTATCTGATCAATCCCGGCGTGGAAGATGAAGATATGACCATGTGGAATATTTCCGCTTCCTACCTTGGCAGAAAAGCAGATTCCAGCAATACCCGTTCAGGCAGCTACACGATGCATTTCTGGGATGGAACGTCAGCAGAATTTGAAGTAAACCAGAAGATCAAACTGGAACAGGGTTGTTATAAGGCAGGAACCTTCTTTGAGGGTGCCGATCTGGGTGACGATGCAGAGCTTACCTTCTTTGTCAAGGTCGGTGATGGGGAGCTTATGGAAGTCCCCTTCGAGGCAAAGGGCTGGCAGGTATGGCAGAATCCGGAGATTGACTGGTTCTACGTTCCGGAGGATGATACGGAAGTAACCATTGGTGCAAAATTAACGAACGGTGCAGGCGGTGCCTGGGGAGCCTTTGATGACTGGTATGTTTACAGTGCAGAGCAGGAGGAAAAGGAGCTGACGGCTGTTCATGATATTCACCGTATTGGTACACGTGAGGATGTTATTTACACCTTTAGTCTGAATGATGAAACGGAAATTGCCGACATTATGATCGGCGGTGAACGTCCGGATGCTGAGGATTACACTATAGAGATCCAGGATGGAACAGCAACACTTACGATCAAAGCCGATGCACTGAGCGAACTTGGCTGCGGCGGAGTAGATTCATCAAAACAGTATTTTGTCCTTGTCGTGGTAAAGGGCATAAATTACACCGGTGATCTTCATGTTGAATACTGGAGGTTTAAGGATGTAACAAATCCCAAATCATGGTATTTTGACAGTGTGAGGATCATGAATGAAATGGGTATCATGACCGGCGATCCGCTGGGCGAAGGCGAGATTCAGACAACCTTCAGGCCGAATGATTCCATTACCAGAGCGGAATTTGCAACGTTACTTTACGGCATGAACACGGCGATCACCGGCTCTGCGGGTGAAATCTATGGTGACAGTCCCTTTACGGATGTGACTAACAAAGATGCTTATTACTATGAGCCTTGTATCTGGGCATATGAGAATGGTATCGTTGTAGGAAAGAACGGTAAAGACGGATCTCTTATATTCGACAGAAAGAGTAACATCACGAGAGTGGAGATGGCGCAGATGCTCCGTGCATACGCGGAAACCATGGGCATGGAGCCGGAATATGATGAAAATATGGATTTCAGCGATTATGCTGATGGTGCAAGCGTGAAGGGCTGGAAGAAAGCCCCCATGTCCTTTGCCGTGACCTATGGTCTCATTTCCGGCAATGAGGATAAGGAAACCGGTGCAGTTACGCTTGACTGCAGCAGCAGTGCAACAAGAGCCATGACGGCAGCGATCGTTTATCGCTTCATTCAGGCATTTGTTTCACCAGAGTAAATAGTAAAAAGATAAATAAGTATGACAGGCGCCTTCCGGAAACGGGAGGCGCTTTACATTTGGCATAAGGTAATTCCGTTGAGTGTAAAAACAAATTCCGCTTTGCATAATTCTTTTGGTATAATTCTAAAAAAAGACTTGCAATTTGAAAGAATATCTGATATAGTAGCAAAGGTGTTGATAAGGTCCGTTGGTCAAGCGGTTAAGACGCCGCCCTCTCACGGCGGAAACAGGGGTTCGATTCCCCTACGGACTACAAAAAGAAATCACGCGTTAGCGTGATTTTTTTTTGTAGTCTGAATCAGAGGAATCGAACGGCGAGATGCGGCGACAGCCGCAAGAACGACCCGGTGGGTCGTTCGATCGAAGCCCGGCCTGAAAGGCGGCGGAGCCGCCGGTGGGATTCCCCTACGGACTACAAAAAGAAATCACGCGTTAGCGTGATTTTTTTGTTATTAAAAGCCTCGTTGCTGCTCGATTTTATCTTGATACATGCGCCTAAAATGGTTATACTCTATGTGTAGCTGATATAACAATGTTGCGGTTTTGTCCCATATGATGCAAGCGGATAAAAGACGTAACAGAAAAGTTGAAGGGGGATTGAGATAAGATGAAGAAAAGACATGCAGCGGGAAAATGTATGGCAGCATTATGCAGTTTGTTTTTTGTTGCCATGACAGCTTTTGTTCCTTCCGCCAGAGCTCGGGCGGATGAGGAGGTTACTGTATTCATCTCCATCAATGATGGAGAGTCTACTGTTGCTGCGCTTTCGGCGCTTAATGTCAGCGATCTTGATGATGATGAAAGAATTACGGTAAACGATGCTCTGATCGCTGTTCATGACGAGTGTTTTGAAGGAGGTTCAGCGGCAGGTTACAAGACAGTAACGGGTATGTACGGTAAAGGCATCCAGAAGCTTTGGGGTATTGAGAATGGTGGAAGCTTCGGCTATTACAGGAATAATGCATTGGGTGAACTGGATGCTCAGCTCAGCGATCAGGATTATATTGCCGCCTACGTTTTCAGCGATCTGAATCGCTACTCGGATCGATATGCATTTTTTACCGAAACATCATCGGAAATGGATGAAGGGCAGGAATTAGAGCTGACGCTGAATAAGAGTGATTTTGATGAAAGATATAGTCCGGTCTCTCTTCCGGTTAACGGTGCTGCAGTCGGATACTATGATGACAGTAATGTTTTTATTGAACTGGGAAAAACGGATGCGGAAGGAAAAGTAGTGATCAAAGTTCCTGAAGTGGAAGAGGATACGCAATTTCTTATTACGGCAGTCGCGCCCGAAGGAGTCAATCTGGTCGAACCGGTTCATTTCCTTATAGCAAAAGATGTTCCGGTGGAGTTTACGCCCTGTACATCGGATGAGGATTGCCCAGGCGTTAAATTTACCGATATGCCCAAAAGAGGAAAATGGTCGCATGATCCGATCGACTGGGCTTTGGAAAACGGGATTACTTCCGGTAAAACTGCAACAACGTTTGCTCCCAATGACGGCTGCAGCCGTGCCGAGGTAGTGACATTCCTTTGGAGGGCAGACGGATGTCCCGAACCGGAAACGAGTGAAAATCCGTTCCGGGATATATCTGAAAGCAAATATTATTATAAAGCGGTTCTCTGGGCATATGAAAATAATATCACTTCAGGTATTACGAAAAACAGTTTCCAGCCGAACAAGACCTGTACACGTTCCGAGATCGTAAGCTTCATCTGGCGTTACGAAAAATCTCCGGTAATTGAGGCCGATAATCATTTTGAGGATGTAAAGGCCGGCGCCTGGTACGAGGATGCCGTGATCTGGGCAAATGAAACGGGCGTGACGTATGGAAAAACGGAAACAACCTTTGCGCCGGGTGCCACATGTACAAGAGCCGAGGTTATGAGCTTTATCTTCAGAGATTTCGTAAAATAAAACGGTGCCATACTATCAGTTTTTAAAGCTGATGATCCGGTTGATGAATTCCTCTGGTGCGGGCTGGTTCGAAATGCTGCAGGAAGATGACAGGCATTCGAACGGGATATCCACCAGAATATACCGTTCGGTATGTCCGCGGAGAAAAATTCCCTTATCGGTCCGCAGAACCTCTTCCACGAGTACGTTTTGCTGCTCGCCCTTAAAGGAAGCTTCATATTTCGCTTTATGGGAAGCCGTCATGGCAAGAAGCCGGCGGCTTCTTTCATTTTTCACAGCCTCTGTCAGCTGATCCGGCATTTTATCAGCCAGAGTTCCCCTGCGGCGGGAGTATTTGAAAACGTGCATTTCATAGAAGTCCAGCTTTTCCAGGTTCGCGCAGGTATTTTCGAATTCCTCCTCTGTTTCGCCGGGAAAGCCTACGATCACATCGGTCGTGAGAGCGGGCCGGTCATAGGCCTCGCGAAGAAGCCGGGTGATATCCATAAATTCTTCTATGGTATAATGGCGGTTCATTCGTTTCAGCGTCCGGTCATCCGCGCTTTGCAGGGAAAGATGAAAGTGGGGACATACCTTCGGAATGGATGTGATCACCTGAAGAAATTCCGGCGTGATCACTCTTGGCTCAAGCGAGCCCAGCCGGATCCGTTCGATTCCGGGAACCGCAGCAATCTGCCGGATTACATCGGTAAGAGTGAGAGTGCTTCCATTTGCCTTTTCCGCATCATCAAAGGCGGAGAGATGTATGCCGGTCAGAACAACCTCCCTTACGCCGCCGCTGGCAAGAACCCCGGTTTCCCGAAGAATATCTGCAAGAGGCTTGTTCCGGATCCTTCCCCGGACATAAGGAATGATGCAGTAGGTACAGAAGGCGTTGCAGCCATCCTGTATCTTGAGGTAAGCCCTGGTCATGGAACCGGGAAGGGCGGCAGGAAGCTGTTCGAATTTGCAGGGTGCGCTGATATCCGTCATAAACAGACGTTTTCGTGGATCCTGTGAAAGATTTGGCACCCCGGACTTTCCATCGTAAAGTACGGCGGTCTTATCATCGGTAATCTCCGGAAACGGATTCAGATATTCATAAAGGATCTCAGAAACCTGACTCTTTCTGTCATTGCCGATGAGAAGGTCAACTGAGCCATCCCTGAGAAGAGACTCGCCGGCAGCCTGGACATAGCAGCCGCAGGCTGCGATCACGGCGTTGGGACGAAGCTTTCTGGCGTGATGCATCATCTGCCGGGATTTCCGGTCAGCAATATTGGTTACCGAGCAGGTATTGATGATGCAGATCTCTGCCTGTTCGAGGCCGGACCAGACTGCACCGGCCTCCTCTAAAAGACGGCGCATGGCATCGGATTCAAATTGATTGACTTTACAGCCAAGTGTAATGATATGAAAGCTCCTGCCTGTTAATGACACACGGTTTTGGGTTGACATTTATGCGTAATCCCCTTATTATAGTGATAGAAATATTATAGCATAATCGCATGATTCATGTAAACTTTAGGAGGTTTGAAATGACAACGGTAAAGGTATCACTGAATTCCATTGACAAGGTAAAAGCGTTTGTTAACGATATCAGCGGCTATAAGGCAGATTTTGATCTGGTTGCAGGACGTTATGTTATTGATGCAAAGTCCATCATGGGTATTTTCAGTCTGGATATTTCCAAGCCCATTCAGCTGAATATCTACGCTGAGGATGAGATCGATTCCATTATGGAAACGGTTAAGCCGTATCTGGCTGAGTAAGCCATAGTCCCCCGTAGTACCCGGTTTCTGAATGACAAGTCGGTTTGATTATTTATGATAAGATGTTCCGGGTTTTGGAAAAATGTGAAATAAGCGGATAAAAAGTCCGTGGCAGAGTCCACGGGCTTTTTCTGTGGAAAACGGAGCTGTAAATGCTGGATAAGGATATGCGCGAGCCACTTTTTGATTATCTGGATGAAACCTTTGGCAAAAACCGTGTGCTTGAGGAGAAGGTGATCCAGCGGTCCAGAGCGGATGTGGTGGTCGTACTGCCGGGGAAAATAGCCGGCATCGAAATAAAATCGGACAGCGATTCCTATACGCGGCTGGTTACTCAGATCCATGATTATGAAAGGAACTATGATCTGTGTTATCTTGCTGTCGGAAAAAAACACAGGCTTCATGCGGCGGAGCATGTTCCGCCTTACTGGGGCCTTCTTCTGATCGATGAAGAGCATGTGGAAGAGCTGAGGCCTGCGGCTCCTTCACCGAAGCTGGATCTCCGCCGTCAGTTAAAAATTCTGTGGAAGAGGGAGCTCTGGCATATTCTGGATACCAGGGGTCTGCCGAAGTATAGAGACAGAAGTGCGGATTTTATCATCGGAAAGCTTCTGGAAAAGCTGCCTTTGGAGGAGCTCAGGCAGGCGGAGACGGATGAGCTGTTTGAGCGGGACTATACGATCTTTGATGAAAAAATGAAGGCTTCTAACGAGGTCCGGAAGACGAAAACCGGTGTCCGGGTAAGAAAAAAAAGAGCTCCGTCGCTGACAAAACACGTTATACGCAGGCGAAAACGCGGTAAAGCTTGACTTTATTGTGTTTTTATGCAATTATAAAACGGTTCTCAGTGTTTTTGTATTATTATGCAGGAGGTGCATTGGCATGGGGGAAATGATGTTCCTCAGCAGTTTTTCTGACACCTTTGAAAAAACATTTATAAAAGAAGACAGATGGAAGCTTCTTCTGGACGGAGTAGGCGTAACGCTGAAAATATCCGTTTTTGCGGCAATCCTTGGTCTGTTGATCGGATTTCTTATTGCGCTCTGCAATCTCTCCAGTCATAAACCGCTTCGGTTTCTGGGCAAGGTGTATACAGATGTCATCCGGGGAACCCCTTCGGTTACCCAGCTGATGATCATCTATTTTGTTGTTTTTGCCAATATTTACTGGGAAAAATGGATCATCTGTTCCATAGCCTTTGCCATCAATTCCGGTGCTTACGTGTCGGAGATCATCCGGGCAGGCATACTTTCCATCGATAAAGGACAGACAGAGGCCGGCCGGTCTCTCGGTCTCGGCAAGGGTATGACGATGCGGTATATCATCATTCCCCAGGCTTTTAAGAATATTTTCCCGGCCATGGGAAATGAGTTTATTACCCTGATCAAGGAAACCGCTATTGTAGGTTATGTGGGTCTGATGGATGTGCAGAAGGCCGGCGACTTTATCAAGAGCGCCACCTATATGCCTCTGATGCCGCTTCTGGCAGTTGCCGTGATCTATTTTGTGATCATCAAGGCGCTGACCATTCTGCTGGGCAGGATTGAGAAACGGCTGAGAAAGTCCGATCAGAGATAGGAGGCTTATATGATCCGTGTACACGATCTGCATAAACATTTTAATAATAAAGAGGTGCTGAAGGGCATCGATGAAGAGGTTGACGAGGGCGAGGTTGTTGTTGTGATCGGTCCTTCCGGCAGCGGGAAAAGTACCTTCCTGAGGTGCATCAACCGTCTGGAGGATGCGGAAAGCGGCGAAATCTGGATTGATGACGTTCAGATCAACGCTCACGGCGCCAATGTAAATCATATCCGGCAGAAGATGGGTATGGTATTCCAGCACTTCAATCTATTTCCGCATCTGACTGTAAAAAGAAATATCACCCTGGCTCCGGTCAAGCTGAAAAAGATGACTCAGGAGCAGGCGGATGCGAAAGCTATTGAACTTCTGAAAACGGTAGGCCTTTCCGATAAGGCTGATGTGTATCCCAAACAGCTTTCCGGCGGACAGCAGCAGCGTGTGGCTATTGCCCGTGCGCTGGCCATGGAACCGGAGGTCATGCTCTTTGATGAGCCTACATCTGCCCTTGACCCGGAAATGGTCGGAGAGGTGCTGGAGGTCATGAAGAAGCTGGCAGAGAGCGGTATGACCATGATCGTGGTGACCCATGAGATGGGCTTTGCCAGAGAGGTCGGCAGCCGGATCCTGTTCATGGATGAAGGCGTAATTCTGGAAAGAGGCACGCCGGAGGAGATCTTCAATAATCCGCAGAATGAGAGATTAAAGAGCTTCCTCAGCAAGGTGCTGTAATGAAAATAATCATTTCCTCGCATATAGAGCATTTTCATTATCATGAAATTGATCTATGCTGAAGAGTTGAGTATACAGTAAATCCGGATCATTCCATGCTGAACAGAGCAGAAGCAGCGATCGGTTCAGTACGAATGGTCTGAAAGATAAAAAACAAAAAAGAAGGAGTCTAAGAAAATGAAAAAGTTGGCAAAGAAACTGGCGATCGGCCTCATGACAGTGACCATGGCACTAGGCCTTGCAGCATGCGGCAAAAAGGAGGATGATAAGAAGGTTGTATTCGGTACGAATGCGGAATTCCCTCCCTTTGAGTATGTAACCGGATCCGGTGTGATCGGTCAGTATGATGGTATCGATATGGCCATTGCAAAGCAGATCGGCGATGACATGGGCAAGACAGTTGAGATCAACAACATGGAATTCGATTCCCTGATCATGGCACTTTCCAACGGAGAAGTTGATGCAGTCATCGCCGGTATGACCGTTACCGATGAGCGTAAGGAAGCCGTTGATTTCTCTATTCCCTACTACACAGCTACACAGGTCATGATCGTGAAGGAGGATTCCGATATTGCCAAGGCTTCCGATATGGATGGCAAGAAGATCGTGGTTATCCAGGGGTATACCGGTGAGACTGTCGTGAAT
>DFHD01000080.1:30604-96155 GCA_002372545.1 Lachnospiraceae bacterium UBA3732 | reverse complement strand
GCTTCCAAGTATGTTCAGGATAATCCGGGTCTCAAGATCGTCGAGGATCCCGAGGCATTCGAATCCGAGGAATATGCTATTGCAGTTAAGAAGGGCAACACAGAGCTTCTGAACAAGATCAATGACAGCATCCAGAAGATGAAGGATAACGGAACGATTTCCGATATTTCCGTAAAGTATCAGGAAGCATCGGAAGAGTAAGGTCTGCCGGACCGGGTTTTTCCGGTTTGGAAAAAACCTGAACCGCTTCGGCCGGGCTTATCAAAAGCGGATGTTTTTATTCAAAAAATGGCATGATCTCCGGATCATGCCATTTTTGGAGTGCACGTGTTACGGATATGTAAATGGAGGATGAATACCCGAAGTGTTTTACCATTCGTCGTATCCATAGAAATCCAGCATTTCAAAGGTGATCACATTGCCGCTAAGCGTGATGCCGTCCATTTCCTCTGCGTCACAGATTCCGGCAATCCAGCCTTCAACGTGTTTTTTTTCACTGACCGTGATATTACGAAAATAGTTTTTCGCCATATGCCGGAATACATCTTCCGCATCGGCTTCGGATTCGAAAATATAGAACCAATGGCATCCAACCCTGTAGTTGGAATCTGCGGGCATGCACCAGGTATAGTGGATGCCGTTATAATCCTCCTCACGTTCTTTCATTTCATCATAGCCGTAAAACGTTCTGATTTCTTCGATCGTATAGATTTTTTCGACCTTATTTACGGAAGCGGTTCCATCTGTTTTCCGGTAATGCAGGAAGGCGAATACGCCGGCGGAAACAGCCATAAGGATCAGCATAGAGAGATAAAATATATTCTTCATAGGGCAATGCTCCTTTATTCTTTGATGGTGAATATACGAACATGAAGATAGGTTTTATGGGAAAAATTTTAAATGGAAATAAGCGGCGGCATTGTGGTAAGTTCTGTAAAGAAATAATACTGGTCAATCCCGTAAGGATAGATACTGTCAGCTGCATAAGAAAAGATGTTGTCAGGCGTGTAAAGGAATAATACTTGACAAGAATGAGAGGATTTGTTACAATGCATTCTGTTGAAGAATGTAAGACAGGGTTATGTTGAGGCTGTGGATGGATCCGATAGTCAGAAAAACCTTATTATATGATTTTTACGGAGAGCTTCTGACGGAGCATCAGAAAAGCGTTTTTGAATCTTCCGTTTTCCAGGATCTTTCCTATTCGGAGATCGCCGAGGAGCTTTCCACCAGCCGGCAGGCCGTATATGACCTGATGCGCCGGTCCGAAAAGCTGCTGGAGGATTATGAAAAGAAGCTGGGGCTCATGCAGCGTTTTCTCACTGCGCAGGAAAGCTTCAGCAAGCTCTCCGGTGCGGTCGATTCGCTTTCTGAGATCATCCCCGGACAGGGGAAAACGGCAGACGAGCAGCAGGTTAAAGAAATCCGGGATAAGCTGAATGAGCTGAAATGTCTGACAAAGCAGGTTGAGGACGTTTTTATTTAGAAGAGCTGATCTTGAATTATCCGATTGTATGCCTGCCCGCGCCGGCAGCATGATTTCAAAAGCCTGAATTAGTGGAGGATAAGAGTCTATGGCATTTGAAAGCCTGGGTGATAAATTACAAAATGTCTTCAAAAAGCTGCGGGGCAAGGGTGCTCTGACAGAGGATGACGTTAAGGAGGCCATGAAAGAGGTTAAACGTGCCCTTCTCGAAGCGGACGTTAACTTCAAAGTGGTGAAAAACTTCGTTAAGACGGTATCCGACCAGGCAGTGGGCGAGGATGTTATGAAGGGCCTGAATCCGGGCCAGATGGTCATCAAGATCGTCCGGGACGAGATGGTAAGGCTTCTTGGTTCCGAGATCACGGAGATCCAGCCCCAGCCCGATGGAAAGCTGACCATCATTATGATGTGCGGTCTTCAGGGCGCAGGTAAGACAACTACGGTAGCCAAGCTGGCGTCCCAGTGGAAATCCAAGGGAAAGAAGCCTCTCCTTGTTGCCTGCGATATTTACAGGCCGGCCGCGATCCAGCAGCTGCAGACCAATGGAGACAAGGTAGGCGTTCCCGTATTTTCCATGGGTACCGAGCATAAGCCAGTGGATATAGTGAAGGCGGCCATTGCGCATGCGGAAAAAAGCGGCATCAATATGCTGTTCATCGATACTGCGGGCCGTCTGCATATCGACGAAGGCATGATGGAGGAGCTGCAGGAGATCAAAAATGCTGTTGATGTGCATTATACGATCCTGACAGTGGATTCCATGACCGGTCAGGATGCGGTAAATGTAGCTTCCACCTTCCAGGAGAAGATCGGTATTGACGGCGTGATCCTGACAAAGCTGGACGGCGATACAAGAGGCGGTGCGGCTCTTTCTATCAGGGCTGTCACAGGTAAGCCGATCCTGTATGCCGGAATGGGCGAAAAACTGACAGATCTCGAACCCTTTTATCCGGACCGGATGACCAGCCGAATCCTGGGCATGGGCGATGTGGAAACTCTGATCGAAAAAGCCCAGGCCGCGATCGATGAAGAAAAAGCGGCGGAGATGGAGGAAAAGCTCCGGAAGGCCAGCTTTGATTTTAACGATTTCCTGGACCAGCTCGAGCAGATGAAGCAGCTCGGCGGCATGAGCAGCATTATCGATATGCTGGGCATGGGCAGCAAGATGAAGGATGTGGAGATCGATGAGAACGCTGCAGAGCGTCCCAAGGCCATTATCCTTTCCATGACCCCGGAGGAGCGTTCTCATCCGGAACTCATAAACGTCAGCCGTAAGACCCGGATCGCCAGAGGCGCCGGTGTGGATATCTCGGAGGTGAACCGGTTCATCAAGCAGTTTGAGGAATCCCGGAAGATGATGAAGAAGATGTCCGGTATGATGAAGGGAAAGAAGAAGGGACGCTTCAAGCTGCCCTTCGGATTCTAAATTATGCAAGAATCATGTTATGCATGATCCAATATAAATCATTATTTTTTCATAAGGCAGGAGGAACCTTAAAATGGCAGTAAAGATCAGATTAAAGAGACTCGGTTACAAGAAGCATCCGGTATACCGTGTGGTAGTTGCAGATTCCCGCGCACCCAGAGATGGCGCAGTGATCGACCAGATCGGTACATATGATCCCAACCAGGAGCCCAGTCTTTTCCAGGTAGACGCTGAAGCGGCTAAGAAGTGGATCGCTAACGGCGCACAGCCCACAGAGACAGTTGCTAGACTTCTGAAGCAGGCTGGCGTTGAGAAATAAGGCCGGAGGAAATAGTCAATGAAAGAGCTGATTACATTTATTGCGAAATCTCTTGTAGATCAGCCGGATCAGGTTGTGGTAACAGAAGAGACGGACGATGAGAACATTCGTCTGGAGCTTAAGGTTGCCCCTGAGGATATGGGCAAGGTAATCGGTAAAGGCGGAAGGATCGCCAAAGCGATCCGTACCGTTGTGAAGGCGGCCGCAACCAAGACCGATAAAAGAGTGATCGTAGATATCAAATAACCGGGATGCCGTGGATCTCCACGGCTTTCCGTGTTTTCTGCAAATTTACCGCTGAAACTTTCCTGAAACACTTTCAGAAACCGAAAAGGATCGAAAATGGAAGAGAAAATGATCGAAGGTTATTTTCATATCGGGACGATCACTGCTCCGCAGGGAATACAGGGAGAGGTCCGGGTTTATCCCCTTCTGGATGATCTGCAGTGGTTTCGTCAGCTGGATCATCTGTATATCCGGGAAAAGGATGGTCTCCATGAGACGGATATTCAGAGTGTAAAGCTGATCAAGGGGATGGCAGTCCTCGGGCTTTCGTGCATTCCGGACAGGAATGAGGCGGAAAAATTCCGCGGAAAAGAGCTCTATATTCTCCGTGAGCAGGCAAAACCGCCTGCTGAGGATGAATATTTTCTGGCAGACACCATCGGCATGACGGTCTCGGATCCGGAGGGGAATCCGGTCGGGATCGTGGAGGATACCTACCTCACCGGCAGGGATCCGGTTCTGGTGATCCGGAATAAGGATACCGGAGAGGAACACCTTGTGCCGGCAATCGGTGAATTTGTCAAGGATGTGGATCTGGAATCCAAAAGGATGATCGTCCGGCTGATCCCGGGCATGTAGCAGGTGGTCTATGAATTTTCATGTCATGACACTTTTTCCGGAAATGATCACGGCCTGGATGGGCGGGAGCATTACGGGAAGAGCGCTGAAAAAGGGAATCTTAACACTGAACGCTGTGGATATCCGGGATTATACCCTGGATAAGAACCGGCGGGTGGATGATTATATTTACGGCGGAGGCAGCGGCATGCTGATGGCGGCTGAGCCGGTTGTCCGATGCTATGATGATCTGAAAAAGAAGATCGGCAGTGGATCCTGCCGCGTGCTGTACATGACGCCGAGAGGCAGACAGTTTGACGGCTCCATGGCCAGAGCCCTTTCCCATAACGAAAATATCATATTTCTCTGCGGACATTATGAGGGGATTGACGAAAGAGCAATCGAGTATATCCGGCCGGTGGAGGTATCCATCGGAGATTTTATCCTGACCGGAGGCGAAATAGCGGCTGTCATGATGATGGACGCCATTTCCCGGTTTGTTCCCGGTGTTCTCGGCAGCCCGGACAGTGCGTTTACGGAATCCTTTTCCGACGGACTTCTGGAGTATCCCCAGTATACGAGACCGGAGGAATTCCGCGGTATGCGCGTTCCGCCTGTACTTCTTTCCGGTGATCATAAAAAGATCGATGAGTGGCGAATGGCCGAGGCTGTTGCGGTTACCAGAGAAAGGCGGCCGGATCTATACAAGGTATGGCTGGAGAAAGAACAGCGGAAGAAGAAAAAATCCCACAAAAAAAGAAAAAAGAGAAACGAGATTTAACTGAAACAAATGGAGGTTAACAAGGATGAATAAACGGTTTACAGCCCTTCTTTTAATCCTCTTCGTGCTGGCGGCAGCTGCCGGCTGCGGAAAAAAGAAGAATTCAGCTTCGCCGGATTCGGAAGCAAACATCGAAGTAAAGGAGGAGATCACACAGTTTGTCAACGAGACTCTTCCTTCCATTCAGAGCAGAAGGGATAAAGCTATCGAGGTATACGATTCCTATTTTGCGGACGGCTCCAAAATGTCTGCAGAGGAATGGCTGACCGTGCTGCAGAATGATTCAGTGACCGGCTTTGAGTCTTATCTGGAAGCGCTGAACCAGTTTGAAGCAAAGAGTACCGAGGTGCAGGAGCTGAAGTCTTATCTTGTACAGATGGCTACAAACGAAAGAGATGCTGTTAATCAGGTGGTGGCTGCCATTTCCAATACGGATGCGGCTTATCTCAGTACAGCAGAGGATAAGATGAAGGCTGCCGACGAGGCGCTTTCCCAGTATAAGGAAAAACTGACAAGCTATTGCCGGACCTACGGCATTATCATGAACGGCTCCTTTGATCCGGCTACAGACGGTGATGCAGAGGCAGCTACAGAAGCAGAGACGCAGGCGGAAACAGAAGCAAAATAAGGGTTAAATGCCATGAGCGAGAAAAAAATACTTGTCGTCGATGACGAACCCAGAATGCGAAAGCTGGTAAAAGATTTCCTGACCAAGCATGGTTATCAGGTAATCGAGGCCGGAGACGGAGAAGAGGCTTACGGGCTTTTTTCGGAAAATAATGATATCTCGCTGATCATCATGGATGTGATGATGCCCAAAATGGACGGATATCAGGTCAGCGAGGCTATCCGTGCGGTCAGCAGCGTGCCTATTATCATGCTCACTGCAAAATCCGAGGAAAAGGATGAGCTTCGCGGCTTTGAGATCGGCGTGGATGAATATATCACCAAGCCCTTTTCTCCCAAGATCCTAGTGGCCAGAGTGGAGGCAGTTCTCCGCAGGAGTAACGTGGAAAAGGAAGAAAAGGTACTTATGGCCGGCGGGATCCGTCTGGACAGCGCTGCCCATATCGTAGAGGTGGATGGAAAGCCCATCGAGCTTTCGTTCAAGGAATTCGAGCTTCTTCAGTATTTTATGGAAAACCAGGGACAGGCTCTTTCCAGGGAGAAGATCCTGTCTGCCGTCTGGAACTATGATTATTTCGGCGATGCCAGAACGATCGATACCCATGTCAAAAAACTGAGGTCCAAGCTTGGTGAAAAGGGAAAGTTCATTGTAACCATATGGGCGCTGGGATATAAATTCGAGGTCGTATAATGAAACAGAGCGGGGAGCATCACAGCATATTCCGGTCGGTTAGGTTTAAGCTTGCCATGATCGTAATTCTGACCACTGTTCTGACGAATATTGTGGCCATTGTGATCTCGCGCCGTGTCATGAGCCGGTTCTATGAGAACAGGATCCGTGACAACCTGGCGAAAACCTATGCTTCCTGTAATGAGCTGATGAATAATGAATCCCTGGGGCAGGAATATATGCTTCAGCATTTTTCCGAATATGTGAACAATCCGGATAATTCTGAAATATATATTGTCAATGCCGACACCATGGAATTCTATACCACCGTCACGCTAACAAACCGGAGCACCCGGGGGCTTAACGCGATGATCGAGAATACGGATTTTCATGCCATCAGTCTGACCCGGAAACATTACAGAATAGAAAAAAATACGCTGTCGGACAGACGGATTTACGCGGAAAGCGGAAATATGATCCGGAACGAGGATTCCATAGACCTGATCGGCGTGCTGGATAACGGCTATCTGATCATTATCCGGGACAGGGTAGAGGGAATGCAGGAAAACTTCCGTTATCTGACCAGCCTGTTTACCATTATCCTGATCACGCTTCTTTTTGCAGAGGCGGTTGCGGTTATCCTGGTGACCGGTGTTTTCACCAAACCGATCGTGGAAATGTCGCGTTCAGCGAAGAAAATGGCCAATCTGGAATTCGATACCCACGTGGATGTCCGCTCCGAGGATGAGATCGGCGATCTTGGCAAGGCCATGAATGCGCTTTCGGAAAAGCTGGAGAAATCCATTACCGATCTGAAAACGGCCAATCTGAATATGCAGGCCACCCTTAAGGAAAAGGAGCAGCTCGAGGACATGCGGTCGGAGTTTATCTCCCATGTCAGTCATGAGCTGAAGACACCCATTGCTCTGATCCAGGGCTATTCCGAAGGACTCAGGGACGGCGTGACGGACGATCCGGAGAATATGCAGTATTACTGCGATGTGATCGTGGATGAAGCTGTTAAGATGAATACGCTCGTAAAAAAGCTGCTGAATCTGAATGAGCTGGAAAGCGGGCAGGAGGAGCTCAGTGTTACCCGGTTTAATGTGGCCGGACTTCTGGGCGAGGTGATCAAGGCCTCGGATATCCTTATCGCCCAGAAAAAAGCCAGAGTGGAGTATGATCAGAAAAGCCCTGTTTATGCCTGGGGCGATGAGTTCATGATCGAACAGGTGATCACGAATTTTCTGACCAATGCGATCCATTATGTGCCGGAGGGCGGGCTTATCCGTGCGTGGATCCGGAAGAATGAGGATAAGATCCGGATCAGCATCTTTAACGAGGGAAATCCGATCGCGCAAAAGGATATCGATAAGCTGTTTATCAAGTTCTACAAGGTGGATCCGGCCAGAACAAGAGAGTATGGCGGAAGCGGTATAGGACTTTCCATTGTGGCGGCCATTATGAAAAAGCATGCACAGAAATACGGCGTATATAACGAGAAGAACGGTGTGGTCTTCTATTTTGAACTGGATGCGCACTAAATGTGAGCTGATAGATGTATAATACAATCATAAAGAGTGAAGGAGGAAAAAGTGATGAAAACATCTTGCTACATCGAGTTTTACGGTGAACAGGTGAGTCAGAAGGAGCTGGAGGATACAGTAAAGCATATCTGGACTGATGCAGGAAACAAAGCGTCCGATATCAGCAGTATTGAAATGTATCTGAAGCCGGAGGATGACAAGGTTTATTATGTGATCAACGGCTCCGAAACAGGTTCTTTCGAGATTCTGAACAATCAGAATGATATGTAAGTGAGACTATGATCGCGATAATCGACTATGATGCAGGTAATATTAAGAGCGTAGAGAAGGCGGTTCAGTTTCTGGGCGGGGAAGCCGTGCTGACAGGGGATCCGGAGGTGATCCTTTCTGCGGACAAGGCGATTCTTCCCGGAGTGGGCAGCTTTGGCGATGCCATGAGCCGGATCCGAAGTGCAGGACTCGAACCGGTGATCCATGAATTTGTGGAATCCGGAAAGCCCTTTCTCGGCATCTGCCTCGGCCTTCAGCTGCTCTTTTCCGAAAGCGAGGAGAGTCCCGGGGTAAAGGGCCTTTCCCTTCTTTCGGGTAAGATCCGCCGTATTCCGGAGAAGGAAGGACTTCCGGTGCCCCAGATCGGCTGGAACGACATCAGCGTGAAAAAGGCATCGAAGCTTCTGGATGGCGTTTCCGGCGCTTATGTGTATTTTGTCCATTCCTATTATCTGGAGTGCGATGATCCCGCCGATGTGGCGGCTACCACGGAGTACGGCGTGACGATCCACGCGGCTGTGGAACGGGGAAATCTCTTTGCCTGTCAGTTCCATCCTGAAAAGAGCTCGGCAGCCGGTCTTCGGATCCTGTCCAACTTTCTTGCCCTTTAGGAGGACGTGACATGCATACCAAAAGGATCATCCCCTGCCTGGATGTGAAGGACGGAAGGGTAGTTAAGGGAATCAATTTTGTTAATCTCATCGATGCCGGCGATCCGGTTGAATGCGGAAAGGCTTACGATGCTGCGGGTGCGGATGAGCTGGTATTCCTGGATATAACCGCCTCCAGCGACAGAAGAAACATTGTCCGGAATATGGTTCGCCGGGTGGCGGAGACGGTATTTATCCCATTCACTGTCGGCGGCGGTATACGGACCATTGAGGATTTCCGCATGATCCTCAGAGAGGGCGCGGATAAGATTTCGGTGAATTCGGCGGCCATTGACAGACCGGAGCTGCTTTCCGAGGCTGCGGATAAATTCGGCAGTCAGTGCGTTGTGCTGGCTATCGATGCCAGACGCAGGGAGAATGGAAGCGGCTGGACCATCTATAAGCACGGCGGCAGGCTGGACTGCGGGATCGATGCTGTGGAATGGGCGATAGAAGGCGAAAAGCGCGGGGCAGGAGAAATCCTTCTGACCAGCATGGACTGCGACGGGACCAAGGCAGGCTACGATGTGGAGCTGACCAGGATCATTTCCGATCATGTGAAGATTCCGGTTATTGCTTCCGGCGGTGCCGGAACAAAGGCGCATTTTTATGATGCGCTGACTGCGGGCGGTGCCGATGCGGCGCTGGCGGCCTCTCTTTTCCACTTTAAGGAGCTGGAGATCAGAGAGGTCAAAGAATATCTGAAAGAACGGGGCGTTTCTGTACGGTTATGATCAAATTCAGTGAGGACAGGATTTCGGTTTCGGAATATCTTTCCCTTCGTGAGGCGGTGGGATGGAAGAAGCTGACGGAACGGCAGGCTGAGCTTGCTCTGGAAAATGCCATATACCGGATATTTGCTTATGATGGAAATAAGCTTGTCGGCATGGGACGTGTGGTCGGCGATGGCGCTGTGGTAAGCTATATCCAGGATCTGATTGTTCTGCCGGAGTATCATCATATGGGAATCGGAAGCAAGCTGATCGAGCTTCTCACGGCATATGTCCGCTCTTTATCCGCGGATGGAGAGGAAATGATGTTTTGCCTCATGTGCGCCAAGGGTCGTGAGGAGTTTTATCTGAAAAACGGATTTACCGCGAGACCTACAGAGACTCTTGGGCCCGGAATGATCAGATATCTGAGAAAAGACCTGTAAACAGCAGGTCTTTTTCTATTTTGAGCAGGATTGAAGGATAGTTCCCATATCGTTTGTGCATTTTGCATAACGATTGGAAACTATTTTTGTTTGATTCGTTTCTTGTATGATACAGCATGACTTGTTACAATAAAGATGGAAACTGATTGATAATATTTCGTTTCTTGTGAGGTGTGTTATGCAGGCGTCGGATGAAGAAAAAAGAAACAGGATCCTTGAGGCAACGATCCGGATATTTAACCGAGAGGGCCTGAAGTTTACCATGGATGACCTGGCGAAGGAGCTGGGAATGAGCAAAAAGACCATATATTCCGTTTTTTCCGATAAGGAAATGCTTCTTCTGGCTATGGCTGATCATTGCTTTGATTCCATCCGGACGGAAAAAGAAAAGGTTTTGCTCCGGCCGGATCTCAGTACGGCGGAAAAGATACGCATGCTTCTCAGTGCCATGCCGGAAACCTATCTTCAGATCGATCTCAGGCAGCTTTATATTCTGCGGGACAGGTTTCCGGAGGTATACCGGCATGTGGAGGAGCGTCTGGACAGCGATTGGGAGCCGGCCATCGGCCTTTTGCAAAAGGGGATGGAGGAGGGAGTGCTCCGGCGTTTTTCCATCCCGGTTTTCCGGACGATGTTTCAGAGTACCCTGTCCCGGTTTTTTCAGCAGGACATTCTTGTCCAGTGCGGGCTCACTTATCAGGAGGGACTCCTGGAGGTGATCGACCTTCTGATGGCCGGCATCCTGTCCCGCGGTGCTGTCTCCGATGGAGTTTAAGATCAGCAGGACAGGTACCGAATGCACAAATGATTGTCTTAAGATGAACATATGGAAAGGAGAATTTCGTGAGAGAACGTTTTTATTTAAACAATTCCTGGAATTACCGTGTGCTTCCTTCGCATCACGCCACAGTGGATAATATGCAGGCTGTCCGTGAAACGGTGAAGGTGCGGCTGCCCCATACCGTGCGGGAGCTTCCGTATGATTATTTTAATGAAAAGGATTATCAGTTTATATCCTCTTACGAAAAGAAGCTGACGATCCCGGGCAAGTGGAAGAATAAGAGACTCATCCTTATTGTCGAGGGCGCGGCCCATGAGGCGGATGTGTACGTGAATGAACAGGCGCTTTCCCGCCATTTCTGCGGATATACGGCTTTTCGTACGGATATAACCGATGCCGTTCGCTTCGGAACGGTAAACAGCCTGGAGATCGTTATCAATTCCCGGGAATCCGTTAATCAGCCGCCCTTTGGCTACGTTGTGGATTATCTGGCGTACGGCGGCCTCTACCGCGAGGTATATCTGGATGTATGCGATGAGCTGAGGCTGGAGGATATATTTATCAACGGAAACATGAACGGCGATTTCCGGACCACCTTCCGGCTTGGCGGGGAAAACGACAAGATCTCTCTGGAAAACATCGAGGTCGAGCTTAGCCTTTCCGCACAGGACGGCACCCGGGTATACCAGACCAGAAAGAAGCTCTCCGGCATTCCTTCCTATCCGGTAAAATATCTGGAATCAAATCCGACGATCTATGAGATGAGCGGTTCCATCCATGCGCCCGCCCTCTGGTCTACGGATAACCCGAATCTGTACAATATGACATTACGGATTCTGAAGAATGACGCATGTCTGGATGAGGTCACCACCCGTATGGGCTTCAGAACGGCGGAGTTTAAGGCAGACGGCTTTTATCTGAACGGCAGCAAGCTGTTCCTCAGGGGGCTGAACCGCCACCAGAGCTATCCCTATGTGGGATATGCCATGCCCAGGAGCATGCAGGAGTGGGATGCGGATATTCTGAAAAAGGAGCTGGGCGTAAACTATGTCAGAACCAGCCATTATCCCCAGTCCCAGTATTTTGTGGACCGCTGCGATGAGCTGGGCATCCTTGTATTTACCGAAATTCCGGGCTGGCAGCATATTGGCGGCAACACATGGAAAAACAGAGCGATCCAGAATGTTGAGGATATGGTCCTCCAGTACAGGAATCACCCATCCATCTTCCTGTGGGGCGTGCGGATCAATGAATCTGCGGATGATGACGCCTTTTATAAACGGACAAACAGCGTGGCCAGGAGGCTCGATCCTACCAGAGCCACAGGCGGCGTGCGGAATTTCAAGGGAAGCCACCTTCTGGAGGATGTATATACCTTCAATGACTTCTCCCATACCGGCGCGAATTACGGAGTCGAAAAGAAGAAGGCAGTAACGCCGGATATGAATAAGGCCTATATGATCACTGAGTTTAACGGTCATATGTTTCCCACAAAGATGTATGATGATGAGCTCCACCGGCAGGAGCAGGCCATTCGCCACGCCAATGTTCTGGACAGCGCCATGGCTGAGGGAAATATTGCGGGAGCCTCGGGCTGGTGCATGTTTGATTACAATACCCATAAGGACTTTGGCAGCGGTGATAAGATCTGCTACCACGGCGTTATGGATATGTACAGGAATCCCAAGCTGGCCGCTTATCTCTATCAGTCCCAGCAGGACGAGGAAACGGTCCTTCAGGTAGGCTCCAATTTCGATATCGGGGAGCATCCTGCCGGAAATCTGGGTCAGATTTACATCTTTACCAATGCGGAAAGGGTGAAAATGTATAAGAATGACCGGCTGCTAAAGGAGTATTCACCGGCAGATTCGCCTTATAAGCATCTTCCGCATCCGCCTATTTTGATCGATGATTATATCGGTACGGAAATGGGAGAGAAGGAGGGCTTTGCCCCGGATCAGGAAGCGGCGGTGAAATATATTCTGAATTATTCCGCTGTGTACGGTTTTGATAAGCTGCCGCCGAAGGTTAAGGCCAAGGCCGGCAGGATGATGCTGAAGTATCATATGAATTTTGAGGACGCCTACCGCCTTTTCGGAAAGTATATCGGAAACTGGGGACAGGAGGCGGTTTCCTACCGGTTTGAGGCTTACCGGAATAATATGGTTACCGCTGTACTTGAGAAGTCTCCGATGAAGCAAAGACGGCTGCAGGTTCTGACTGATCATGTCGCTCTTGTAGAGGATACGACCTACGATGTGGCGGCGATAAGGGTTCGCATGACCGATCAGCTGGGCAATGTACTTCCGTTTTACCAGGGCGCGGCAAAACTCCACGTAACCGGTCCTGTAGAGCTGATCGGACCGGATACTCTGGAATTCCGGGGCGGATGCGGCGGAACCTTTATCCGTACAAAGGGAAAAGAAGGAAAGGCCGAGCTTACCATTTCAGCCGGTGAGCTTGAGGAAAAGATTTCCTTTACCATATCGGTGATCGACCGGAAGTTAAACATGATGTAGAAGCATTTGCTGAACAGATAAAAAGCATGACAAAAAGTATGATAATAGCGAACGGAGGGAAAATATGGCAGAGGAAAAAAGAACGCCGGAAGATAACAGAATGCCTGAGGATAGCATGATCTTCGGAAATGCGATCAAAAAGAGTGTTCAAAAAAAAGCAAACAGATCCAAGGAAAAATTCGCGAGAAAGTTCGGAGATGATTCCGCTATGGACTATCCGGTATGGATCGAGGATAATCCCGTGATCGGCGATATTCTGGGAGTGAAGAATATCCGGGTGGGCATGCCGGATATGACAGAAAAAAGCACCGATTTCGGCGGTTCCTTCGATACGGAGAAGGGGCTTATCGTGGGCAACATCCGCATGGGTTTCGGCCATTACCGGATTTCCATGGCCATTGCATCTGCGGCCCATGCTCTTGGCTATACGCCGTATTGGATGGATCTGAATTCCTTCGATGAGACTACCTGCACAAAGGTGATCAGCGCCCAGAATGACCTTTATTCTCTGGGCAGCAGGATATCCCAGAAAAGCAGGCTGTTTAACAAAACCGTATGGGAGCCGATGAATTATGAGGGCTTCCGGAAGCTTTCCTATAACGCATCCGATCAGAAAAATGCAGAGCTGATGGCTTCCGTTTTTAAGAATATCCCGAAAGAGATCCCGGTAGTCGGGACTCACGTCTGGCCTGCGCAGGCAGCCATCCACGCCGGGATGAAGCATGTTGTCAATGCGATACCCGATAACTGGCCCATGGCCCTTCACCTTGCGGAGGGCAGCATCCACACCATCCAGACCCATCAGGCCTATATGGGCTACAGGATCTTAAACGGCATGCAGGGGAAGGATGTGTTAAAGCCCATGCCGGCGGATTCTCTGGTTTATACCGGCCATTATATCGATCATGAGCTTGTAGCCAATCTGGAAGAGGACATAGAGAAAAGACTGGCCAGAAAGAGAGATAAAAAGCCGATGCGCTTTCTCCTAACCATTGGCGGGGCCGGTGCGCAGAAGGAGCTCTTTTCCGCGATCATCCGCTATCTGATGAAGGCCATTCGCAAAAAGAAGGTTGTTCTTTATGTGAATGTTGGAGATTATGAGAAGGTCTGGGATGAGCTTTGCAGGGAGAATCCTGACCTCGGAGGTTGCGCCGTAACGCACTTCAACAACTGGGCGGATACCAGAAGCTTTGCGGAGGAGGCTCTTACCGGAGACGTATACGGCGTTCATGCATTTTCACATCAGAATATCTTTGAAGCGGTTTACTGCACGAACCTTCTGATGCGGAGTGCGGATGTTCTGGTGACGAAGCCCAGCGAGCTGGCCTTTTATCCCATTCCCAAGCTGTTTATCAAGCGGATCGGCGGTCACGAGAAATGGGGCGCCATCCATTCTGCGGAAATCGGCGACGGTACGCTGGAGTGTGAGGATGTTCCCCACATCCTGCAGATGATCCGGCTCTTTTTGACGGATGAGGTGCTCTTTACGGATATGTGCAGAAATATCCTGACCAATCACAAAATGGGAATTTATAACGGCGCATATGAGGTCGTAAAGCTGGCCGTTGGCGAACGCAGCCCCATAGCTTGAAAGCTAAGTAAGTTGATAGAGCTGATGAAGATTCAAAATCTGATAAAAAAGGAGATGATCATATGCAACTGCGAATGAAAGAAAAAGCAGCCTATGGCCTGGGGGCTATAGGTAAGGATATGGTATATATGCTGTCTGCCAGCTACATTCTGTATTATTTCCAGGATGTGCTCGGGGTCAGCGCCGTAGCGATGGGCGTGATCCTTCTGGTGGCAAGGATCTTTGACGCCTTTAACGATCCGATCATGGGAGTAGTTGTGGCTAAGACACAGACACGCTGGGGAAAATTCCGTCCCTGGCTCATGATCGGAACACTCACCAATGCAGTCATCCTCTTCCTGATGTTTTCTGCGCCCCCGAGTATTTCCGGCTCCGGCCTTGTGGCTTACGCCGCAGTGACCTATATTCTCTGGGGTGTAACCTATACCATGATGGATATCCCCTACTGGTCCATGATCCCTGCTTTTACATCAGGCGGTAAAGAAAGAGAAGGCCTTACCACACTGGCCCGCTCCTGTGCAGGCGTGGGCAGCGCCCTGGTTACCATCTTTACCATGATGATCGTGCATATGCTTGGCGGCGAAGGAACAAGCGGGGAGCGCGCCGGCTTCCGCTGGTTTGCCATGATCGTCGCGATCCTCTTTATCGTATTTATTACCATTACCTGTCTTGCCATCAAGGAAAAATCCACGGTCAATATGGAATCCCCCTCTGTGGGACAGATGTTTAAGGCGCTGATCTCCAATGACCAGGCCATGGTCATCGTGGCGGCCATCGTTCTGATCAACTGCGCGATCTATATTACCTCCAATCTTGTCATTTATTTCTTCAAGTATGATTTCGGCGGAGAAAAATGGTACAACAGCTATACCCTGTTCAATATGTTCGGCGGTGCGGTGCAGATCCTTTCCATGATGATCCTTTATCCGCTGCTCCGGAAATGGCTGACCAATACACAGATCTTTTACTTTACGCTGATCGCGGCGATGGTCGGTTACGGAACGCTGCTCGGACTGGCATTTATGAATATGTCGAATGTATACAGACTGTTTATTCCCGGCTTCTTTATCTTTGCGGCTAACGGCGTCCTGCAGGTGCTGACTACTGTCTTTCTTGCCAATACGGTAGATTACGGCGAGCTGAAAAACGGCAGAAGAGATGAATCCGTGATCTTTTCCATGCAGACCTTTGTGGTTAAGCTGGCCAGCGGTATTGCCGCATTTGTCGCTTCCATCTGCCTTTCGCTGAATCATCTTTCCAGCGAGGAGACTACAGAAGCCGATCAGGTGGTGGATTTTGCTAAAAATGTATCTTCAAGCGCCAAGTTTGGTCTCAGAATGACCATGACCCTGATTCCTGTGGCCGGGCTTGTTGCGGCGATCATTGTATTCAAGAAGAAGTTTATCCTGACAGATCAGAAAGTGGAAGAGATCGCCGGAGAAGTGAAGAAAAGACATCTCGAAGAGAAAACGGTTAAAAAGAAATAATCACGATCAACACATATTGCTATGATTTACCAGGGGGAAGGTCTCCCTGGTAAATTTGCATGTTGTATATCATCGGAACACGAAAACGGATAAAAGCTTATGGGCTATAGGGAGGTGAAGCGGAGTGGTCAAAAAGCTTGGAAATAACTTTTACTTACAAACTAAAAATACATCTTATCTTTTTCGGATCCTGCCCACGGGGCATCCGGAGCATCTCTATTACGGCGCGACGCTGCTGGAGACAAAAAGGGATTCCGGTTTTGGAGAAGTGTCCGGTCCGGAAAGAGATCCCGGTTTTGAAGGAACTTTCGGCATGCTGAAGGCAGACGATTTTGAGGCTCTTGCCGAAAAACGGATCTTTGAAGCCGGCAATATGATCGTTTATTCACCGGAAAATAAAAACATTACCCTGGAGGATCTCCGGCTGGAGTTTTCCGCTCCGGGTAAAGGAGATATCCGGGAACCCATGATCGAGCTTATCTTTCCCGACGGTTCTTCTTCTCCGGATTTTATCTACAGGGGCGCAAAAGCGGCAAAGAGGATCAGCATGGCCGGGGGTCTGCCAAATCCCCACGGGAGAAAGGGCGAGGCTGAACGGCTTATCCTGACCTTTTCCGACCGGCATGAAGACCTCATCCTTGAACTGCATTATACTGTTTTTTATGAAGCGGATGTGATCACCCGGTTTGCAGTACTGAAGAATCATGGAAACCGGCCGGTCCGGATTGAGCGCCTTCTTTCCGCCCAGCTGGATCTGGATCCGGGGGATCGTAAGCTCATGGCCTTTCACGGGGCCTGGGCCAGGGAGATGCACTGTGCTGAGCTGCCGGTTTCCGTGGGAAAGCATGTGCTGGAATCCAGGACCGGTATCACCGGGAACAGAATGAACCCCTTTTTCATGGTTGCGGACAGCGAGGCCTCGGAAACCGCCGGCAGCGTATATGGCTTTAATCTGATGTACAGCGGAAATCATTACGCAGCTCTGGATATGAATGCTTATGGAAAGCTCCGGATCGTGAACGGCATTAATCCTGCAGGTTTTTCCTGGCGTCTTATGCCCGGCGGGGAGTTTTCTTCGCCGCATAGCATCCTGACCTGGTCCGGCGATGGCTACAGAGGCATCAGCCGGAATATGCACTGCTTTATCCGGAACCATGTCACGCCTGAGGCATGGAGGGATAGAACCCGCCCCATACTTCTGAACAGCTGGGAAGCGGCATATTTTAAGATCAACGAAAATAAGCTCCTCTGGCTGGCCGAGGAGGCGAAGGACGCCGGCATTGAGCTCTTTGTGGTGGATGACGGATGGTTTAAGGGAAGAACAGGAGATGACCGGGCGCTGGGAGACTGGGATCCGGATATGAAAAAGTTCCCCGGCGGAATCAGCCGGCTCTGTAAAAAGATCCACGAAAAGGGTATTCAGTTCGGGCTCTGGATCGAGCCGGAAATGATCAGCGTGGAGAGCGATCTCTATAAGGCGCATCCGGACTGGGCTATGGATATACCGGGAAGAAACCACAGCGAGGGCAGGAATCAGCGCCTTCTGGATCTTGCCAATCCTGCGGTGGTAGATCATCTGATCAGGGTATTCACGGCGCTTATCGAGTTTACCGGATTGGATTATATCAAATGGGATATGAACCGGATCATGTCGGATGTCTATTCCCGCACCCTTCCGGCCGACAGGCAGCAGGAGACAGCCCACAGATATATTCTCGGCTTTTACCGGCTTCTGGATACGCTGACCAAACGCTTTCCGGATATTCTTTTTGAGGGCTGCGCATCCGGCGGAAACCGCTTTGATCCGGGCGTTCTGGCTTATTTTCCGCAGATCTGGGCCAGCGATGATACGGATGCAATCGAGCGAAGCGTGATCCAGACCGGCTACAGCTATGGTTATCCCATGAATACCGTAACGGCGCATGTTTCCGCTTCGCCCAATCATCAGACGCTCCGGGAAACACCCCTGGCCACAAGGTTTGCTGTGGCTTCCTTCGGCGTTCTGGGCTATGAATGTAATTTTGCAGATCTTTTCCGGGACGAAATGAAGGAGATCAAAGAAGAAATCCGCCTGTACAAGGCATGGCGGGATGTGATGCAGATGGGAGAGTTTTACCGGGGCAGATCCGGCAATATCACGGAATGGACGGTCGTTTCCCGCGACAAAAAGAGGGCTGTGGGCATGATCCTGCAAAAGAGAAACCATCCCAATACCCAATGGGAGACCTACCGCCCCGCAGGACTCGATCCGAAATCACGGTATCATATTTATAATATCAAAAGAAATGTAGACATCCGGGAGTTCGGAGATCTGGTGAATACGGCCTCCCCCATTCATATCCGCCAGGGCGGCAGGATGCATGATCTTGCAGCCAGATTTATCTCCATGCCGGGAGAGACCGTTGACCTCGTGGTACTGGGCAGTGTTCTGATGCGCGGTGCGCTGCATCTTCCCCAGGCATTTTCCGGTACAGGCTATGCGGAGGGAGTCCGGTTCATGCCGGATTATTCCGTGCGGATGTATTATATGGAGGCTATGGAAGTAACCACTGAATAGTGATATTATTTTTTGCTTTATAATAATTTTTAGGTTTACTGATTTATGTTTAATTGGTATAATGATAGCGAAGGCAAAGTTCTAATCGTTTTCCAGCCATGCAGGTCTTCTTGCATGGCTGATTTTATAAGTAAAGGGGGTATTTTATCTATGGGAAAACGAAAACGAAGAAATTGGACAGCTCTTTTCATGGCTTTTCTTATCGCTTTTGCTGTTCTCAATCCGGGGGTTATCCGAACAGCGAAGGCGGATGATGCGATCACTCTGGCTGACGCAATCGAGCAGGAGCGGTTTGAAATGGAACTCGGAGAACATAGCTACGCCGTTTCTTTTAATACCGATATGATCGATGTGAATATTCCGCAAGGTGATGGGGATTACTATCAGTCGACAGGGTATCTTTATTATATCACTATACCCGCTGGCAAGGCTGCCCTTATCGATATGACTGGTCAAAATGAAGGATTTGCGCAGATGCTGGTTTGCGACGATCCTAACTATCCCTTCAATTTTCGATATATCAGTACGATCTATGAACCCGTACGGATCATTCCGAATAATGAAGATGAGGATGTCCGGTTCTATGCGTTCTTTACTGGCGATACGGATGTTTATTTTCATTTTAATATAACAATGGAAGATAATGACTATTATTCCTACGATCAGTATCTGGATGAGGCTGTAATGCTTCAGGAAGGGGACAACGCTCTGGAAAACCAGGACAATCCTTATCTGTATTATGATGAATATGGGATGCGTTACTATAGCATAACCGGAACGATTTACCAAATTGATGTCCCGGCCGGCATGCTCGCAGGTCTCCATCTGGATTACCATGGACAGGGCGGCTCCTCCCTTATGCTTATGGGACAGGACGGAATTGAATGGATGAATGACGGGGACTTCCATTCTATAATTAATTCGTCTGATGAGACCATGACCTTCTATGCAATCTATCCCGCACATGTGGATAATGCTGTTTTAACTCTGAACTATGCGGAAACGGATGGTCTTTACCTGTTCGAGCAGAGCGAAAAGGCAGTTGAGGTTTCTGCGGGTACGCTCAGCTTTGATCCGGCCGATACCTTTCCGGCAATCTTTAAAACAGAAGATAATAACGAAGAAAAAAGCATATATGGTTTGGGAAGTCTGTATAAAATGAGTATTCCGGCCGGAAAGCTTCTCAAGGTCAGTATTCAGTCCTTTATGGACAGTGACCAAAGGGAGGATGGGAATGTTTTCCTTTTTGAGGATCTGAGTGCCCATCCATATTTCGGCACATATGGAAATTATGACAGTTCGAGTATGACATTTTATTCAGGCGGACCGATCGTTTATTTGAATGACAGTGATTCTGACCGGGATGTCTATCTCTGGATGGATGGAACCATTGCCTATAACGTAGATGCAGAGCTTCTGGATATCGAACCGCTCATGATCAGAAACAGGACAGACAGCGCTACGGAGCTTCAGATAGGGGATAATCAGATCGAGCCTACAATGGACTGTGACCAGGCGATCCTCACCTTCAAATACCTTTGGTATGATGAGGAAACAGATACGGATATTGAGATGACTTCAAACCAACTGATGTACGGTAAACTCTACCGGATCGATGTTCCTATAGGCAGTTCTATCCATGCTTCCATTGAACCGCCCGAAGAAGCGGATCAGTACAGCGTGGATGCTTATTTCATGGCTGATGGTGATTTTGAGCATCCATGGCATATTTATCATTTTAAGGATGAAGATAGGGACGATGAAGAGAGTAAGTATTCCTTTATGGGCGGAAAAACATATTATGTCTGGGTTGAATGTGACCATGAGTTTAATCTTCACTTAGATCTCTTCGATCCCGGAGATTACGCTGTTGAAAACAGGCTGGATGAAGCGAAGGAGCTTGAAGAAGGCGAAAATACGATCCGGTATAGTGACGTGACAGATTATTACAAGCATTGGCACGAATATGATTCTGAAAGTGGTGAGGAAATAATCTGTGGTAATCTGGTGAGCGGTATCCTTTATAAGGTTACAATACCGAAGGGGAAGACAGCTGTTTTATCATCAGAAACGCCGGTCTGCGGAGAAATCTATGATGTTCTGGATGAAGAGGGAAATCCTAAAAATGATTTCTCAGATTACTGGGGCTTCTGGGATGATGAACTGGATTATTCCTTCTCCAATCTGTATCAGCATGATATTGTTTTATATGTTCTGATCGAGGAAAATGATGATCCGGAAGAGGATATTTTGAAGCTTGAACTGGTAGATACTTCCTCCCTGGCGCTTCAGAATACGTTAGATGAGTATTATACTCTGGAAGAAGGTTCAAATCAGCTCAATGAGCTTCCTACACGGAAGGTCATTATCACAAGTCAGTGGTATGAGGATGATATTCTGCACACGGACAGCTGGAATGAAACCGGCACCCTTCTTGGATTTACTCTTCCTGCAGGAAAAACTGCCAGATTAGAGGCGCAGGGCGAGGAGGCAGTATTTAATTATTTTACTTCAGAGAATCCTTATCATCTGGATTATTATTGGCATTCAGTGGAGAAGATGATCACCAATACCGGCGATGATCCGATCATGGTATATCTCTGGTATCAGCACGGCTCCGATATGGAAGAAGCCACGGCAGAGCTCAGCTATATCGACGCAGATGAATATCTTCTCAGCAGACAGAAGGATAAGGCTATTCCTATTGAAGCAGGGCAGCCCCTGACATTGGATCATTCGGATTATGCGTTTGATGCGATCTATTATCATTATATTCAGGAATTGGATCCGGAAACAAATGAGTGGAAAACCGGTGTCGGTCCGGATGGGGGAAAAGGCGTATTATTTGCCTATCCGGTTTCGCCGAATAAGAAAGCAGCGGTTCATATAGAGACCGAAGCTCTTGAGCATGACTATGATGTACTGATCTACGATGATCTGGATGATGGAAATGATGTCATGATCCGTACGAATGGAAGTATATCGGATAGTTCCGTACTGTATGACGGTGATGCAGAGATGCTCTATTTCTGGGTATTAAGCTATGGTGATCCGGATACTGCTGATGAGTTTACCATATCTGTTACGGATGTTACGGAACAGGTGGATAAGGTTGACAATCTTGAGGAGCTTCAGGTTGGTAAAATGAACCGTATTGAGGCTGCAGATGATATTTATTCCTTCAGAAGAAATCAGGAAGGCTTTTCCACACCGCTTATCGGGAAAATGCTGAAGCTGAAAAATATCCCGGGAGAAAGCTTTGATCTTACTGTTCCCGCAGACTCTGCTCCGCAGATCTCCATCTTTATGCCCGATGACAGAGGCTATGCAGATAAGGTTGAAAAGCATATTGAATTTAATGATGAAAGTATGTTCATTACTGACTTCCGTGAGAATGCAGAGGTACCGCAGACTGTTGATGCCATGAGAAACGGAGAATATGAAGCTACCATTTCCTACATTGACGGCTACGAAGGAGATCTGCTCGTGCTCGTTATGGAGGGCGGCAGCTTCGGTATCGGAAAGGATCTGGCAGATAATCCGTTTTCCGATGTGAAAAGATACAGTACAAGCACCATGGCAGAGGTATATTACTATGAATCCGTACAGTTCTGTCTGGAAAATGGCGTAATGGCAGGTAATGAAGACGGCACCTTTGCCCCCAAGGGAGTACTTACCAAGGGACAGCTGATCTCCATGCTTTACCGTCTCGCCGGAGCTGATAATACCTATGACAGCTGCGATTTTGCAGATGTGAATCTGAACAGTAAAGGAAAGAAGCCCTTCTACTTCGATGCCTGCCAGTGGGGAAAGGAAATGGGAATCATTTCCGGTACGGAAAAGGGCGGAAAGCTTTATTTCGGACCTAAGGATGAAGTGACCAGAGCAGACTGCGCAGCC
Organism: Lachnospiraceae bacterium UBA3732; assembly: GCA_002372545.1. Classification (GTDB taxonomy): domain Bacteria; phylum Bacillota; class Clostridia; order Lachnospirales; family Lachnospiraceae; genus Eubacterium_Q. Next base: position 73,545 of record DFHD01000080.1, on the reverse strand, counting down.
ATGCTCATGCAATACGCAAAGATGATGGGGCTGGAAACAGAAGACAGCATTAAGGCTATGCAGGATGACTACGACCTTTCCCGGTATAAGGATGAGATTCCCGGTAAATGGCGGAAAAATGCGCTTAAATACGCAGGGGCTAAGGAACTGATCGTAGGTTCCGTGGATAAAAACGGCGACCTGATCGTTGGCGCTCTGAATTCCCTTACAAGAAGGGATGCAGCATCCATCTTTGCAAGATTTATGCAGATGTATGGAGTAGGCAAATGAGGTTACTGCTTCGCAGTCCATAAATCTAAAAAAGCAAAACCTGTCCGCAAGCGGCCGGTTTTGCTTTTTTGATTTATAAATTGTGATCAGTACTGTTTTTTAGGTTTTCTCTTGCGGCGGCGAGCATGAGCTTGATCCGGTTCACCTGGTTGACCTCGGAAGCGCCGGGGTCAAAATCAATAGGTGTGATATTGGAATCCGGGTAGACTGCACGCAGCTTTTTGATCACGCCCTTACCGATGATATGGTTCGGCAGGCAGGCAAAGGGCTGGCAGCAGACGATATTCGGAGCGCCGCTGTGGATCAGCTCGATCATTTCTCCTGTCAGGAACCAGCCTTCGCCGGTCTCGTTTCCGATGGAAACGATTGGCCTTGCGTATTCCGCAATCTCCGCAATGGGCGTGGGCGGCGTAAAGCGCTTACTTTTTTTCAGCGCGTTGGACATCGGTTTTCTCAGTCGCTCCAGTACCCAGATCGAGGTATTGCCGATCAGCTTGGACTTCTTTGATTTACCCAGAAATTCATACTTGTAATTATTATTGTAAAGAGAGTAGAGGAGGAAGTCCAAAAGATCCGGCATGACCGCTTCGGCGCCTTCCTGCTCCAGAAGATCCACCAGATGGTTATTGGCGGAGGGGAGGAATTTCACCAGAATCTCGCCGACAATGCCGACCCTCGGCTTTCTTACATCCTCATAAATAGGAATATTATCAAAATCCCGGACGATATCCCGGCAGATCCTTCCGAAATTATGGGATCCTCTCTGGATATCGCGGATGCAGATCTTTTCCCACTTCTTATGCAGCTTATTGACAGAGCCTTTCACCTTTTCGTACGGCCTTGTCCGGTATACGACACGCATAAAGAGGTCTCCGTAAAGAACCGCATGCATAGCGCATTTCAGGCCGGGGATATTCACCTTGAAGCCGGAATTCTTCTCCAGTCCCTGCGCGCTGATGGATATGACCGGGATATGGCTGAGGCCGGCGTTATCAAAAGCCCTGCGGATAAAGCCGATATAGTTGGTGGCGCGGCAGCCGCCGCCCGTCTGGGTGATGGCCACAGCCAGCTTATCGGTATTGTATTTTCCTGACTGGATCGCCTCCATCAGCTGTCCGATGACGATGATGGAAGGGTAGCAGGCATCGTTGTTGACATACTTCAGTCCGACATTGACCGTTTCTTTTGTGGCGTCCGGCAGCATGACAAAATGAATATTGAACTTATTCATGGCCGGCTGCAGGATGCTGAAGTGGATCGGTGACATCTGGGGAACCAGTACGGTATAGTCCTCCTGCATAGCCTTCGTAAATTCCACTCTTTTATAATCCGTGGTCGCGGGAACAGGCATATAATGTTTTTTCTGCCGTACCTTGACTGCGGAGAGAAGTGAACGGATACGGATGCGGGCTGCACCCAGATTGGATACCTCATCGATCTTCAGTACCGTGTAGATCTTATTGGATCTGGACAGGATATCATTCACACAATCCGTTGTAACGGCGTCCAGGCCGCAGCCAAAGGAGAAGAGCTGGATCAGCTCCAGGTTCCGGTTCGTCTTGACATAGCTCGCCGCCTTGTAAAGGCGGGAATGATACATCCACTGGTCGGATACGATAAGCGGACGCTCCACCGTTCCCAGGTGGGCAATGCTGTCCTCGGAAAGAACAGCCGCACCGAAGGAATTGATCATTTCGGGGATGCCGTGATTGATCTCCGGATCCACATGATAGGGCCGGCCGGCAAGAACAATACCCATTTTTCCTGTCTTTTTCAGGAATGCCAGGGTTTCCTCACCCTTTTTCTGCACATCCTTTTTAACCGCCTCTGCTTCCCTGTAGGCAGCATCGATGGCGTCGGAAATCTCTTCTCTGGTAATGTCTGTGTATTTGATAAATTCCCTGTACATCCTGTCCTTCAGTGCTTCCGGATTATCCAGTGCAAGGAAGGGGCGGATATAGGTGATGTTCTCGGTCTCAATCTCCTCCATATTATTTTTGATATTCTCGGAATAGGAGGTGACGATGGGGCAGTTATAATGGTTATTGGCATCCGGCGTCTCATTCATCTCGTAGGGAATACAGGGATAGAATATGGTCTTCAGACCGCTTCGGATCAGCCACATAACATGACCGTGGCTCATTTTTGCGGGATAACACTCCGTATCGCTGGGGATGCTTTCAATACCCAGCTGGTAGATGGCCTTTGAGGACTTTGGAGAAAGGATCACCCGGTAGCCCAGCCTGGTCAGGAACGTATACCAGAAGGGATAGTTTTCATACATATTCAGTACGCGGGGCACACCAATCTCACCCCGGAAAGCCTTTTCTTTGGGGAGAGGCTTGTAGCCGAAGATGCGGTTAAACTTATATTCATAAAGATTCGGCAGATTCTCTGCGTTTTTCTTCATGCCAAGGCCGCGTTCGCAGCGATTGCCGGTGATGAACCGTCTTCCGCCGGAGAACTGATTGATGGTGAGAAGACAGTTGTTGGTGCAAAGACCGCAGCGTGCCATCCGGGTTTCATAGGTCAGGGCTTCCACATCCTCCCTGCCCAGAGTACCGGAAAGCTTTTCCTCCGGCTGGTTATCTCTGGCAATGAGGGCGGCGCCGAAGGCGCCCATGATGCCGGCGATATCGGGACGGATGGCCTCGTGTCCGGCTACCAGCTCGAAAGCACGGAGAACGGCGTCATTGTAGAAGGTTCCGCCCTGTACAACGATCTTTTTGCCCAGCTGCTTCGGATCGGTCAGCTTAATGACCTTCAGCAGGGCGTTTTTGATAACGGAATAGGCAAGACCGGAGGATATATCTTCAACCGTTGCGCCTTCCTTCTGCGCCTGCTTCACCTTGGAATTCATAAAAACCGTGCAGCGGCTTCCCAGGTCGATCGGAGACTTCGCAAAAAGAGCGATCCTGGCAAAATCCTTAACCTCATAATCCAGCGAGCGGGCAAAGGTCTCGATAAAAGAGCCGCAGCCGGAGGAGCAGGATTCGTTCAGCATGACGTTATCCACGACGCCGTTTTTGATCTTAATGCACTTCATGTCCTGACCGCCGATATCCAGAATGGTATCCACCTCCGGATCAAAGAAAGCAGCTGCTGTATAATGGGCTATGGTTTCCACCTCGCCAAAATCCAGATTAAAGGCGGATTTCAGCAGCGCCTCGCCGTAACCGGTGGAGCAGCTGCCGGCAATATAGGCATCCTCGGGAAGAAGAGAGTAGATTTCCTTCATCGCGCGGATGGTGGTGTTCACGGGACTTCCGTTATTGTTGCTGTAAAAATCATACAGAAGGGAGCCGTCCCGGTCGATCAGGGCGAGCTTTGTAGTTGTGGAGCCGGCGTCGATACCGAGGTAAACAGGCCCCTTTGCTTCGGCAAGCGGCTTACGGCTGATACAATATGCGGACTGACGGGCAAAAAAGGCGTCATACTCTTCTTTATTGGCAAAAAGAGGCTCGAGACGGTTCACCTCCACCTCGATCTTCAGTTCCGGCGTAAGCTTTTCCGCCATGGCGGAGAGAAGAATGGATTTCGCCTCCGGATCTGCATGGAGCGCAGCGCCGCTTGCGGCGAAAAGATGGGAATTTTCGGGAATAATGGTATGCTCCGCATCCAGTTTCAGCGTACGGATAAAGCATTCGCGAAGCTGATCCTGGAAGTGAAGGGGACCGCCCAGAAATGCAACATAGCCCCGGATGGGCTTTCCGCAGGCAAGGCCGGAAATGGTCTGGTTGACTACGGCCTGGTAAATGGAAACAGACAGATTCTCCTTTGTTGCACCCTCGTTGATGAGAGGCTGGATATCTGTCTTGGCAAACACGCCGCAGCGGGCGGCGATGGGATATATGGTATCATAGCTTTTGGCATATTCGTTCAGACCTTCTGCGTCTGTCATCAGAAGAGCGGCCATCTGGTCAATAAAAGAACCGGTACCGCCTGCGCATACGGAATTCATCCGCTGCTCGATCCCGCTTCTGGAAAAATATATGATCTTGGCATCCTCGCCGCCCAGCTCGATGGCCACCTGCGTCTTGGGCGCATAGGTCTTAAGGGCGGTGGAAACGCAGACGACCTCCTGCTCAAAGGGCACATCGATCACCTTGGCCAGCGCCAGTCCGCCGGAACCGGTAATGGCAGGGGAAACGGGGCAGTCGCCAATACTCTTTACGGCATTTTCCAGAAGCTCGCGAAGGGTTTCCTTGATTCTGGCAAAATGCCGCTTATATTCTGAATACAGAAGCTGATTATTTTCATCCAGAACGGCAACCTTAACGGTAGTGGAGCCGATATCAATTCCTAAACGGTTCAAAACTATTCCTCCATTATTAAAATGTCATTCTTTAAACCTTCATTAAACCTAAAGAAGTATTATAGCTAAAACAGCACTAAATTTCAACAGTATAGATTGAAATTTCATAATCAGCAAATTATAATAAAAAAAGCATGGGGAACATAAGCTCATGCTGAAGGAGGTTACCATAATGCAGAAGAAAAAGTATATTTCCTTATCGGTGTTTCTGACCGTTATCCTGCTTTCCCTGTCAGTTTTGCGCCCCGTTTTTACGATTAAAGCAGACGAAACGTCCACCGGAAGTACCGTTACCATCGGCGAAGGGCAGGAGATGAAAGCTGAGGATTCCGCATTTCTGAACTATCTGCCGGTTCATAATAATTATAAATACAGCTGGAGCGAACAGCTTTATCTTTCCTCAGAGCTGGGCAGTCTGAGACGGATCGATCAGATTTCCTTTCATGTTCTGAAGGCTGACAGCAGCAAAATGCTTCGTGTGTATCTTGCGGATACGGAGCTGAATCAGTTCAGCGGCGTGGAGCAGGTCATTCCCGTGGAGAAGGCGATCCAGGTGTATTCCGGTACAGCGCCCTTCGGGAGCGCCGGCTGGCAGACCATTTCCCTTACCACACCTTTTTACCATGATCCTGCATGCAATCTTGCCCTGATCGTTGTCGATCCGACGGGAAGCTATAATGGTGAGTCGCCACGGTTCGCCGCATTTCCCGGCAGCTATGCCTATTCCATCTACTGTATGGATGATGAAAAGGCAGTCACACCGGGAGACGGCGTTGGTTCAGCTATCCGCAGAAGCTACCGGAACAGCGTTAAGTTTGCGGGAAGCAGCAATACAGAGGATACAGTTACGGTCACTTTTCATCAGAATATTCCCGGACAGTCCGGCCAGACGTCGGTTCAGCAGGTGAAAAAGGGCAGTCCGGTCAATCTCAGAACGGGTCTTTTTTCACGGGAGGGCTATCTCTTTTCCGGGTGGAATACAAAGGCTGACGGCAGCGGAACCTTCTACGACGATGGGCAGGCCGTTACCCTTTCCGCATCCCTGCAGCTTTATGCCGTATGGGAAGAGGACCCGGTCAGATTCCATTTCAGCCGGGATCCCGAATCGCAGGGCTGGGTATTCGTGGATGCGGACGGAGATGGCTTTAACTGGTCTTATAACGGTCCGGATTGTAACAGCTACGATCATACCACGGGAAGACTTGCGGCAAGCTCTGTAATTTATTCCGATTCCTACACCTTTTTGACAAATGATGAACAGACGGAAAACCTGACCCCGGATAACTGGGCGATCGCTCCGGCAGTTACCGTTCCGGCCGATGCCGGCGAAGCCTCCGTTTTCTTCTGGGCGAGAAACTACGAAGAGGGCTGGGGAGATGAGGTATTCGCCGTTTACGCGGCAGAAGCTTCATCTGCAGACCTTAGCTGCAAAAATCTGCAGAAATGGACAAAGCTTTCTTCTGACATGGAGTCGGGCAATGTTTATTTTAAGTATTCCTTCTCTCTGGCGGACTGGAGGGGTAAGACGATCCGTGTTGCCATCCGTCATTATCATGTAAGCGGACATTACAGGCTTCTTGTAGACGACTTTGGCTACAGGTTCGAAGAGGGTTCTGTGGAACCGCCGGAATATACAGAGGTTCCCGCTGCTTTGCCCACATATACCGCTGAAGGAAATGTGAAGTACTACAGGGATCAGTACGGAAATGTCTATCTTCTGCAGAATAATGAATATGTGAAGGTAAGCCCGGCCGATGTTACTCTGCCGAAAAAGCTCTGGCCCTTCACGGATGTGGCATGTAATCCCGATAATTGGAAGTTTAAGGGAATCTCCTATGTGTATGAGAGAGGGATCATGTCCGGTATTGCAGATACGGACGGAGACGGATATACCACCTTTAATCCTAACGGGAATGTAACGAGAGGGCAGTTTATCGTTACCCTTTATCTCCTCGCAGATAAGCCGCCTGTTTCGGGAAATATGCCGTTCACAGACGTTGCGGCCGGAAAGTATTACCATGATGCCGTCCTCTGGGCTTATAACAATCAGGTAACCGGCGGCCTCACTGCAACGACCTTCGGTCCCGGAACTCCGATAAGCCGGCAGGATATGGCGGCATTGCTTCTCCGCTTTGCGCAATACATGCAGCTTGACACCGGGGCAAAAGAAGATATATCCGGGTTCACCGATTACAACAGGGTTTCAAAATATGCACGGGATGCCGTTTCCTGGACATATGCCATGGGGATCATCAGCGGAAAGACAAAGAATGGCGTGCTTTATCTTGATCCCAGGGCCAATACGACCAGGGCGGAATGTGCCAGCATCCTGCAGAGGTTCATGCAGGCCTATATGGAAGAAAACTAAGCCTTACTTGGAAGAAAAGCAACTGTGATAAATTTTTATGATTTATAAAAATAATCTTGACAACAAGACCTTGTGGTTGTAATATAATACTATCACAATCTCAATTGAGACGGGAGCGTAACGGGAAACCGGCGCTCCCGTCTTTTTTATCAGATCTTTAAGATTTATCCGGACCTAAAGCAACGGTCCGGCAGGTACTTCAAAAACATTCAGTTTGCACTTTCCTTCGGTTTATACTATAATACTAATTTAGAAAAATATCGGAATGGAGCAGCTATGTCAATTCAAAAGTTTTATCTTAAAAACAGAAATAAGGGCATCCCTTATCTGCCGTTCATTATCGTCGGCTGTTTCCTTTTGGGATACCTTCTTTATTACACCGCTCCCAATGCATATTATAAGTTGACGCTGAATCCGTATATGATCCTCCGGCATGGAGAGGTCTGGCGTCTCTTCACATGGCTTGTAACGATTCCCTATTCCCTTGAAGGGATCAATGCCATCTTTATGCCCATCAATATGCTCTTTTATGTTTATCTCACCTATAATCTGGAAAAGATCTGGGGCAGAATGACCTTTAACATCTTTATTCTCGGACAGATCCTGGTGGTGGATGTCGTTTCCAGCCTTCTGGGTGTTTATCAGTACTTTATCTCGGATAAATATGATTATTTAAACAATATCTATGATATAAAGATCAACAGCCGCAATGTCGGTGAATTGTTTGGTATCGTGCCCAATACCACGCATTATATGTGTGTCAGCATTTTTCTGGCCTTTGCCGTGATCTTTACCGAGCAGGTCATTCTTCTTTACATGATCATACCGGTGAAGATGAAATGGCTGGCTTACATCGATCTGTTTTTCCTGGCCTATGATTTCATCCGCATCGGCGACCTGCAGAACAGGGGGGTGATCTGTTCCATGGTCATTCATTTTGCTCTGTTCTACTTCATGCTGAGGAGGATGCAGGGAATTACCGGGGAAATGAAGAAAAGGCAGAGGAATTTTCATGACGCTGTCCGGCAGGGGCAGATGCTGCACGGGGAAAATGCCAATAAGCATAAAAGATCCGAAGGGTGGCAATACAGGGAAAAGGGTGAAGCCAATACCCGCTTCGAGCGTGCGGAGAAGATCGCCCGCCTGAGACCGGCTACCACATCCATGGCCGGGGATGCTATGCACAGGTGCTGCATCTGCGGAAGGACCGAAAAGGATGCGCCGAATCTGGAGTTCCGTTACTGTTCCAAGTGTAATGGCAATTATGAGTATTGTCAGGATCACCTGTTTACCCATGAGCATAAAGCATAGGAGAGGAATCGATATGAGTAATAATCTGGTTAAACAGAGTAAGATCCTGATGACGGATATACGGGCGGGAAAAAATCCGGCAGAAAGCTGCAGAGCCTTCGGTGAGATCCTGGCTACAGCCTACCGGCGTTACGGACTGCAGAGACTGGCCATGAATACCTTTTCCCTTCTGGAAATGCTTTCGGATGCTCCGGAGGATAAAAAGGAGCCTTATCAGGAAATGAAGGAGCTGCTTTGCGCGGCTTTCCTCGACCGGGCGGAGGACAGGAAGGAAAAGCTTGCCCAAAAGCGGGATACCTTACTGAAGGAGATGCGTGAGCTTTCCCGGCTGACCGATGCCTTCGGCTGCTATGAATATATTCTGAACCGGCTTGAGCCCTCCGCTACAGGCGCCGTGGAGGATGTCGATCCGGAGGAGGTGGCAGATGCCGCTTACCGGTTTGCCTTTGCCGATCAGGATAAGGTTGTGGTGAATACCCGGATCCAGAGCATTGTGGCAGAGCTTCCGGTGAGGATGTCCAAACAGCGGTTCTTTGATATCCTCAGTAATTCTCTTCAGCTTTACAAGGGCGGCGATCTGTCAGTTGCAGAGGATTTTGCCACTGCAGTCAGAGAGGCCTTTACCGACGGTACCTCCGATGTGTTTCAGGAATATCCGGAACTTCTCGGTACCTACAAGGAGCTGGAAAGGATCATCGGGCAGGAGCTGAATCTGGAAAACTATGAAACGGCAAGGGGCAGTCTTACGGCCGCCACGATGTTTCTTGAGGATAGTGTGTCCCGGAATATGCTGCTGACAGAGGTTCTGAATGACGCGCTTCTGGTAGTGCTGACCGAGCCCTACAGCCGGAAGGAGTGGCTCAGTGAACAGGATAAGACTGCAGAGGATATCCTGAAAAGGAGTCTGGAGGCTGAGGATATTTATATTACGGCTGAAGAGCTGGATCCCCTTTTCCTTTCGCTCGAAGGCGTGCAGGAGGAGAGGATGGATGAGCTGACACGCATCAGCCTCAACCTGGAAGAATGGAAACCGTATGCGGAGGAGGAAAAGCTTTCCGATATGGTCAGTGATCTGGAGAAGGCCGATCTTTTCACCTCTACCAGTCTCTATATGGATACCGAGCGTGATCTCACCGTTGTGACTGAGGAAGCGGGAGAGGAAAGCATAAGCCGGATCCGTGATGAGCTGACGGAAACCCTCGGCAAGGCTATGGCAGATATGCCGAAGATCATGAAAAGAAGCTGCATGGCCAGAGTGCTTTCTCTGGTACCTGTGTTTTTCAATACCCGGGATGAGATCCGGGAATACTTTGTGTCAGCTATTTCCGCCTGCAAAGATCCGGGTGAGCTGACGGCTGTAAAGCATATTATCGATCAGATGATACTGGAAGCATAAGGAGAATAGCAGTTGAAGTATGTTTTTTCCGAAAAACTGCATACAGATGTTGCGGATGAAGCAAAGTTTCAAAAGCTGCTGAAACAGATTTCCCGGAAAAAGCCGGGAATGCCGGTGTATCTTATAACAGAGCCGCTCTCCGAGGCAGCCATCTATGAGATCTACGAGATGAACACGCTTCTTCAGCCCTATTACAGGAAGATGAAGAAAAAGCTTTCCATCTACGGCATATCCACAACGAAAAAGGGAGCCAGGGAGGTGCTCACGGAGGTGATCCGTGACCGCTTTATCCGGGGCAGACAGGAGGAATAAATGCATGTAGTATTTACCATCCTGAAGGTGCTGCTCTGGATCCTTCTGATCATCCTTGGCCTGATCCTCATACTGATCCTTCTCCTTCTATTCTGTCCCTTCCGGTACAGGCTGCAGGGAGAAAAAACAGAGGAAAGGCTCTGGGCTAAGGTGAAGGTTGGATGGTTCATTATCGGCATCTCGGGAAAATATGATAAGCCTGCTGGTCTGGATATAGGAGCCAGGATACTCGGTATCCGGGTGTTCCATAAGAAAATGCTTGAACCGAAGCCGGAGGTTGTGACGCCGGAGGGCGGCCATATTCCGCTTCCGGAAGGAGAGAATCCTCCGCCGGGGCTTGCGGAGCCATCGGGAACGGGAGATACGGCAGCGCCTCAGCAGACACAGGGAACGCCGCCGGCTGAAGGAAGCGCGTCCGCCAATGCCGCGTCAGACAGTAAGGCGGATAAAAAAGCGCAGAAAAAGGCGGAAAAAGAGAAAAAAGCCGCGGATAATGTCCTGATCAAGGTTGAGACGGCCCAGACAAAAGCAGATATCTTTCTGGATAAGCTTTATACCAAGGCAGATCAGCTGAATACCAAGAAGAATCATGTATTTCAGTTTTTAGATAAGCCATATACAAAAAAGACGCTGAAACGGATCAAAAAGATCCTGAAACGCCTTTTCGGTACGATCAAACCGAAAAAAAGCCGTGCCTGGCTGCATATCGGAATGAAGAGCGCGGCGGATACCGGAGAATTTCTGGGAAAGATTTCCAGGTTTTATAATCTATATGGCAGATGGCTGACCATTGAGCCTGATTTTTATTACCAGGTGATGGAAGGAAAATTTGATATCCGCGGAAGAATCTATTTATTCCGCTTCCTGTTCCCGGCCATTGGCCTTGCACTTTCACCCAGTACCTGGAAAACACTGAAAATGGCAAAGAAGATCTGATAAATGGAGGATGGAAAAATGGCAAATAGTGATTTCAGCAGCACAGTCGGTTCGATTTTCAGAGGAATGGATTCTTTTCTGGCTTCCAAAACAGTTGTTGGTGAGCCGATTCATGTTGGTAACGACATGACGATCATTCCCCTTGTGGATGTCAATATCGGAATGGGAGCCGGCGCATACGGCGCCAACGGCCGCGGCAGTAATTCCGCCGGAGGCGGAATGGGCGGAAAGCTTTCCCCGACAGCTGTTCTGGTCGTTCAGGGTGATGATGTTCGGATCGTTCCGGTATCCGGCGGCGGTGAGTCCAGTCCGCTGAACAAGGTGATCGATATGATCCCCACCGTAAAGGAAAAGGTAACCGATTTCCTGAATAAAAAGAAGGGTCCCACAGAGGAAGAGGTGCAGCTGGTAGACGATACCATTGAGCAGCTTTCCGATGAGGAATTCTAAGACAAAAAAAATCAGCCGATTGGCTGAGAATAATCGCAGTGCCGGCAGTGGGGATCGAACCCACACGCGGGTAAACCGCAACAGATTTTGAGTCTGTCTCGTCTGCCAATTCCGACATGCCGGCGCATTGCAGATACCAATATATCACGATTCCGGTGAATTCGTCAAGATTGAATCCCGCGGCAGTGTCAAGTGTATTAAAATCGCGGAAGTGCCAAGTGTATTGAATCCTGCGGTAGAGTCATGTGTATTGAAACTTGCGGCAGCGTCAAGTTTTCTTCGAAGAACGAATGAAGAACAAATGCTGAACGAATGAAGAATGAAGAATGAAGAATAAAGAATGTACCGGAATAAATCGGTAACAAACGAACCTTTCAGGAGGAAAAAGCATGAAATTTCTTGTAACAGGCGGAACAGGATATATCGGCAGTCATACTGTTGTGGAACTGATCAGGGCCGGCCATGAGGTTGTGATCTTTGATAATCTTTATAATTCCAAGCTGGAAACGCTGGATAAGATCAAAGAGATCACTGGAATCCGTCCTGTTTTCTACAAGGCGGATATGCTGAAACCCGAGGAGATGGAAACGGTTTTTCAGGAGCACAACTTTGACGGCGTGATCCATTTTGCCGGACTGAAGGCTGTTGGTGAATCCGTAGCCAAGCCTCTTCTTTACTATGAGAATAACATTTCCGGTACCATAAATCTGATCAAACTGATGACGAAGTATAATGTTAAGCGGATCATTTTCTCATCCTCGGCGACAGTATACGGTTCTCCGAAGACTGTACCGATCCGTGAGGATTTCCCGCTTTCCACAACGAATCCCTACGGAACGACCAAGCTGTACCTTGAGCGTATCCTTTCCGATCTGACTGTTCCGGATCCGGATTGGAGCGTTGTTCTTCTCCGGTATTTCAATCCCATCGGTGCGGATGAGAGCGGACTGATCGGCGAGAGTCCTAATGGAATTCCCAACAATCTTATGCCTTATATCATGCAGGTAGCTCTCGGAAAGCTTCCGGAGCTCGGCGTATTCGGTAATGATTATGATACGCCTGACGGAACCGGTGTAAGAGATTATATTCATGTAACGGATCTTGCGAAGGGGCATGTGGCAGCCATTGCTAAAATGATGTCCGGAAATGGCGTTAACATCTATAATCTGGGAACAGGAAACGGCTACAGTGTACTGGATATTGTAAAGGCGTTTGAAGCTGCCAACGGAATTCCGGTTCCGTATTCCATTAAGCCGCGCCGCCCCGGCGATATTGCCACCTGCTATGCGGATCCGGCAAAGGCTTATGCCGAGCTCGGATGGAAGGCTGAACTGGATCTGGAACGGATGTGTAAGGATTCCTGGCGTTTTGCCGAAAAAACGCTGAGAGCGGAGCTGGAGAATGAGTAGAAAAAAAGACTGGGAAGAGGAAGACCTTACGCCGGAAATCATGGCAAGAAGGGAAAAACAGGAACGCATTAGAGAAATCAGAAAGATACTGCTCCTGATCATCTTTACGGTTCTTGTCCTTGCGTTCATGATCGTTGTCTGGATTGGTTTTCATTCAGATAAACAGAAGCTTCGCAAAAGAGGGATTTCCGCCTATAAAAGCGGAAGATATGAGGAAGCGGTAAGACTGTTCGATGAAGCCCTGGATGAAAAACAGTGGGGCTCGGGTGACCTTGACCGGGACTGCCGGCTGTATAAGGCGGCGGCGCTTTTCCATATTGAAAAATATTCCGAGGCAGAGCGGACGTATAAAGAGATCATTCGCGGACCGCATGACGAGAAGGATGAGATCTGGCTGCAGTCCATGGTCCGTCTTTCTGCGGCAATGGCAGCTCTGGATGTGGATAATCCCGATCTTTCCGTGCTGGTTCCCACCCTTTCCGAGGCGGTTGCCGCAGGGGAGGATGAGCTGGGGCTCTACCTTGGCGCGGCCTATCAGGCGGCGGGAGATAAAGAAAATATGTATCAGGCCTATGCTGCATATGCGGAAAAATACGGCATGACGACATATATTGCATATCAGCTTTCTACATATGATCTGGAAACCGGCAATCTGGAGCAGGCGGAAAAGGACATCCAGAGCGGCTTTGATTCAGGCGATCAGGTTTATGCCAGCATGCTGCTCTATAATGAGGTTGTTCTGATGGAAAAGCGCGATCCGGATAATAAAGAAGCTGCTCTGGAAAAGATGAAGGAGCTTCTGGATATGTTCCCGGATAACGAAACCTTTAAAAAGGAATATGATTTCCTTTATAACCGACTAAACACCGATCCCACGCCGGTCAGAAATCCTTTGGATCCGGAACCGGGAGAGGATACGGAAGAATAAAGCAGAAGAGGATTTGCCATGCTGCTCCCCCCGGCTTTTGCGGAACGAATGAAAATACAACTGGGTTCTGAGGCTTTTCAGGAATACGAAAAAAGTCTGGACCGGAGCCTTTCCCATGCACTCAGGGTGAACAGGCTGAAGCTTACATCGGAGGAACTTTTAGCGGTTTCTCCGTTTGCTTTGCGACCCATCCCCTGGTGTGAAAACGGATTTTATTATGATGCTTCAAAATGCAGTCCTTCAAAGGATCCTGCATATTACGCAGGGCTTTATTATCTGCAGGAGCCATCGGCCACCCTGCCGGCGGCGCTGCTTCCCGTGACTCCGGGAGACCGGGTGCTTGATCTTTGCGCCGCTCCGGGAGGTAAATCCACGGAGCTTGCGGCTAAGCTTGGCGGCTCAGGCTTTCTTTTGGCTAATGATATCAGCGCCACAAGATGTAAGGCACTGATCAAGAATCTTGAGCTTTTCGGCGTAAAAAATGCTGTTGTTACAGCGGAAACGCCCCAGAGACTGGCACAGCGTTTTCCTTCGTTCTTTGATAAGATCTTGATCGATGCGCCCTGTTCGGGAGAAGGTATGTTCCGGAAGTCATCGGCTATGGTGAATGACTGGACGCCGGATAAGCCGGCGGAATATGCGGCTCTGCAGAGAGAAATCCTTGATTATGCCGTTCATATGCTCCGTCCGGGAGGGATGATCCTCTATTCCACCTGCACCTTCAGTCCAGAGGAGGATGAGGGCAGTGTGCAGGCACTTCTGGATATGCCGGAGGCGAAGGAAAAGGGGCTCTTTTTGAAAAGTATTCCCGATCATCCCGGATTTTTCCCCGGCAGGCCGGATTGGATCTCCTCCCGGAATGATGACCTCAGAAAGACGGTGCATCTTTTCCCGCACATGGTTGAGGGAGAGGGACATTTTGCCGCATTACTGGCCAGTCAGCCGGATGATACATCGTCTTCCGTTCCATCTGTTGATGAGAAAAAAGGGAAAAACAGCGGAGAGCTGAAGAAGATCAGTCCGGAATTTGCTGCTTTTGCAGAAAATCTGAATCTGGATTTACGTCCCGAAGAGCTTGTTCTTTCTGCCGGATATCTTTCCCTCGTCCCCCGGTCGGTTCCGGATCTGAAGGGACTCCGGGTCATGCGCCGCGGACTCTTTCTCGGCGAGGTGAAAAAAAACCGGTTTGAGCCGTCTCAGGCTCTTGCAATGACGCTCTCACCGGATACGTTTAAAAATACACTTTCCCTTTCTCCCGGGGACGAACGCATCATTCGGTATCTCAAGGGCGAGACCATTTTCCTGACCGAAGAGGAGGAAAAACTGCTGAAAAACGGATGGCTTCTGATTGCCCTTGACCGGTATCCGCTGGGGTTCGGCAAGCTGGCGGGAGGAAGCGTAAAAAACCGTTATCTTACCGGATGGCGGATGGAGTAAGCATGAAAAATCAAAATCAAGTACAAAATTCGGATCCTGTACATAATACAGAAAATACGGATCTTAAAAAGGATCATGATGAAGATAAAAAGAAATCCGGTGCCCCCGGGGAATATGGTCATCTGGATAAATACAGACAAAAGCATTTATTCTGGTGTGTCTTCTGGTTTCTGATCATCCTTACGGATGTGGTATTCAGCCTGCTGGTCTTTCAGACGCGCAAGACACTGTTTACCATCATTGGCTGTGTCATGGCTATACCGTTTGCCCAGAATGTTGTGGCATTATGGCTGTCTGCCGGCTTGAAACCGCTTTCCCGAAATGATTATGAGGAAGTGGAGAAGGCAGCTGCGGATAATGGGATCCGGGTGCTTTACGATGTGACGATCACCGATGAGGTCGGGACAGCCTTTTATCCCGCAATGACACTGGAAAATGACCGGATCGTTGCGCTTTCCCTGCGGAAGAAAAATCCGGAGGAAAAGAAAATGGCAGAACGGATCCGGACGGAATTCGGCGAGGATATGCGTTATCTGCAAA
Source organism: Lachnospiraceae bacterium UBA3732 (assembly GCA_002372545.1). Taxonomy (GTDB): domain Bacteria; phylum Bacillota; class Clostridia; order Lachnospirales; family Lachnospiraceae; genus Eubacterium_Q. Next base: position 57,873 of record DFHD01000080.1, on the reverse strand, counting down.
AAAACAAGCTTTCGGATTTCCTGAAGGAGCTGAAAAAGATGCCCGCCGCTAAGGATAAGCAGCGAAGGAAGGATAAAAAATCCAGAGATAAGCTTTTGCATCTTGGATTCTGAGCAGTGTTTGTTAAAAAATCAAGGGGAGAGGGACAGGCGTTTATATCAGCGTTTGTATTGGCGTTTATATAGGCGTTCGTTCAAGCGTTCGTCCGTATGAAGGAATGGAAGATCGGCCGGGAGGATGCCGGCCAGCCGCTGAAAAAATTCTGTATGAAATATCTCCGTAATGCGCCGGCCAGCTTTACATACCGGATGCTCAGAAAAAAGAATATCCTTCTGAATGCAAAAAAAGCGGACGGAAGCGAGGTTCTCCGGGAGGGCGACAACGTTACTTTTTATCTTGCGGATGATACACTCAGTAAATTCACCGGTTCAGGCGGCCGGGAGAGCATTCAGGATAATACAGATACAGGCACGCAATCCTTTAAAACCAGGGAAAAAGGAGCTGGCGGAAAGGTTTACCGGCTGAAGGATGAACAGATTCTCTACCGGGAAGAAGATTATCTGATTCTGAATAAGCCTGCCGGTCTTTTATCCCAAAAGGCGGAGGAAAATGACTATTCCGCCAATGAGGCTGTCCGGGATTATCTGGGTATCCATGAAGATTCTCTTTTCCGTCCCTCCGCCGTTAACCGGCTGGACCGGAATACAAGCGGAATCCTGTTATTCGGTCTTACCGTAAAAGGCGCGGCGGTGCTTTCGGAAATCCTGCGGGAAAGAAGCGTGGAAAAATACTATCTGGCCATTGTTAAGGGAAACTGCCGCCTGCAGGGAGAATATGTGTCTTATCTGCAAAAGGACAGCGCAAACAATAAGGTCAGCCTTTCCGCAAACGGACCGGGAGAGGAGATCCGGAACCGGTTTACTCCGCTGAAGGTGGTTAAAGCAGAGAATCTTACTGTCATCAGGGTGGAGCTTCTTACCGGAAAGACCCATCAGATCAGGGCGCAGCTTTCCTTTCTGGGTCATCCCATCATTGGTGACCGGAAGTATGGAGGAAGCAGCCCGCTGGCACGGCGGCAGCTTTTACATGCCTTTCAGCTTCACTTCCCTGATGATGACCGGCTGGGGAAGCTTTCCGGAAAACGTATAGAGGCGCCCCTTCCCGGCGATATGAAGCGTTTTCTGCCGGAAGATTTGTTGTAGATCAATCCGGAAATATACTTTTTTTGCAAAAGATTTAAAATAGTTAACGGTAATCGATTTATGTCAACTTGGAATTCCCGCGGGCTTCGAGGCTCCACCTTCGAGGACCTGATCAACTCCACAAATGAATATTACAGGAAGCATAAGCTGGCTCTTGTGCAGAAGATCCCCACGCCTATTACACCGCTGAAATTCAATTCGGAAAAGAAGCTGATCACGGAAGCGTATTTTGAAAAGGATTCTACTGTTGATTATATCGGCGTCGTGCAGAGCATCCCTGTCTGCTTTGATGCAAAGGAATGTAAGACCGATACCTTTTCCCTGCAGAATATCCACGACCATCAGTTCCGGTTCATGACGGAGTTTGAGGCGCAGGGCGGGATCAGCTTTCTGCTCATTCATTTTACCATGCGGAATGATTTTTATTATATGCCCTTTGCCGATCTGCGGCAGTATATGGAAAGAGTGAAGGAGGGGCATCCGAAGAATGTGAAATATCTTGAGCTCCGGGATGAATACTTTATCAAACCCCAGGGAGGCGCGCTTGTCGCATATCTGAACGGGCTGCAGCTCGATCTTTCCGAGAGGGACGCCGCCGGTTCCGGAGATTGATCACCTGGTTCAGTTTCAGAATAACCATAGATAAAAAAGGAGAATCGTTATGTTTGATTTTTACCGCGTAGCTGCCTGCATTCCACGGGTTACCGTAGCAGACACAGAAAAAAACACAGATGAGATACTGAAAAAGATCCGGGAGGCTTCCGCCCATTCACCGGCTGTTATTGCGCTTCCCGAGCTGGCACTTACCGGATATACCTGCCAGGATCTCTTTTATCAGGATACCCTCCTGCGGCAGGTGAACCAGTCTGTCCTGCGGCTTCTTCTCGAAACAAAGGATGAAAAGTCAGTCATCATTTTCGGTGCCCCTGTTATGATCGAGCAGGCGCTTTATAACGGTGCATATGTGATCAAAGAAGGCAGGATTCTGGGTATTTCCCTGAAGACCTTTCTGCCCAACGAAAATGAATTCTATGAGAAACGCTGGTTTTCTTCGGCAGAGGATCTCCTGACAGACAGTGTAACCCTTCGTGAGATCGGGCTCAGCATAGCGGAAGAGGATGATTATGAAATTCCTGTCGGAAATCATATTATCTACAATATTTCCGATGAGCTCCGTTTTGCCGTGGAGATCTGCGAGGATCTCTGGGCGCCTATTCCGCCTTCATCGCTTTATGCACTGGGCGGAGCAGAGCTCATCGTCAATATTTCCGCCTCCAATGAGATCATTGCCAAGAGAGAGTACCGCAGGGATCTGGTCCGCATGAATTCCGCGTCCTCTCATTGCGGCTATCTCTATGTATCCGCCGGAAGCAGTGAATCCACACAGGATCTCATTTTTTCCGGACATGCCATTGCGGCGGAAAACGGCAAGATCCTGAATGAAAACCGGAATTATATCGATGATGATTATGTCCTCATCGCAGAAATGGATGCAGGCAAGATCCGGGCTGACCGGAAAAAGAGCACTGCCTTCCGGGACAGTATGAATGTCTTTATGCCGGATATTTCCCAGAAGATCATTCAGGCGGTATCCGATACCGGACTTCTTTCCTCCGACGGAAGCTATATCCAGGTGAAGAAGCATCCCTTTATCCCTTCGGCCAGATCGGCAAGAGAAAGGCGCTGCCAGGAAATCTTTACCATGCAGGTGTGCGCCCTGGCCAAAAGGCTGGATATTACCGGAACAAAGCCTGTGATCGGCGTTTCCGGCGGTATGGATTCCACCCTCGCCTTACTTGTCTGCTCCGGTGCTTTAAAGAAGCTGAGCCGTCCGGCCTCTGACCTTGTGGCCATTACCATGCCGGCCTTCGGTACAACAGGAAGGACCTATGAGAATTCTCTTTCCCTCATCAGAAGTTTGGGCGCCGAGCCGCGTATCATCGATATAAAAGAAGCCTGCACCCTTCATCTGAAGGATATCGGCCATGATATGGAAAAGAAGGATACAACTTACGAGAATACCCAGGCCAGAGAGCGCACACAGGTCCTCATGGATGTGGCAAATCAGGTTAACGGCCTGGTTGTCGGTACCGGAGACCTTTCCGAGCTGGCTCTCGGCTGGTGCACCTATAACGGAGACCAGATGTCCATGTACGGCGTAAATGCCGGGGTTCCCAAAACACTCATCCGCTGGATGATCGAGACCCTTTCCGAAAGCGAAAGCTTTGCGTCCAGCAGGGATGTTCTGAAGGATATTCTGGCTACCCCAATCAGTCCGGAGCTTCTTCCGCCGGACAAGGATGGTAATATCCAGCAGAAAACGGAGGATGCCGTCGGCCCCTATGAGCTCCATGATTTCTTCCTGTATCATATGCTCCGTCACGGCTTTTCTCCCGCAAAGATCTTTTTCCTTGCGAAGAAGGCATTCCGTCAGGATTATACCGAGGAGGAGATCCGCCGCTGGATCACTATGTTCTACAGACGGTTTTTCAACCAGCAGTTTAAGCGGTCCTGTATGCCGGACGGGGTAAAGGTCGGTTCCATCTCCCTTTCCCCCAGAGGGGATCTGCGTATGCCCAGTGACGCCAGCGGACGTTTGTGGCTTTCAGAGATCGAGAGGCTTTCATGAATCAGATAATGCGAAAAAGAACCCCTTCCACCTTTGCCATCGTCACCTTCGGATGTCAGATGAATGCCAGAGACTCCGAAAAGCTGGTCGGTATTCTGGAGAAAATGGGTTTTAAAGAAACAGAAGAGGAGCAGGCGGATATCGTGATCTACAACACCTGCACCATCCGGGAAAATGCCAACCAGAAGCTATACGGACATCTGGGCACGCTGAAGAAGCGGAAGGAAAAGAATCCGGATATGATCATCGGCCTCTGCGGCTGCATGATGCAGAAGGAGGATACTGTTCAGTATGTAAGGGAAAAATTTCCCTTTGTGGATCTGATGTTCGGCACCTTCAATTTCCACCGCGCGCCGGTATTTATTGAGCGGCTGCTGAACGGGGAAAAGCAGGTAATGGAAATCTGGGACAGCCCGAAGGAGCATGTGGAGCACCTGCCGGAAAGAAGAAAATATGCCTTTAAGGGCGGTGTGAATATCATGTACGGCTGCAATAACTTCTGCACCTACTGTGTAGTTCCCTCCGTCAGAGGAAGGGAAAGGAGCCGGATTCCCGAGGATATCCTGATGGATGTGCGCGCTCTCGCTGAAGACGGCGTTAAGGAAATCATGCTTCTCGGCCAGAATGTCAATTCCTACGGCGTGAATTTCATGGAAAAGGAGAAGAGTGAGATTCTGAAGAGTACGACCGGTTATGCCTTCCCGAACCTTCTCCGGGATGTATGCCGTATTGAAGGGATCGAGAGAGTCCGCTTCATGACCAGTCATCCCAAGGATCTTTCTGAGGATCTGATCCGGGTAGTGGCTGAAGAAGAGAAGGTATGCAAGCATATTCATCTTCCCGTACAGTCCGGCTCCACCGATGTGCTTCGCCGGATGAACCGGCATTATACCCGGGAGGATTACCTCCTTCTAGTGGAGAAGATCCGCAAAGCCGTTCCGGACGTCAGTCTGACTACGGATATCATGGTAGGCTTCCCCGGAGAGACCGATCAGGATTTTGCCGATACGGTTTCTCTTGTAGAGCAGGTAGGCTATGACCAGGCCTTTACCTTTATTTATTCTGTCCGGAGCAATACACCCGCGGCGGAAATGGAGCAGCTTCCGGCCGATCTGGTAAGCCATCGCTTCCAGACGCTTCTCGAGGTGGTCCGCAGGAGGAGTACCGAGGTTACCGCCCGCTTTACCGGACAGGTGCTCCCGGTTCTCTGCGAGGAGGAAAACCGGCATACGCCGGGCTATATGACGGGCAAGACAGAGCATAATATTACCGTTCATTTTCCGGGCACACCGGACCTTCTCGGCCAGATCATTCCTGTCCGGCTGGATACCTGCAAAGGATTTTATTATTTCGGAAGCATTATGAACGAATAACGGTTTAGCAGGTAGGATACCTGCATTAAGGAAACGGAGAAAAAAATGGCAGAGAAGCTCTCTCCCATGATGGAACATTATCTGAATACCAGAAAAGAATACCCGGACTGTATCCTATTTTATCGTCTGGGCGATTTTTATGAGCTGTTTTTCGACCAGGCAGAGCTGGTTTCCCGCGAACTGGAGCTTACGCTTACGGGAAAAGACTGCGGAATGGAGGAAAGGGCACCCATGTGCGGCGTTCCTTATCATGCAGCCGATAATTACATCTCCAGACTGATCGACAAAGGCTATAAGGTGGCAATCTGCGAACAGGTTGAGGATCCGAAGCTGGCCAAAGGTCTGGTGGAGCGAAAGGTGATCCGGATCGTCACGCCGGGAACCAATCTGGCACCCGAAAATCTGGATGAAGCCAGGAATAATTACCTGTTCACGATATCCGTACTCTCCGGAAGGTACGGTATTGCGACGGCGGATATCAGTACAGGAACCTTTTATGCAACAACTCTTTCCCGTCCGGAAAGTATAATGGATGAGCTGCAGAAATTCCGCCCCCGGGAGGTTCTTGCCGATCCGGAGATCGAAAAGGAAGAGGAGACGCTTTTCCGGGAACTTCAGGCTTATGCCGCAGAGGCCGGCGCCGCCCTTTCCAGCGCGCCTGCCAGATATTTCCGCCCGGATGTCTGCCGGAACACACTGCTTGCCCAATTCCAGGTGGCTTCTCTGGAGGGACTGGGCTTTTCGGAACTCCCGGAAGCGGTTCTTGCTGCCGGGAGCCTTCTATTGTACCTGGCCGATACGCAGATGGAAACCATGAGTCAGATCAATGATATTTCCATCTACCGTACGGATGCGGCGATGACGTTGGATGCGGCTACAAGACGCAATCTGGAGCTGACGGAGACCATGCGTTCCGCCAATAAGCGAGGATCGCTTCTCTGGGTTCTGGACAAGACAAAAACAGCAATGGGGGCAAGACGTCTCCGGCATTATGTGGAGATGCCGCTTCTTGATGATAAGGCGATAAATGACCGGCTGGATGCCGTGGAAGAGCTGAACCGGAATCTGATGCTGCGGGATGAGATGCGTGAGTATCTCAGCGCCGTATATGATCTGGAACGGCTCATGACCAGGGTATCTCTCGGCACGGCGAATCCCCGGGATATGCTGAGTCTCAGAGAGTCGATCAAATATCTGCCGTATATCCGTCAGCAGCTGACTGATCTTTCCAGCGGTATTCTGGACCGGATCAAGGCGGAATTTGATCCGCTCGAGGATATTTATGAACTCCTTACCGCAATCCGGGATGATGCACCGCTTACGGTAAAGGAGGGCGGCATTTTTAAGGATGGATATAATGCCGGGCTGGATGAATTCAAATCCACAAAAGCCAACTCCAAGGAGCTTCTGGCTGCGCTGGAGGAAAAGGAACGGCAGAATACGGGTATCCGCACGCTGAAACTGAAATATAACCGGGTATTCGGCTATTTTCTGGAGGTGACCAATTCCTTCCTCAGTCAGGTTCCCGATTATTTTATCCGTAAGCAGACGCTTACCGGATCCGAGCGTTTTACCACCACTGAGCTGAACCAGCTTTCCGACCTGGTCCTGGGCGCAGAGGATAAGCTGTTCCATCTGGAATATGAGCTTTTCTGCGAGGTTCGCAGCAAGGTGGGTGCCGAAATCCTTCGCGTACAGAAAATGGCTGATTTTATTGCGGAGCTTGATGCACTGGCTTCCCTTTCCTATGTTGCGGTGCAGAACCATTATGTCCGGCCGGTGATCCGCAGCGACGGAAGGATCGATATCATAAACGGCCGTCATCCTGTTGTGGAGCAGATGCTGGAGGATGGGCAGTTTATTGCCAATGATACCCATCTGGATCAGGAGGATCACCGGATCGCTGTGATCACAGGCCCCAATATGGCGGGAAAATCCACCTATATGCGTCAGGTCGCCCTGATCTGCTTGATGGCGCAGATTGGCTCCTTTGTACCGGCCGAAAGTGCGGAAATATCCATTTCCGACCGGATATTTACCAGAGTCGGCGCCAGCGATGACCTGGCAGCCGGCCAGTCCACATTCATGGTGGAGATGAGCGAGGTTGCCAATATCCTTCGTCATGCCACAAAGCGGTCTTTGATCATCATGGACGAGATTGGGCGCGGCACATCGACCTTTGACGGGCTTTCCATTGCCTGGGCGGTTGTGGAATATATTGCCGATCCGGAGCTTCTTGGCGCAAAGACCCTTTTTGCCACGCATTATCATGAACTGACGGAGCTTGAAGGCAAGCTTCCATCTGTTGCGAATTACTGTATAGCGGTAAAGCAGGATCAGGACAGGATCCTGTTTCTCAGAAAGATCGTTCCCGGCGGCGCAGACCGTTCCTATGGTATTGATGTAGCCAGACTCGCCGGTATTCCCGATGCCGTGATCGCCCGTGCAAGAGAGATTGCCGCGCATCTGGCCGAGGAGGATGTGACAGGGAATGCGCGGACCATTGTTACCGGGCTTACGCCGGCAAAATCCGCTCCCAGAAAGAAGAGCCGGGAGATCGAGGGACAGCTTTCCCTTTTCTCCAATGAGGAGGAGCGAAGCATTGCAGCAGAGCTCCGGTCTCTTGATATTGACCATATGACACCCGTGAAATCCATGCTTTATCTTCAGGAGCTGAAAGAAAGGCTGCAGAAATGATCCGTGTACTTGACCAGAAAACAATTGATAAGATCGCTGCCGGCGAGGTAATTGAACGTCCGATGTCTGTGGTAAAGGAGCTGGTGGAAAACTCTGTAGACGCCGGCGCAACATCCATTACCGTAGAGATCAAGGACGGGGGAACCTCCATGATCCGGGTAACGGATAACGGCTGCGGTATCCCAAAGGAGGAAGTGAAAACCGCTTACCTCAGCCATGCCACATCCAAGCTGACGGAAATAGAGGATCTAAACAGCATGATGACTCTGGGGTTCAGAGGAGAGGCGCTTTCCACCATTGCCGCTGTAACGGAAACCGAAATGATCACCAAGGTCCGGGATGCAGATACCGGCGTGCGGTATGTGATCCACGGCGGCCGGGAGATCAGCCTCGACGAGGTGGGCGCACCCGACGGAACCACCATCGTTGCGCGAAATTTGTTTTATAATACTCCGGCCCGGCTGAAATATCTGAAGTCCAACATGACAGAGGGCGCCTATATTTCGGATCTCATGTCCCATATTGCCTTAGCCGAACCGGATATCCGCTTCCGGCTGATTGCCAATGGAAAAAGCGTTCTGGAAACCTCCGGTAACGGAAGCCTTGAGGAAACGGTCTATCAGATTTACGGCAGGGATATCGCCAAAAGCCTGCTTCCTGTGGACGGAGCCACGGGAAATATCCGGGTTACGGGCTTCGTGGGAAAGCCCTTCCTTGCCAAGGGAAACCGGAGCTTTGAAAACTATTATGTGAATAAACGATACATAAAGAGTCCGGTGATCACGAGAGCAATAGAAGAGGCATATAAAACCTATGTGATGCAGCACCGTTTTCCCTTTACGGTCCTGTTTTTCAGTCTTCCGATGGAGGACTGCGACATCAATGTTCATCCGGCCAAAAGGGAGTTCCGGTTCAGTGATGAAAAGACACTGTTTTCCGCCTGCTATCATGCCGTGGCGGATGCGCTCGCCAACCGGGAAATGATCCCGGATATGGATAAGGATTACGGCCAGAAGAGTAAGCTTTACACACCGCCAAAGCAGGAGGATTTTCTCCCAAAAGCGCCTTCCATGGCAAGGTCTGCAGATTCCTTTGTAGAAGAGAAGCCGGAATTTAACCGGAGCATGCCTTCCTCAGGCGCAGGAAGACCGGCTGGTTCTTCCGCCGGTTTTTCCGCTGCTGGCCCTTCTGCCGGAAAAAACAGCTTTTCCATGCTTGAGGCTATGCTTCCGGATTCCTACAGGGAAAAACTCCGGGAGCAGCAGGAAAAGGATGCGGCGGAAAAAAATACGGATCTTCAGCATACGCAGGCTGAGTTCCGTCAGGAAACCCTGCTGGATGATGCCTATCTTTCCAGGAATGCACTGCCGCATCACCGGATCATCGGCCAGGTTTTCCGCACATACTGGATCACGGAATATGATGGCTGCCTTTATCTGATGGATCAGCACGCTGCCCATGAAAAGGTGAATTATGAAACCTTTCTGGCGGAATTCCGGAAAAGAGCCGTGGTATCGCAGCAGATTTTCCCGCCGAGGGTATTTCATTTATCGGCGAAGGAAAAGGCTGCAGTCATGGAATACAGGGAGATCTTTGAAAAGACCGGCTTTGAGCTGGAGGATTTCGGCGGGAATGATATTTCTCTGAGAAGCGTTCCGGTAAATCTGATCGGGCTTGACGGCTTTGAGATTTTCCAGGAATTCATTGCATATCTGGCAGAAGGTATAACCGGACTTACCGAAGATATCTTTGTCCATAAGCTGGCTACCATGGGCTGCAAGGCTGCCATTAAGGGCAACCAGACCATTTCCTTTGAAGAGGCGCAGATTCTGATTGAAAAGCTTCTTACGCTGGATAATCCCTACACCTGCCCCCATGGCCGCCCGACCATCATACGCATGACCAAGGAGGAGCTTGATAAAAAATTCAAGCGGATTGTTGAATGAAACAGCCACTGATCATACTCAGCGGTCCCACGGGGATCGGAAAGACAGAGCTTTCGCTTTCTCTGGCCCGAAGCCTGGGAGGCGAGATCCTTTCGGCCGACTCCCAGGCCGTTTATAAGGGAATGGATATCGGAACGGCAAAGCCCTCTCCGGAGGAGATGCAGGGAATCCCCCATCATCTGATCGATGTGGCGGATCCGGCCAGACCCTTTGATGTTACGGATTACAAGGTTCTGGCGGAAAAAGCCATAAGGGAAACAGTTTCGCGGGGGCATATTCCCATTCTTATCGGCGGAACAGGGTTTTATATCCAGGCGGTTCTGTATGATATCCGATTTACAGGAACCGTATCACATGAGATCCGGGAGAATTATGCGGCCATGGCGGAAACGGAAGGCGGACGGGAGGAGCTTTACCGGCTTCTTACGGAACGCGATCCGGAATATGCGGCCACAACCCACGCCAATAATGTGAAAAAGGTATCCCGGGCGCTGGAATATATGGATTCCACCGGCCAGCTCTTTTCCGCCCATAATGAAGAGGAAAGGGAGAGAGAGCCGGTATATCTGTCCCGGTATTTTGTTCTGACAATGGACAGGGAAAACCTTTACCGAAGGATTGACAGACGGGTGGATCTCATGATGGAAAACGGACTGGTCGATGAGGTGAAAAGGCTGCATGATGCCGGTCTCGGCATGGAGCACCAGTCCATGCAGGCCATCGGATATAAGGAGATCCTGGCCTATCTCTACGGAGAATTGAGTCTGGATGAGGCGGTGGAGGAACTGAAAAGGAATACAAGACATCTGGCCAAAAGGCAGATGACCTGGTTCCGGCGCGAAAAGAATACGATCTTTATTGATAAAACCGGAAAGACGGATGAAGAGCTGCTGCGGGAGATCGTTTCTTATCTGCCGGAGGATATGCGCAATTATTGCAACGCTTTCTAAATAACTGCATCAGTATATTCATTCATGAAAAAGTGTATTACTGAACGGTTACAGAATAATAGAATAACAGGAGGCCTGATTTGAAGGACAATCGGATTTACAGGGAAATGGGGATTTCCGACGAGGTGCTGAAGCTCGCGGCGGAAACGGAAGAGGAGCTGCGTCAGCGCTATCTGGAGATAGACGATATCGCCGAGCAGAACCAGCTAAAGGTACTGTCTGCCATGCAGAAGGCAAAGCTGGCAGAGGCACATTTTGCCGGAAGTACAGGATACGGCTATAATGACAGCGGAAGAGATGCACTGGAGGAAATCTATGCATCGGTTTTCCATACGGAAAAGGCACTGGTGCGTTCCCAGATCACCTGCGGAACCCACGCGCTGGCACTGGCCTTCGCAGGAAATCTCCGGCCGGGAGATGAGATTCTTGCCATATCCGGTCTTCCCTACGATACGCTGCAGGGCGTTATCGGTATCCGGCCGGAAAAGGGATGTCTCAGGGAATATGGCATTACCTATGACCAGGTGGATCTTCTGCCGGACGGACATTTTGATTTTGATGGAATAAAGGAAAAGCTGAAGGAGAAAACCAGGCTGGTTGCCATTCAGCGTTCGAGAGGATACTCCACACGTCCCTCGCTCAGAGTTGAGGAGATCGGCGAAGCCATTTCTTATGTGAAAAAGCTCCGCCCCGATGTGATCGTTCTTGTGGATAACTGCTACGGCGAATTTGTCCAGCTGAAGGAGCCTTCAGATTTCGGAGCCGATCTGGTCGTGGGTTCGCTCATCAAAAATCCGGGAGGAGGAATTTCTCCGATCGGGGGCTACATTGCCGGTAAGGCGGAATATGTGGAGCAGGCGGCCATCCGGCTGACTACACCGGGACTGGCCGGCGAGGTTGGGGCGTCTCTCGGCAATACGCGCCTTTTGACCCAGGGTCTTTTCCTTGCGCCTGTGGTAACAGCCGCTGCTGTAAAGGGAGCCCTTTTCACCGCAAGATTATTTGAAAAGCACGGCTTTAAGGCGTTTCCGGCGTCGGACAGTCCCCGGGCGGACATCATCGAAGCCATCACCTTCGGCAAACCTGAGCTGGTACAGGCCTTCTGCGAAGGCATTCAGGCGGCAGCTCCGGTGGACAGCTATGTTAAACCCATTCCCTGGGATATGCCGGGATATGACTGCCCGGTGATCATGGCGGCAGGCGCTTTTGTATCCGGTGCCTCCATTGAGCTTTCGGCAGATGCGCCCATGAAGCCCCCTTATTCCGTATTCTTCCAGGGCGGTCTTACCTATCCGCATGCCAAATATGGCGCAATGCTTTCCCTGCAGAAAATGCTTGGAGCCGGCCTGATCGGATGATCATTTCAGAAAGATCATCGTTTGGAGCATCCGGATAGGCCCTTCGATGCCGGATGCATTTCCGGCTTCCCACGCATCTCTATTTATGCTATAATGATATGGTTTCCTTCGTCCCGGAGAGGCGGAAAGGAAACGATATGAATGAATTATCCATAAATAAAATGACCGAGGTGGATAAGCCCAGAGAGCGGCTGATCCGGCTGGGGCGGGAGAGCCTTTCCGACGCGGAGCTTCTCGCGCTGATCATCGGCAGCGGCACGGAAAAATACAGTGCCATCGATCTGGCCCGTCTCGTTCTTCAGGCTCATCCGGTGCATAAAGGCCTCGCCGGGCTGCAGTATCTTACGATCAACGAGCTGCAGCGGATTCCCGGAATCGGCCGTTCACGAGCCTGTCAGCTTGCTGCGGCAGCGGAGATTGCCGGGCGGACTGCCAGCGAAATGCGTCATCCGGGCGTAACCCTCTGTTCATCCGGGGAAATTGCGGATTACTTTATGGAACGCACCCGGTACTATACCCGGGAAAGAGTCTATGGTCTCTTTTTTTCCTCTGCCAATGAGCTTCTTCGAGAGGTTATGCTGACCAAAGGCTCGGTAAACCGTTCCCTGATCTCTCCCAGAGAGGTTTTTCTGGAAGCGCTTCGTTCGGATGCTGTAAGCGTGGTTCTTCTGCATAATCATCCTTCAGGAAATCCTGAGCCGAGCAGCGCCGATCTGGCCGTTACACTCCGGATCAGGAGACTGGGAGATGAGCTTGGCATCATTCTTCTGGATCATATTATCATAGGCGACGACTGCTATGTCAGCCTCGCTGAACGCGGGTACTTGAATCGTGAAATTTGATTATAAAAAGGATATCCATCCGAAATATCTTCTGTTAGTCCTGTCGGTGATCTGTATAGGACTTTTTGTGCTGTCTGCTTTTACAGATATTCTTCGCCCGGTGAAACGCTATACGGCAAAGGTGATCCTTCCCATGCAGGAAGGAATCGATAAGATTGCCGGCTGGGTGGACGATAAGCTGGAAGAGCGTAAGGAAAACGACAAGCTGATGGCGGAAAATGAGTTGCTGAAAAAACAGCTCGAGGATAAGGAGGAGGCGCTTCTCCGTAACCAGACCGAGCTCAGCGAGCTTTCCGGACTGCGCAGCCTTTACCAGCTGGACCAGCTGTATCCGGATTATGAGAAAACCGCTGCCAGAGTGATCATGACGGATCCCTCCGGCTGGTATAATGAGTTTTATATTGATAAGGGACTCAATGACGGCGTATATGCCGATTGTAATGTGATGGCCGGAAACGGACTTCTGGGCATCGTTACCGAAGCGTATGACGATTATTCCAAGGTCAGAGCCATTATCGATGACCATTCCTTTATTACTGCGGAGATCGGAGAGGCCGGCACTGTCTGTACAGTCGAAGGAAGCCTCAGAAATATTGATGACGGCTATCTCATTGCCGTGGATATCAATGTGGCTGCCGGCGTACAGGCAGGAGACAAGGTAGTGACCAGCCGGGTCAGCGACCGTTATCATTACGGCCTTACCATCGGCTATATCGAAAGCATAACCCCGGATTCCAATAACCTGACTGCCACGGCAAAAATATCCCCATCCGCCGAATTCCGGGATATTACCGAGGTTCTGGTTATTCTGGACCGGAAACAGGAAGTGACTTACTGATGAAAAGAGTGATTGTAACCGGTATACTCATTCTGCTTTCATTCCTGCTGGAAACAACCGTATTTGCCTACCATGATCTTACCGGCTTTTCGCCGGATCTTTTGCTGATCCTGACCATGTCCTTCGGGATCATGCGGGGAAGAAGAGAGGGTATGCTCACCGGTTTCTTTTCCGGCTTTCTTTTAGATGTCTTTTTCAGCCCCTATTTAGGCGGATATATGCTGCTTTACATGATCGTTGGCTATCTGAACGGATTTTTCCACAAGAATTACATGATGAAGGATGTTATGCTTCCGGTATTCATTATCGCAGTAGATACCTTTGTCGTTCGTTTTATTGTTTATGTGACCGGCTTTCTTCTCCGGAACCGGACGGAATTCAGATATTATTTTCTTCACCGTATCCTTCCCCAGATGATCGCAACTGTGGTGGCCACCGCTGTCATCTACCGGGGATATGTATGGATCAACACCTGGCTGAAGAAATCTGCGGCTAAGAGAAAGGATTTGGCATGAACGCCTTAAAGGATATGTTCAGGGCTCTCTGGGAGCTCATAACTGAATATGTGAAGAGCCGTATCTTTACCGTTACGGTGATCATCCTGGTGCTGTTCGGCTTATTGACGCACCGGCTTTTTGTGCTCCAGATCCGGGAAGGGGTTTCCCATACCGAAAGCTTCAATGAAACTTCGGAAAAGACCCGGAATATCAGTGCCATCCGGGGCGATATCTATGACGTTAACGGAAAACTCCTGGCCTACAACAAGGTTTCCTATACGCTGACCTTTGCCAATGATATTGAAATGGCAGCCCGGGCGGAGTCTCTGGGAATCTCTGAAAATGAGCTGAAGAACCAGATACTGAACGATACCATCACGATCCTTGAAAATGACGGGGATAAGCTGGATAACAGCTTTCCCATCAGTCTCAGAAACGGCAATCCGGTCTTTACGATATCCGGAAGCAGGCTGGAGCTTTTCCTCCGGGATGTCTATGCGGTTCCCAGTCTTTCCGACCTGACAGAGGAACAAAAAACTGCCGATGCTCTGACGGTTTTCGAGTATCTTCGGGATGAGGTTTTTTCCATCGACAGCACCCTTCCCATCGAACGCCAGCTGCAGATCCTCGGCTGCCGCTATAATCTGTGGCTCAACCGTTTCCAGCAGTATGTCAGCATCGAGATTGCCCATGATATTTCCGAAAAAAGCCGGGCCGTCATTACCGAAAATAAGGATACCCTCCTTGGCATGGATATGAAGGCGGAATCTCTTCGGGTATATAATGACGCCAAGTATTTTTCCTACATTATCGGATACGTGGGCACGGCCTCCGAGGAGGATATCGAATATTACGCAAAGCAGGATGAAAGTGTAAAGTATGACAGTGAGGATGTCGTGGGAAAGACCGGTGTGGAGCAGGTTTATGAGCTTCAGCTCCACGGAACGGACGGCGTGGAAACCCTTTCTGTTGACAATATGGGCAAGGTGCTCGAGGTGAAAAGCTCCACCCCCGCGGTAGCCGGAAACGATGTCTATCTTTCCATTGATGCGGACCTGCAGAAGTACTGCTACGATATTCTGGAAAAGGAAATTGCCGAGATCATTGTCCGGAATACTCTGAATATTGCTTTTCCTCCGGAACAAAACGATAAAAACGTAATTGCCATCACCGATGTGTACGCCGGCCTTTTTGCCAATCATCAGCTGAAGATCAATCTGATGGGGCAAAGCGGCGCCACCGATCTGGAGAGAGATATTTACCGCAGGATCCTGGCCCGAAGCTCCTCCGTGGCGGAAAAGATCCGGAAGCTTCTGACGGATGAGCCGGAAAATATACAGAATCTCAGTGAAGAATATAAAGACTATATGGAATATATCTGCGAGAAGCTCCGGGATGATGAGCTCTATCTCAGAAGCAAGGTGCCGGATGATGATCCGGTTTTCCAGCAGTATGTGGATGGTTCGCTCAGCCTGAAGGAATTTCTTCAGCACCTGATCGCCATAGAGGCCATTGATGTCACGTCGATCGAAGAGACCGGAACCTATTATGATTCGGACGATATTTATAACCTTCTTCGCGAGCATATCATCAGCTCGCTGGAATCCGATGAGGAATTTCAGAACAAGATGATCCGTTACATGATCGGCTACGGCGAGATCCTGGGAAGCGAAGTGATCCAGCTCCTGTATGACCAGGGTATTCTGAATAAAGAAAATGATACGCTTTACGATGAATATACCAGGGGAATGTACGATTCCTATTCCTTTATCCTGAAGAAGATCGAGACGCTGGAGATCACGCCGCAGATGCTGGCCATTCCGCCCTGTTCCGGCTCCATTATCGTGACAGACGTGCATACGGGAGAGGAAAGAGCCTATGTTTCCTATCCCAGCTACGATAATAACTATCTGACCAATTCCGTGGATCCGGATTATTATGACATGCTGCTTCATGATAAGACCAGCCCGCTCTATAACCGGGCCTCCATGATGCGGATCGCCCCCGGCTCCACCTATAAGATCGTATCCACCATTGCCGGCGTGAATGAGGGCGTTATCGCCGAAGATTCCGTGATCACGGACCTGGGCGAGTTTGAGCAGGTATTTACCAAGCCCCGCTGCTGGATCTACAATCAGCAGCATATTACCCACGGTTCTGTCGGGATTTCCGAAGCTCTGGATGTTTCCTGTAATTATTTTTATTATACCGTCGGTTACCGGCTGGCTGATGATAACGGCACGTATAACGACAGCATGGGGCTGGCCTCTCTCCGGAAATACGCAGAACAGTTTGGTCTCGGAGAGGAGAGCGGCTTTGAACTGCCGGAAATATCTCCTCATATATCCGATTCGGATGCGGTGCTCTCCGCCATAGGGCAGGGTACCAATAACTTTGCCCCTATTCAGCTGTCCAAGTATATAACCGGGATTGCCAACAGCGGTACGGTTTATAACCCGACGCTGCTCAGCAAAATCACCGATTATCAGGGGAATACCATAATGACGGCCGAGCATTCCGTCTACAGCCAGGTGAACTGTGCGCCCTCCCTCTGGGAGAGGATCCACTACGGGATGCGCCTGGTCGTAACGGACGATCTGGAAGACATAAAGCTGTTAAATTCATTATCTGTGAGTATTGCCGGAAAAACGGGAACCGCGCAGGAGAGTGAGGATATGCCGACGCATTCCCTTTTCCTATCCTATGCGCCCTATGAAAATCCGGATTATGCCATGACGGCGATCATCCAGAATGGTTATTCCTCCAGAAATGCTGCTGAGCTATCCAGCTTTGTCTATGCGTATATGTATGAGAAGGAAGCCCTGATCGACATGGAATTCAACAAAAACAATGTGGGCGGTGATTAACGCTTTATGATGCTGCGAAAACAATATTTGAAAAATGCCAATTACTTCCTGCTGCTTCTGGTGATCGCAGCCATGTCGATGGGAGTAGTGGTGATCAACAGTGTGGATACCTATTACACAGGTAAACAGACGATCGGTGCGGTAATGAGTCTGGTGATCATTCTGGCGGTCATGGCCTTTGATTATCATATTTTCGTGCGCCTTTATATTCCTCTGTATCTGATCAGTACGGCTCTTCTTCTTGGGGTACTGTTTTTCGGGATCAATGTCAATAACGCCACCCGGTGGTTTACACTCGGCTCCATTACATTCCAGCCCTCGGAGCTGACGAAGGTGATCATGATCGTCTACATGGCGAACCTTCTGACCAAGCTGACAGATGAGGATAAGGTCAATACCTTCAGGGGACTGATGCGGTTCGGTGCAGCTACGCTGGTTCCCATTGTACTGATCTATAAACAGCCGGACCTTTCCACCACCCTTTGCATGACCTTTGTCCTCCTGACCATGCTGTATCTTGCCGGACTCAGCTATAAGATCATCCTGACGGCGCTCCTGATCCTGATCCCGGCCTTTACGGTCTTTATCTGGTATGTACAAAAGCCCGACCAGAAGCTCCTTTATGAGCATCAGGTGAACCGGATCATGTCCTTCATCTATCCTTCGGAATATCAGGATACCAATGATCAGCAGAATTATTCCATCATGGCTATCGGCAACGGAAGACTGAAGGGACAGGGGCTGAATGCGGAAGGAACGGTAAAAGCATCCGGGATCATTCCCGAGCAGCAGACGGATTTCATTTTTTCCGCCATCGGAGAGAGTTTTGGGTTCATCGGAAGTGTGATAACGCTTGCTCTTATCCTGCTGATAGTGTTACAATGTATACGTGTGGCCAGGCGTGCCAGGGATATCACGGGACGGCTTCTGGCTATGGGGGTGGCGTGCCTCATCGGGTACCAGTCATTCATCAATATCGGGGTAACGACGAAGCTTCTTCCCAATACGGGAATTCCTTTGCCGTTCATCAGCTACGGACTTTCTTCGCTGATGAGTACGGCCATCGGAATAGGGCTGGTACTGAATGTGAGCATGCAGAAGAGAAAGTTCTGACCGGGAGGTGACTATGAACATTGTTCTGATTTCCCACGATCCGAAAAAAAAGCTGATGCAGAATTTCTGCATTGCCTACAGGGGGATTCTGGGGAGACACGATCTCTATGCAACAGAAACGACAGGCAGGCTTGTGGAGGAAGCTGCCGGTATTCCCGTGCATAAGTTTCTTGCGGGACATCTTGGTGGCGTACAGCAGATCGCAACACAGATTGAAGCGAATCAGATGGATATGGTGATCTTTTTCCGCGAAACAGTGGAAGGGCAGCCGCATAACAATGATTTTTATTCGATCAATATGCTCTGCGATCTTTACAGCATTCCTTTTGCTTCCAATATTGCCTCCGCAGAGCTTCTGATCAAATCTCTTGAACGGGGCGACCTGGACTGGAGAAAGCTTTATAAACACGAGAGTTAGAAATGAAAAAAATATGTATCTATGTAGTATCCCTGCTGGTATTTGCTGCCGGATTCTTCTTTCTGCAGCTGACCAATACCCGTACAGGGAAAAATACCTTTTCCACTGATGAAGAAATGAATGTTCCCGTACCTGCCGATCTGAAGCTGCTTCCGGCCGGCGGGTTTCATGCGGATTACGCGGTTCCCCCTTCCGACCGGGATGTATCGGCGGATGGTCTGGAAACCTGTTTTGCCGTCATGATGGTGGATCAGAAGGATAAGCGTGTCGTCGTTTCCAAAAATCCGTATAAGCGGATCTATCCGGCGTCCACCACCAAGATCATGACTGCCATTCTGGTCATGGATGCGATAAACGCGGGAAAGCTTTCCAAGGACGATGTGATCACGCTTGATCATGAACCGGATGTCAGCGATCCGGATGCGGTAAGAAGCAACCTTTCGGAAGGCTGCTCCATCACAGTGCGGAATCTTCTGTATGGTATGCTGATTCGTTCCTACAACGATTATGCTGTGATCCTGGCGGAGGCCGTGGGCGGAGATGTGGATACCTTCGTCAGCATGATGAACAGTAAGGCCGAAGAGCTGGATATGGTGGGAACCCACTATGTCAATCCTCACGGTCTGCATGATTCGGATCATTATACCACAGCCTACGATATGTATCTTCTGATGCAGAAGGCTGCAGAATATCCGGATATCCGGGAAATTGACCAGAACCGTTCGTTTTCCTACACCTACAGGAATGCCTACGACGAAGAGGTGTCCGATGAGATTTCGCCCACCAATTCATTTCTGGCCGGAACGAAGTTTCTTCCCTCGAATATTGAGATCCAGGAATGGAAAACAGGCACCACGCAGCAGGCCGGCCATGTGCTGACCATGAACTGTACCATCGACGGCGTTCCGTATACCATTTACTGTGCAGATGCCGAAGATGACCTGTACGGCAAATATTCCATTTTGTTTAATAAATAGCTCGTTGCAAATAAATCAACCCCCGGAAGAGGCATTACATGTCAAGAAAAAATCGAGATTCCAATGTAGTCCGGATCACCCGGACAGTCAAAATGAATGCAGCGCTGATCCTGTTCGGCGTGGTTCTTGTCTATGTGGCGGCCAGTATCATCATTGCCATGACCAAGAAGCCCATCACCACCTATCAGATCAGCTCCTCGAATATCAATAATAATATTTCCTGTACAGGCATTGCCCTCAGATCGGAAAAGGAGGTTACTTCCACTAAATCCGGCTATCTGATCTACTTTGTGAGGGACGGAGACCGCGTTTCCAAGAACGCACCTGTTTGTACAGTGGACGAAACGGGAAATGTGATCAAGGAAATCCAGACTACGCCCACATCATCGGCAAAGGAATTTACGTCTGCCGACTATTCGGATATCCGTTCCGCCATCGATGTTTATAAAAGCAGCTATAAAGATGAAGAATTCTACACCATCTATAATTTCAAGGGACAGATCGAAAGCAAGGTCATGGAGCTTTCCAACAGTATTATGGTCCAGATGGTGAAAGAGGGCGGCGCGGCCGTATCCTCAACGCTGGAATCCATTCATTCGGCCGACAGCGGCATTATCGTCTATTATGTCGACGGAATGGAAGCCAAAACGCCGGAAACGCTGACTGAGTCGGATTTCGTCAAGGCCGATTATAAAAAGCAGTCTCTGAAATCCGGGGATATCATGAACGCCGGCTCTACGGTATTCAAGATCGTCACGGATGAAAACTGGAAGATCGTATGCCAGCTTACCGAAGAGGAAACGACTTCCATTATGGCGGAAAGCGAGATCCGCTTTACCATCAACGGCTCCACCCAGGATCATTACAGCGAATATGAGATCATCCGGAAAAGTGATTCGAATTTCCTTGTCCTTTCGCTGGATAAATACATGATCGATTATATTGATGAGCGGTTTTTGAATATCGAGATCATTCTGAACCGTTATGAGGGTCTGAAGATTCCCAATTCCTCTATCGTCGAAAAAACCGTATATAAGGTGCCCGTGGATTATGTGAACCTGACCGACCCGAAAGACCCGCTTGTCACCATCCGTACGATTCACGAGGACGGTTCGAGTGATGATGAGGAAAAGCCGCTGAACGCTTTTAAGCATGTTGAGCAGTATTATTACGTCGAAGAATCCCGGCTGGACATTGCCGCCCAGCTGGTAAAACCATACCGGACTGAGACGCTTGCCGTTTCGGCTCTGGAACGTATCCAGGTATCCGGCGTATTTGTAGCCAATGAAGGTATCGCGGATTTCACCGAGATCGAGATCGTTAAATCCCAGGACGAATTCACCATCATCAAGGATGGACGGCTTCTGAAGGAATATGACAACATCGTTCTGGATGCGGACGAGGTAAAGGAAAACCAGACACTATATTAGCAGGAAGGTGAACATCATGATCTACGACCGTTATATGGCGGTAAGAAAAGCAATCGATGAGGCGGCAAAGGAGGTCGGCAGAGACCCGGCGGAGATCACGCTTATTGCAGTCAGCAAGACAAAGCCCCTCAGCGATATGGAAGAGCTGGCGGAGCACGGCGTTATGGATTTCGGAGAAAACTATCCGCAGGAGCTCAGGCAGAAGGCGCTGGAGCTTACCCATCCGGTGAGGCTGCATGCCATTGGTCATCTGCAGACCAATAAGGTAAGGATGATCCTTCCCCATACCTCGCTGATCCATTCCGTGGATTCGCTCCACCTGGCAGAAACCATTGAAAAAGAGGCGGCGCGAATCGGGAAGGTACAGGATATCCTGATCGAGGTAAATGCGGCGGGAGAGGAGACAAAATTCGGTCTTGCTCCCGAAAATACAGAGGAGCTCGTACGGAGCATTGCCCCCCTTCAGCATGTCAGGATCAAGGGACTCATGACCATTGCTCCTTTTGTTGAAAATGGCGAAGAAAACCGACCTGTATTCAGCGATATGCATGAATTACTGCTTGACATAAAATCGAAAAACATAGATAATGTTGATATGGAAATTCTGTCTATGGGTATGACCCATGATTTCCGTACGGCCGTTCAGGAGGGTGCCACCATGGTGCGTGTGGGAACGGCAATATTCGGTGAGCGTATTTATCACCAGTAAGGAGAAAAAACAAAATGGCAAACGGTCGTAAGAGTTTTTTGGATCTGTTCAGAATGGACGATGACGACGATAATTACGATGAGGATGATGACATCTTTGATGAAGATGATGCGGATGAATATGAGCCTGCATTTAAACCCAGAAAGCCGAAGAAACAGAAGCCGGTAAAACAGCAGCCTGCTCCTCAGCCGGAACCGGAGAAGCAACCCTCCTTCCGTCAGAGTCAGCCGAAAAACGGCTATCAGCCGGCATACACACCCAAACAGCAGTATTCTGCACCGGCCAGACCCAAACCACAGCCGGAGCCGAAAAAAGAGCGCCGGTTTTCCAGAGATAATCTGGTGTCCTTCGATTCCTATGAGAGAAAGAATCTTCCTCCTTCAAATGAGGTATATGTGATCCGTCCCATGGAGTTTGACGATGCACAGACCGTAGCCGATTTCCTGAAAAAGGGAAGAGCGACGGTGATCAATATGGAAGGACTTCAGGTTGAATCCGCCCAGAGGATCATAGACTTCATCGGCGGCGCCTGCTACGGCCTTGAGGGGGAATTAAAGGCCATTTCAGCCAATATCTTTATCGCGGTTCCGGCTAATATGGAAGTATCAGGTGACCTTCGGGACGAAATACTGAACCAGAGCTTCGGAACACCTTCACTTTGATCTGCAGGGGGGAATTGGGAACATGTTGACACCTGTTGATATTCAGCAAAAAAAATTCAAGGGCGGTCTGGGTTACAATAAGGATGATGTAAACTCCTTCTTCGAAGAGGTTTATCGCAGCTATGAGGAACTCTATCGTTCCAATGCGGATCTGAAGGAGCGTGTGATCACGCTGACGGATGAGCTGCAGCATTATAAGATCACGGAAGAAAACCTTGAGAAGTCACTGCTTCTTGCGGAGAAGAACTCCGAGGAGCAGCGGACGAACGCGGAAAAAATGGCCCGTAACATTGAGCTTGAAGCGAAAAATCGGGCAAACGAGATCGTAAGGAATGCAAAGGCCGATCTGGAGGATATGCAGAAGTCTATGCAGGAGCTTCGTTCCCGTTATTCTGAGTACAAAAGTGCATTTGCCACCCTTGTACAGGAGCATTTCCATTTCCTTGAAGTTAATGATATCGACACAGAGGCATTCATCGATCCCGGTTATTCCGCTTCCAAGCCTTCAGCCAATTCAGAGTTTCCCTTTGAAAGCTGGGATGGCGAGGATTCGGGCGGCCTTGGCAGCGCATCGGCTGTCAATAAGACCAGGGATGAGAACCGCAGCAGCTCGGCAAACGTATATGGATCTACCCTGGGCGGCAGCGGTATCGATCCGTTTTTAAAACTGAAGGAAAGTTAAAGCTATGATGACGATCACACAGGACGGACAGCCGGTATATGACATCATTCTGGATGATTCTTTTCATGCGCTTTCCGGCTTTCTCCGTACTTACGATCCTGCGTGCAGGAAAAAATATTGTATTGTTTCCGATTCGAAAGTAGCATCCTTTTATTTGGATGCTATTTTCAGTATCATGAATAAACATACCGGAAATACGGATAATATTATTACCTTCGTCTTTCCAGAAGGAGAAAAGAGTAAGCAGCTGGCTACAGTTGAGCAGCTTTACCGGCTGCTGATCGGGAATAATTTTCACCGCAGCGACTGTCTTATAGCGCTGGGCGGAGGCGTTACCGGCGACCTTACCGGCTTTGCCGCTGCCACCTTCCTCAGAGGAATTGATTTTATTCAGATTCCCACATCTCTTCTTGCCGCTGTGGATTCCAGTATTGGCGGTAAGACAGGCGTTGATCTCGACTCCTACAAGAATATGGTAGGGGCCTTCCACATGCCAAAGCTGGTACTCATCAATACCTCGGTCATGGATACTTTGGACGGAAGACAGTTCGTATCCGGCATGGGAGAGGTGGTAAAAAGCGCCCTCATTAAGGATGCTGCTTTTTTCCAATGGCTGACTGGCCACCGCGCGGAAGTCGAAAGCCGCAAGCCCGAAGCCATGATCAATATGATCGAAAATTCGGATCTGATCAAGAAAAATGTTGTTGAGGCAGATCCCTATGAAACAAAGGGAGAAAGGGCTCTCCTCAATTTCGGCCATACCATCGGACATGCACTGGAAAAATATATGCAGTTTTCCTTTCTTCATGGAGAGTGTGTACTGATCGGCTCCCTTCTGGCAGCGGACATTTCCCGAAAGAAGGGATTCCTTTCCGAGGAGGAATGGGAAAAGATCAGGGATTATATGGAATCCTTCCCTCTTCCCGATATTCCTAAAGATGCGGATGTGGATGCCATTATTTCCTATACGCGGAATGATAAAAAGGCTGGGGCTGACGGACTGAAGTTTATCCTTCTTTCCGGTATCGGCAGAGCCCTTATCTCCCGAGAGGTCACGGAAGAGGATATGAAGGAATCGCTGGAGGCATATATCAAAAGGTGAAACAGAAACAGTTTGGCGTATTTTTACTGATCACGGTCCTGCTGGCGGCTGCAGACCAGCTGATCAAATATTTTGTGGTGAGGAATATCGGCTATCAGGAAGAGAAAAAAATCCTTGGAGATGCTTTGGTTCTTACCTATATCCGGAATGACGGAACCGCCTGGGGCGTATTGGGAGGAAAGCAGATTTTACTGATCATCCTTACCGTTTTGATCTCCGCTGCGATCCTGTATGTATTTATGAATGCGGCCGGAGCCAAACGCTACCGTGCTGTACGTTTTCTTCTGGCCTGCCTCTTCGGCGGAGCTATCGGTAATTTTATCGACAGGATCCGGCTGCATTACGTTGTGGATTATATCTACGTTAAGCTGATCCGTTTTCCGGTCTTTAACTTTGCGGATATCTTTGTGACCTGCAGCATCATCCTCCTGCTCATTCTGTTTATCTTTTACTATAACGGCAAGGATTTTGATGTGATGCTCGGCGATCTCATATATAAAGAGGACGGAACCTACGAGGAAAAGCCCAATGGCAGAAAAAACAGAAAAACTGACGGCTGACTCTTCCTTCGAAGAAAAACGGCTGGATAAGCTGCTGGCTGAACAGTTTCCGGAGGTTTCCAGGTCCTATATCCGGCAGCTGATGGACAAAAACAGAGTGCTGGTCAACCAAAAGACAGCAAAGGCATCCCTGAAGCTGAAGGCCGGGGATGAGATTGAGATTCATTTTCCAGAGCCTGAGGCGTTGGATGTCCTGCCTGAAAACATTCCGCTGGATGTGATTTATGAGGATGATGATCTGATCGTGGTCAATAAGCCGCAGGGCATGGTGGTGCATCCGGCAAACGGAAATGAAAACGGAACGCTTGTGAATGCGCTCCTTTACCACTGCGCGGGAAAGCTGTCCGCCATAAACGGCGTAGAACGGCCCGGGATCGTTCACCGGATCGATAAGGATACCAGCGGACTTCTCGTTGCCGCCAAAAGCGATGCGGCGCATAAGGGTCTTTCCGAGCAGTTTGCAGTCCACTCCATCCGGAGAGTATATACCGCCGTCTGCTACGGCCACCTTCCATCTGAAGAGCTTACCGTGGATAAGGCCATTGGCCGTTCCGTATACGACAGAAAGAAAATGTGCTGCCGGGAGGACGGAAAACGGGCGGTCACACATTTTCACGAAATTGAACGTTTTCAGGGATATTCCCTGATCGAATGCCGGCTGGAAACCGGCAGAACCCATCAGATCCGGGTTCATATTTCCTCTCTGGGGCATCCCCTTCTGGGAGACACGGTCTACGGACCGGCTAAAACACCATTTGCTCTTGCGGGACAGACCCTGCATGCCGGTATATTGGGGTTCCGGCATCCGATAACGGGAGAGGAGATGATTTTTCAGAGCGAACTGCCGCCGTATTTTCAACAGATACTGAAGCGGCTTCGTCAGGAAGGCTGAGCATCGGCTTTCCGGAAAATAGAAGGTAAATCTTTAACGGAGGTGCAGGAATGAACGTATTTACAACAGAAAAGATCCGAAATGTAGTTCTTCTGGGGCATGGGGGCTCCGGAAAAACGTCTCTGGCTGAGGCTATGGCCTACCTTGCAGGGATCACAAACCGCATGGGTACCGTGGAAAACGGCAATACCTTAAGCGATTATGAAAAAGAAGAGATCAAGAGAAAGATTTCACTGAAATCCACAGTGATCCCGATTCCCTGGGATGGTTATAAGGTCAATATTCTGGATACACCGGGTTACTTTGATTTTGTAGGAGAGACAGAAGAGGCTGTATCCGCTGCGGATGCTGCCATTATCGTCATTTCCGGTAAGAACGGCATTGAGGAAGGCACAAAGCGTGCGTGGGAGATCTGCGAAAAGAGAAAGCTGCCCAGGATGATCTTCGTGACCAATATGGACGATGATAAGGCCAGCTTCCGTGAGGTTGTACAGAACCTGCAGGATATGTACGGGAAAAAAATCGCGCCCTTCCACCTGCCCATCCGTGAAAATGAGCAGTTCGTCGGCTATGTTAACGTTATCCAGCAGAAGGCAAAGCGCTGGAATGATAAGGGTACGGTAGATAAGTTTGATGTGCCCGATTACTCACAGGAAAACCTTTCCATCTGCCGTGAGGTTCTTCTCGAGGCAGTAGCTGAGACCAGCGAAGAATTCATGGAGCGCTATTTTGAGGATGGCGGTGAGTCCTTCTCTGAGGATGAGATCCGTGCGGCAATGCGTATGGGCGTTCATGAATGCTCCATCGTTCCCGTGCTCATGGGCTCCAATACACTGGCCAGAGGTATGTATACCCTGATGGCCGATATCGTAAAGTATTTCCCCGGCCCGGATATGGTCAAGGTTGCCGGCATCAATACCACCAATAACGAAGTCTTCCAGGCAGACCACGACTTCTCCAAGCCGAAGTCCGCTTATGTATTCAAGACCATTGCCGATCCGTATATCGGTAAGTATTCTCTGGTCAAGGTTAATTCCGGCGTTCTGAAACCGGATGATGTCCTCTTCAATTATCACAGGGACGCTGATGAACGTCTCGGCAAACTGTACGTCATCATCGGCAGCAAGGTGGAAGAGGTTGCCGAGCTGCACGCCGGCGATATCGGTGCCATCGGCAAGCTGACCGTTACCCAGACCACAGATTCTCTTTCCACCAGAAAGAATCCTGTTACCTATATCCGTACAACGATTTCCAAGCCCTACGTTTACCGCCGTTATGCGGCAAAGAAGAAGGGCGATGAGGATAAAATCTCACAGGCTCTTGGTAAGCTGATGATGGAGGATCTCACCTTAAAGACAGTAAATGACGGCGATAACGGCCAGACACTGATCTACGGTATCAGTGCAACCCATCTGGATGTTGTACAGAACATCCTTGCCGAAAAGTATAAGGTGGAGATTGAGTTGATGAAGCCCAGGATTGCCTTCAAGGAGACCATCCGCAAGAAGGTGGATACTGAGTTCAA
>DFHD01000080.1:528-30544 GCA_002372545.1 Lachnospiraceae bacterium UBA3732 | reverse complement strand
ATAAGAAGCAGTCCGGCGGACACGGCCAGTATGGTCACGTAAAGATCATTATGGAGCCCTCCGCAGAGCCGGAGACACCCTATATCTTCGAGCAGTCCGTTGTCGGCGGCGCCGTACCCAAGAATTACTTCCCTGCAGTGGAAAAGGGTATCATCGAATCTGTAAAGAAGGGACCCCTGGCCAATTATCCGGTTACCGGCGTAAAGATCAACCTCTACGATGGCAGCTACCATACGGTAGACTCCTCCGAGCTTGCCTTCAAGGTTGCGACAGAGCAGGCCTTCAAGAAGGGCTTTATGGAAGCCTCTCCGGTGCTGCTCGAGCCCGTTGCTTCCCTCAGAGTTGTGGTTCCGGACGCCTATACCGGTGATGTTATGGGCGATCTGAACAAGCACAGAGCAAGAGTAAACGGTATCAATCCGCTGGGTAACGGAACGCAGGAGATCCTTGCCGATGTTCCTTATCTTGAGCTGTATGAATACGATACCCGCCTTTTCTCCATGACAAGAGGCAGTGGTCTGTTCTCCTATGAGTTTGCCCGTTATGAGCAGGCTCCGGATGATGTTGCAAAGAAAGAGATCGAGGCCAAGGAAGCGGCTGAATAAATATTCTTTACGGGAGGAACCGTTCGGCATCCGGGCGGTTCTTTTCCGATTCAGGGTTTTTACGGTAATGACATGCCGGCCTTAACAATGGCCGCAACATGCGGGCCATAACAATGGCTCATATCGATTAGGAGTATATCATGATCCTTCTTCAGAACATCAAGATTCCCTATAACGCCAAAGGAGAGGAGCTGGAAAGAAGGGTGAAAAAAATGCTGAAAGCACCTTTTTCATCCTATGAGATCCTTCGCCGTTCCCTGGATGCCAGGGATAAATCCGATATACGCTATGTCTATACGATCCGCGTAGATACCGGCCGGACGGAGGAGGAAGAGCAAAGACTGATCCGAAAGATTAACAATAAAAATGTTATGTTAACTAACGGAAAGGAGTACAGCTTTCCCTTCACGCCTTCCCCGGATCTGCATCTCCGGGAAGAGGACCGTCCCGTGATCATCGGAGCAGGTCCTGCAGGTTATTTTGCCGCCCTTATGCTTTCCAGTGCAGGCCTTCGGCCCATCCTCTATGAAAGAGGGAAAGAAGTAGAAGAGCGGACGGTAGATGTACAGCGGTTCTGGGATAAGGGCATACTGGATACAGAGAGTAACGTCAGCTTCGGGGAGGGCGGAGCCGGAACCTTTTCCGACGGAAAGCTCTTTACCGGCAATAAAGACAGGTCCGGAATGATCCGCTTTCTGCTTAAGGAATTCGTACATTTCGGTGCCCGTCCGGAGACGGCTTACGACGCGAGACCCCACATCGGTACCGATGTACTGGTGAAGATCATGGAGAATATGCGGAAGGAAATCCTTTCCTCCGGCGGTGAGATTTTTTTTCAGACCTGTCTTACCGGTATAACGGAATGCCATAAAGAAACAATTTCTGATAACACACTGGATATACCGCCGGACCGAGCGCTGTTTCGTGAAAAATCAGACGAAAACCCCATTTACAGACTTGAACTCCGTCAAAGGGGGAGCATCCTAGTCCGGAATACCAGGGCTGTGATCCTTGCTGTTGGCAACAGCGCCAGAGATACCTTCCGTTTATTCCATGAATACGGTCTGGCGATGGAAGCGAAGCCCTTTGCCATGGGTCTCCGTCTGGAGCATCCGCAGAGCCTGATCGACCGGAATATGCTCGGCGATGCCTCCGCTTTATATCCCGCGGATTATAAGCTTGTGCATCATACAGAGGACGGCCGTGCTGTTTTTTCCTTCTGCATGTGTCCGGGGGGATATGTGGTAAATGCGTCATCGGAGCCGGAGATGCTCTGCGTAAACGGCATGAGCTATTCCGGAAGGGGCGGCGTGAATGCCAACAGTGCCATTGTGGTAAGCCTGACGCCCCCTGAAGGCGCCTCTCCATTCTGGGGCATGGAATTCCAGCAGGAGCTGGAAAAACGCTTCTATGAGGCCGGAAACGGCCTGATTCCGGTTCAACGTCTTGGCGACTTTATAAAAGGCGAAGTGACTGAAAAATTCGGCAGTGTCATCCCCCAGACCAGGGGCGCATACAAGAGCGCTGAGCTTTCACATATTCTGCCGGAAGACATGAAAGAAGCCATAATCAGCGCGATCAAAAGCTTCGACAGGCATTGCCCCGGATTTTTCATGGAGGACGCCGTTCTGTCCGGAATAGAAGCAAGGACCTCCTCGCCTGTCCGTATGCTTCGCAATGAAAGCGGTCAGTCCATATCCCATGCCGGTATATTCCCGGCCGGAGAAGGAGCCGGTTACGCCGGCGGGATCACATCCTCCGGCGCGGACGGGATCCGTGCGGCAGAGGCGGCGGCCGGATATATCCTGGAACAACAACCGTGAGAGCTGGGCAAAGCAGTTTAAGCCTGCGGAAAAGGCAAATGTGAAATAAGAAACCGCGCCCCGGGTTGCAGGGCTGAACGATAAGTGTTAAAATGGTGCCGGAATACCGGCACCAATTTTTTGCAGTACAGTAATAAGGAGCGCAGCAGACCATGAATATCAGAGAAAAAATGAAGAACAAAAAAAGGATTGTTGTGAAGATCGGCTCTTCCTCCCTCGTCCATAAGGATACCGGCGAGCTGGATTACATGAAGATTGAAAAGCTGATCCGGATCCTCAGCGATATCAAAAACCAGGATAAGGATGTGATCCTCGTATCCTCCGGTGCAGTGACCGTAGGCTGCAAAGCCCTTTCCCTGCGACGCCGGCCGGAAACTCTATCCATGATCCAGGCCTGTGCAGCTCTGGGACAGGGGGAGCTCATGATGCTTTACCAGAAGCTGTTTCTGGAATACAGTCACAGAGCCGCCCAGGTTCTTCTGACCTTCGATGTCATTACCTCTGCTGAACGCCGTAAAAATGCAGAGAACACACTGAAACAGCTTCTGGATCTGAATATCATTCCGGTCGTTAACGAGAACGATACTGTGGCTACGGATGAGATCGAGTTCGGTGATAACGACACCCTTTCCGCCATCGTTTCCACACTGGTCGGTGCGGATCTTCTGATCCTGCTGACGGATATTGACGGTTTCTATACCGATGATCCCAGAAAAAATCCCAAGGCAAAACGCATATCCGTTGTAGAACGGATTGAGGACGACCTTCTGGATATGGCAAAGGGAACCGTCACCCGTTTCGGCACAGGCGGCATGTACACAAAGATCGCGGCCGGACGGATCGCTACCCATGCCGGGGCGGATATGGCCATTCTGGATTCCTCCGATCTGGAAGTCATTCCCCGTTTTCTTTCCGGCGAAGATACCGGAACGCTTTTCCTTCGGGATGATAATTCGAAGTTCGACATCATGGATTTCATCCTCAATAAGAAGTATCTCGAAAGGTAATCATAAACATGCAATATGCTGAAAACACAGCCGGACCGAATAAAGAATATCTTACGCTTCCGGCAGAAGATATCCGGGCTGAGAAAAAATCCATCCGCATAAAGGCGGAACTTATCCGATCGGAAAATATGCCGTATATGCAGGAATATTCCCAGAGTATCTCTGCCAGGCTTTTTGAACTGGATGCCGTAAAAAATGCCGACGCGATCCTTTCTTTTGTCAGCTTCCGGTCTGAGGTTTCCACCGAGCCGATCCACCGGGAGTGCAAAAAGAGAGATATTCCGCTTTACCTTCCGGTCTGCGAAGGAAAGGAAATGCTGTTTTTCCGTGGAGACAGAGGACAGCTCTCTCCGGGCGCTTACGGAATTCCCGAGCCGGAAAAAACCGACCCCATTGATTTTCTGACGGTATTTCGTCCCGTGATCCTTGTTCCCGGTCTGGTCTTTAACCGCCGCGGCTACCGGCTGGGTTATGGCGGAGGCTACTACGACCGGTATCTTTCCGAATGGAGCTCCCGGCTATATTCCATCGGTATTGCTTATCATAATCAGTTAAACGACGGCATTCCCATCGATACCTGTGACAGAAGAGTGCAGGCTATCGTTACCGAGCAGGAGACGATCCTGACCAGAGGATGAATGAAGGCTTTCATTGAAATTCAGCCGATATTCATGTAAAATATGATAAAACGATACGGAAGAGGTGAAGGCATGGAAGGTACTGGACTTGTATTATCCGGCGGAGGCGCCAAGGGAGGCTACCAGGCCGGCGTTATGGAAAAACTGCATGAGCTTGGACTGCTGGAGGGTCTGTCCGGGATTTCCGGCGATTCCATCGGTGCCGTAAACGCCGCTATCTATATGCAGGGTGTGGAAAAGTTGTCTGCCATCTGGAAGGAAATGAAAAAAAAGCTGATGATGCAGATCGATACGGACGCACTTTCCCGGGCCGATCATCTGATGTCCAGAACAGAAATCGATAAGCTTCTGGAGCAATTTGTTGATGAAGCGCTATTTGACAAGGATTCCCCCGTATGCTATTGCGGCGTTTCCAGAGGGCCTGCCGGAATAACAGGAGAGGATCTGATCAGCGAAGAACGGCTGATCCGTTTTCTCGGCAGCCGTTCCATGGACGAGTTTAAGGATTTTACAGCCGAATATATTTCGCTGAATCATAAATCCAAGCAGGAAATCTGCGATATCCTGCGGGCCACCACCTGCCTGCCCTTTATTTTCGAGCCGGTACGGATGGGAGACCACTGGTATATCGACGGCGGCGTAAAGGATAATATCCCCGTAAGACCGCTGTATGACGCCGGGATCCGAAGGTTCATCGTGATCGAATGCGATACAAAGAGTCATCTGAAGCAGGAAAACTTCCCGGATGCGGAGTTTATTGTGATCACGGCATCCCACGATCTGGGAGACTTCATCACCGGGACCATTGATTTTAATCAGCGTGATATCCAGTTCCAGTATGCGCTGGGGAAAAAGGACGCAGAACGCGCCCAAAAGACAAAATTCGAGAAGGACGAGGCATATATCGCCATGGAAGAGAAGCTGGCCGAGATGGATTACGCGCTTCTGAAGAAGGAACAGAGGGACGCGGAAACCATGAAAAATCTATCCCGGTCCGTAAATAAACATATGGATAAATTCAGTTCCATTGAAGAAAAGTATAAACTCTGGGATGACTGACCATAGGGGGTGAACGTCATGAAGAAAAGGATCATCACGATCGGAAGGGAATTTGGCTCAAACGGAAGGATCATTGCGGAAAAGCTGGCCGACGCAACCGGCCTCAAGTGCTATGATAAATCGCTGATCAAAGAAGCGGCAAAGCGCAGCGGCATGTGGGAGGATGTTCTGGATAATCTTGATGAAAAGCCATCCAAGAGCTTTCTGTACAATGTCGTTATGGATCCCTATGCCTTTATGCATACCGTGGATAATCAGAATTACGGAATGGACCTCGGCCAGCGCGCCTTTCTGGCCACAAGCGATACCATAAGGCATCTGGCGGATGCTGAGCCGGCCATCTTTATCGGACGCTGTGCGGATTACGTTCTCCGGGACAGAGACGATGTTCTCCGGATCTTTCTGTATGCGCCCTTAGAGGACAGGGTCAGCGTTGTCATGCAGCGATTCTCCCTTACCGAAAAGAAAGCAAAAGACCAGATCATAAAGGAGGATAAAGCCAGGGCTTCCTATTATAATTACTATTCATCAGGAAAATGGGGCAGCCCGGAGAGCTATGACGTTCTGCTTAATACAGCCTCCTTTGGCATTGAGGGCACCGTGAAGGCCATAGAGGCGCTGATTGGTTAATATGTAATTCTACTCAATTCACTCGTCCTCCCGGAGCTGAACCTTGTTCCGGGCGGCGCGTTTTCTTTCATCATCCATATCTGCATAATGTTTCCGGGTGGTATTGACATCCTTGTGGCCTAAAACATCAGCCACAAGGTAAATATCCCCGGTTTCTTTATATAATGCTGTACCGTAGGTACTGCGGAGCTTATGCGGCGTGATATGCTTCAGCGGATTGGTCACTCTGGCATATTTTTTTACCAGATATTCCACGGATCGGACAGAGATCCGGGAACGCTGAGAGGAGAGGAAGAGAGCATCCTCAGACCCCTTTTTCGGCGTGATCTTCCTGCGTTCCTCCAGGTATTCCCTGAGAACCGTTTCCGCCTCATCCGAAAAATATACCGTGCTTTCGTTTCCGCCTTTTCTGAGTACGCGGATCTGATCGTTATCAAAATCAATATCCGTGATGTTTAAACCAACACACTCGGAAACACGGATCCCGGTGCTGAGCATCAGCGTAAGCAGGGCCAGATCCCGGGTTTTCAGCTTTTCATGATAAGCCTGCTGATGGTCAGTCAGCTTATTGCCAAATTCCACATTATCAAGAAAATTCACAACCTCATCGGTTTCCATACGAATGATATTATGCTCGCGTACCTTCGGCATACGGACCTTTACCGAGACATCCTCGGAAATCTGGTCGGTCTGATAAAGATAACGGAAAAAGCCGCGCAAGGCGCATAATTTCCGTTTTTTGGAAGCCGCCTCATTGGTATAATTCTGGCCGTTTTTACAGTAAAGCGTAATATAGTCCAGATAATCCTCAAAATCAGCCGCTGTAAGGCGGTTCAGGTCATCACAGGAAATATCTTTAAAATCCGTGTTTTTCAGAGCCGGATTTGCCTCCTTTAAATACTCAAAAAAATACTTGATATCATAGGCATAGCCAATACGTGTTCTTGGCTGTGTGGTTTCTGCAATGGAACGAAAATATGTCCGGACATAAACCGGAAGTTCGTTTGTGATTTCTCTAAGTCTGAGGATCTGTTTTTGTTCGAGATCCTTTTCGTATGCTGATTTCGCCATGAGATTATCAACACCTCCGTAAAAGTTATCCACATCGGTTTCCACAGTTAAAAACGTTAATTGTTACATTTTGTAACATAAGTAGCACTATTCTGTCCTGCTGAACAGGCGTATTTTTTCGCAAAACTATGGTTTCACGCAAAAATAGATCTGAAACCATACTACTATCCCGGGGGATTTTTGTCAAGGGGATTCTTTATTCAACATTTTACTCATTACAAAAACGCATGAGCATCGATGCGCATATATACATCACATAGTCATCATACACACAAAACATCCCGGAGCAAGCTCCTGATGTTCGGTAAATACAGTTTCACTGACTGTATTTACCTGAAATATATTTTTAACGAATTTGAGGGAATCATTCACTTCCTGCGGGATTTTCCTTGGTTTATTTCCCGGATTCACCATACAGATCAATTTTCCGCGTTTGTAGATGAACGGCGTATCATCCGCATCTGCCAATACTTCAAATTTCATGTTATCGCAAAGATCAGGCTGGCTTTTCCGGAGCTGAATGACTTGACGCATGACATGATAAAGGGAATCCTTCGTTTTCTGCTGTGCTTCGACCGTGTGTGAGCTGCCCCTCTCTTCCACCGGAAGATAAAGCTCCATCGGTTCAGCTGTGGAAAAGCCGAGATTTGCCCCGTTGTTCCACTGCATGGGCGTTCGGGAACCCGTCCGGGTATAGCCGCCTTCCTTTGTGGGAAGCTTTCTGTAAGACATGCCGATCTCATCACCATAATACAGGAAGGGAACGCCGGGAAGGGTGAAAATCGTCGCATAGGCTATTTTCCGCTCATTTTCAGAAAGCGTAAGGGATGCCCTTGGGGTGTCATGATTACAGGTGATCAGTGCCATATAGCCCTTTTCTCGGGAAACAGTGTACCTTGGCAGATAGTCCGTTAAAAACCGCCGGATGCTGCCTTTTCCCTCCTGCCGGAAATAGCTGTTATCCTCTCCGCCGCTTTCTCCGTCGCGAAGCAGCGTATTATAGCCATTTCCTATATGATCCAGATAGAAATCCATATGGAATCCGGCACTGTTAATGGCAAGCTCCGGATTGCTCCATTCCGACACCATGGCAGTCTCCGGGTACTCCTGATCCAGCATATCCCGGATCTCCCGCCAGATCTTGGAGGTTTCCGACTTCCGCTCGTCATCATTTTTGACCAGGCTGTCCGCCATATCCACCCGGAAGCCGTCGCAGCCCATATCCAGCCAGAAGCGCATCACATCCTTTATGGCTTCGATCGTCTTTCTGGCCGCCTCTCCGCCTGACGGACTCTGCCAGGACTCAGTGGGATTCTTCCAGCCGTAGTTCAGGGCCGGCTGACACTTGAAAAAATTCAGCATATAGGTGCCGTTTCTCGGCGCTTCTCCGCCGATATACGGCCTTCCGGGCACACCGGTGATCCAGAAATCCGTCCAGATATACCGGTCGGAATATTCATTCTCCTCTGCCTCTTTGCTTCTCAGAAACCAGGGATGCTCCTCGGAGGTATGTCCGGGAACAAGATCCAGGAGCACCCGGATCCCAGCCTCGTGAGCAGCCGAAAAAAGCCTTGCCGCATCTTCATTCGTTCCGTACCGGGGTGCGATCCGTTTATAATCCCTGACATCATAACCCGCATCCTTAAAGGGTGAATCAAAACAGGGGTTGATCCAGAGTGCGTTTATGCCAAGGTCAGAGAGATACGGCAGCTTTTCAATGATACCGGGTATGTCGCCGATCCCGTCTCCGTTGGAATCGTAAAAGCTTTGGGGATAGATTTCATAAAATACAGCTGTATCCAGCCACTTCGGCATATTCTTCATCTGCGCTCTCTCCTGCTTTTTGAACGAGTTTAATAAATCCTAAGATATTCTTCCAGTGTCTTTCCGCTTTCGTGGATCTTTTCGGCGTTATCTTTACCCACATAACGAAAGTGCCAGGGTTCATTATTATATTTTTATGCCACGATCAGCATCAGCACGGTGATGGTGACAATGGATGCCACTGTCGTAACGGTGATCGCACCGGAAAGGAGAGTCGTATCCTCTCCCATCTTCTCTGACTGGATCAGCGGCAGGTTTCCTACCGGCATGGCTGCCATAAGGCAGAAGCCCAGAACCTCCGGTGTGCTGCGGTGAAGTGCCTGCAGAAGGAAGAAAACCGCCAGAGGAAAAAGCACCATACGGATCAGAATATATCCCCACAGCCGCATTTCCCTGAAGCCCTGCCGGAAATCAGAACGGGCAATGGATACACCGAGAAGGGTCATGGAAAGAAATACGGTTGCATTACCGACATGCGTGACTGTGCTGCTGATGATCTGCGGCGGAGTTATCCCGAACCAGCAGACCACAAGGCTCAGGACAGCCATAACCGTTCCCGGGCTGATCACCTTTTTCAGATTCATCTTCTCTTTTCCATGGCTCAGTACCGTTATGCCATGGGTGTAAAAAAGAAGGCTGTACATGACATTGCAGATAATGACGTAAAGGATCGATTTATCCGGCAGGATAGCCTTTGCCACCGGTATACCGATAAAGCCTACATTGGTGTAGACCACCATCAGGTTATAAAATCGGCGGTCGTCCTTCTTCACCCGGAATAAAACGGGAAGCAGGCCGCCCATCACCATGAGAACCACGTAAAAGGCCACGCCAAGAAGGATAGCCTCCAGGAGCTCTTTATGGGTTGCCGCTACATTACCGGACAGGATTGAACCGAGGATCAGGGCCGGATTACAGATATCCATGATGATCACAGAGATCTTTCTCGATACATGATCATCCACAACCTTCCGCTTATATAGATATATTCCGATCGACACCAAAATGACGATCACACCCATCTGCTGCAAAACCACCGAACTATTCATGTTTGATTCCTTATTGTTATCTTTAGTAAATATTTATACAATTTATATTTTACTCTGTTTATTACTTCAGGACATGTCTTCCGGCCAGATAACCGGTCCGCAGGGCAAAGCTGATATTATAGCCGCCGCACTTTCCCAGGACGTCAAGCATTTCACCGGCGGCGTAAAGTCCATCGTGCCGCAAAACAGCCATAGTAGAGGGATCGACTGAATCGGTCATGAGTCCTCCGGCGGATGCCTGCGAGCTGTCGGCGGATACCTCTCCGGAAACAGTCAGCTGCCAGTCCGTACAGCGTTCATAAAGCTCCTCCGCATCCTTTTCGGTCACATCCGCCAGAAGAATCTTCGCTCCGCGGTCCGAAAACACCTTTTGGATCATAAATAACGCAGGCTTATCCGGCAGATAGCCGTTCAAAAAGGC
This sequence comes from Lachnospiraceae bacterium UBA3732, assembly GCA_002372545.1. Classification (GTDB taxonomy): domain Bacteria; phylum Bacillota; class Clostridia; order Lachnospirales; family Lachnospiraceae; genus Eubacterium_Q. The sequence goes on along the minus strand of DFHD01000080.1, from coordinate 20,417 downwards.
ATATAATCGTCGCCTTGGGTTAACCGTTTTCTGATGCAGGAACTGCGAAATAAAATCTTTATCGCTGAGCTCCGGCAACAGATTTACGGATATACAGTCCCCTGCCCGGACCAGCGGCGATACCTGAAAAGCGGCAATTCCGGACAGGGTTCCGGTCAAAAGCTGAAGCTCACCGGTTTCGGTGATCATAGGATTCCTGTCCTGTATATTGACAGCGAAAGCATTTTGGTCCGAAACAGTTTCCTTTGCAGCTTTCCGGCCAACGGCAGTGATCCGCCCCTGCACTCTCACCCCGTTCAGTTCTTCCGGGATGCCGTCAACAGGGATCGGCCCCAGAACCGGCCGGAAAGGCTTAATTTTCAGATTTAAGCCCCGGGTCAGTAAACTGCACGTAAAAATATCAAAAGCGCCTAAATGGGGCTGAGAGGCGCCGCCTGCGGCAAGGATCAAAGCTTTCCCCCGGAATTCTTCTCCGGAGACTGTTTTTACACGATATTGAATCCTCTCCTTTTGCAGCTGCTGTTGCAGATGCCGTTTTTCTTTACCTGGTATCCTTTCTGAGATCGTCTGATCATCGCTGATCTCTTCTGCTGACACTGCCTCCATCCCGGATACGATCTCCGCGCCACTGAGCCTGGCGGCATCCGTAAGCGCCCAGACCACTGCAGAGGCCTGCAGGGAACGGGGATAATAATATCCCCCTTTTTCCACGCAGGGAACGCCCAGCTCCTCCAGATACTGCAGAACCCATGTATTCAGCTGACAGCCATCCTCGCGGCTCACGTTTTCCATGATCCTTTGTGCGAAGCTGCTGCCGTAGTAGCAGGATCCGTCCATAACCTTGTTGGTGACGTTGCAGCGGCCGTTTCCGGTAGCATACAGCTTTTTCCCCGGCTTCTTATTTCTGTCCAGTATAACCGAAGAAAGCCCCCGTCGGGAGCTTTCTATGGCCGCAGCAAGACCAGCCGGTCCGCCGCCAACAATGATCACATCATATGCAGTTTTACCTGTTACTCCCATGATACCTCACCGGTTGTGGGGAAAATGGTGATGAAGGTCTTGCCGGGATTCAGATAGATTTCCTTTCCATCCTTGTCATAGTAATGGGTAACGGATTCCATGGTCGGCCTGGACCAGGTAACCGGGATGATCTTACCATCTGTAGCGTAGTAACCCTCGCCGCTTCCCTCTGTGATGGGATCCATCATGGATTCCGTTCCGGATACAAGCGGATACGGCGTGATCTTAATGAGCAGGTTCTTGAAGGCCAGCTGATTGCCGGTCTGGTCGTCGATCTGCTCCGTGCCGTACTGGAAGCGCTTATATACCTTTTCCTTTGCGTCATACTCAAACCAGGGCTGACGGCCGCTGTGGAAGGCACAGGTGACCTTCTCGGCCTTCTGGCCGTCCTTCAGCTCAGTATCCTTGTCATAATACAGGAACATCCGCTCAGCATTGGATCTCTTTGTACGGCTGTACCCCTTATCCTTGATCTGCTCCTCGATCGCATCTGCCGTGATATAGCAGTTATGCGGTGCGACACGGGACTCATCCCGGAAGAAGCCGCCGTCATAGGAGCCGTTGATATCCTCGATCAGCGGGAAGTTCTCGAAATCAGCTTCCGCAAAGATAGACTGGCCAACGTGTACATAAATAGCATCCATACCGATGGTGGCACGGTCATAATAATGACGCGCACTCCGGATCGGTCCGATCTTCTCCAGACCGGTGGTGTCGGAATACAGTGCCATCAGACGGGTGATACCGCCCTCGACAACCGCCTCATAGATGATATCCGCCTGCTCAATATCCGACTGGGGCATAGCCTCGTCGATATTATTGATCATCACGGCAATATAGCGCTTATTCGCCTCTTCCGGCTTTACCCACTTGCCGTTGATATCGATCTGTACCAGACCGTTATGGTCCGGCAGCTCGCTTCCGGCAATTTCCGGCAGCTGCTTTGTCATGGTGGTGACCGGTTTCAGGTTCACCTGATATTCCGATGTATCCGCTGCCTTTTTCTTCTTTCCGCATCCGGCTGTTCCCAGAGCCAGCATGCCGGCCATTGCGATCAGGCTGACCGTTTTTCTTCCCTTAACAAACATCTCTTGTATATCCTTTCCGATTCAGGATTTCCTCCTGAAGCTTTTCCATTTCTATCCTTTCCCCGTCCGTTTCGTGGTCATAGCCGAACAGATGCAGCAGGCTGTGTGCCATGAGAAAAGCAAGCTCCCGCTTTTCGCTATGGTTATACGCCTCTGCCTGCGCCTTCACATGATCCATGGAGATCACAACATCCCCCAAAAGAAGGTCTCCCGTTTCCGGATGAAAGCTTCCCGCCCGGTCCTCTTCCGCAAGCGAAAGATCCCCCGGCGTTTCAAAGCTCAGCATGGGAAACGAAAGAACATCCGTGGATTTATCCAGGTCTCTGGTCTCCCTGTTGATCTCCCGGATACGCTCGTCATCCGTCAGCGTGACGGAAACATCACAGGAATATTTTACGTCCAGAAGCTCAAGACAGGAGGCGAGCACATCCTCCAGGATTTTACGCACCAGCTCCGGCTCCCCGACACCGAAATCATCCTCGATTTCCAGATTCATAATAGCAGATTTTCCCTCTTCTTTCAACTCATACACGGATTATTTCCGTTTATTTCCGTTTATCCCGGCGGCCGTCCCTGCCTCTTTTTTCATTTCTGACAGGTGCGGCGCTGCGGGCTTTTTTGCGGTCATAAACCTCATATGCCTCAACGATCTTCTGAACAAGCGGATGACGGACAACGTCCACGCTGGTCAGCTCCACAAGGGCGATCCCTTCGATCCCTTTTACGACCTTCAGCGCCGTCTCCAGACCGGATTGAACGCTTCCGCCCAGATCCTTCTGGGTCAGGTCGCCCGTTACCACTGCCTTGGAGCCGAACCCGATACGGGTCAGGAACATCTTCATCTGGGATTCTGTGGTATTCTGCGCCTCGTCCAGGACAATGAACGCCCTGTCCAGCGTACGTCCGCGCATATATGCCAAGGGCGCAACCTCGATCAGACCCTTTTCCACATTCCGCTGAAAGCTTTCCGCCCCCATGATCTCGTAAAGGGCATCATAAAGCGGCCGCAGATAGGGATCGATCTTGCTCTGCAGATCTCCGGGCAGATATCCCAGCTTCTCTCCCGCCTCAATGGCAGGCCTGGTCAGGATGATTCTTTCCACATCGCCGCGCTTAAAGGCAGTAATGGCCTTGGCCATGGCAAGATATGTTTTTCCTGTTCCGGCAGGACCTGTTCCGAAAACGATCATATTTTCGTCAATCGCCTTCACATAGTTTTTCTGTCCGTGGGTCTTCGGCCTTACCGGACGCCCGGAAAGCGTATGACAGATAAGATCCCCGTCACCGGAAAGATCGCTGACACGCTCATTTTCGCCATTTCCCGCAAGACGTATGGCATAATCCACCGCCTGCTCGGAAATCGGCGATCCGTTCTTCACCAGATGCAGCAGGTCATGAAATACCGTACCCGCCTGCTCCGCCGCCTTCTTTTCCCCGGAAATGGTCAGGATTCCGTCCCGGTACAGCGTGGTAACCGATAACGCGTCTTCAATTTTACGAACGTTTTTATCAAATTCTCCAAATATCGTCTGAATCTCATGCATATCCGCATGAAGGGTTACAGAACCTTCCATATGCCCTCCAAAACTGTAAGCTCCGGGAAAATCTCCCTCATGTTATTTGAAGTAACCCTGCCCGGCAGGGACAGTACATCAATTCTTAACTAACCGGATCCAATGCCTGCGATGGTTCAAAAAATGCATAAACGAAACATCGGACCGCGCCTCCGCGATCCGATGAAAGTTAGCATTATTTGAACTTACGCTTTCTTGCAGCTTCAGACTTCTTCTTCCGTCTTACACTCGGCTTCTCGTAATGTTCTCTTTTGCGAATTTCCTGCTGAATGCCCGCTTTTGCGCAGTTTCTTTTAAATCTGCGAAGCGCGCTGTCCAGAGTTTCGTTCTCTTTTACGATAACGCTTGACATCTTCCAACCCTCCCTCCGGCTGTAAAATGGTTGTGCAACACGGCACCGGCAAATATTATAACATAATGAAATGAATTGTCAAGCCCTACTGAACATTTTCCTGTCCGTAATAGGCATCCGGCCCATGCTTACGCCGGTAATGCTTATCCAGCACATACTGGGCAAGAGAGGCATCCGGATTCAGCATCAGCGTTTTCAGATTCATTTCCGCTACGGTATCCATGACCACAGCATGATAAACGGACTGCGCCGCATCCTTCCCCCAGCTGAAGGGGCCGTGGTTCTTCACCAGGATTCCCGGAACAGCCATGGGGTCGATCCCCCGTTCCTTCAGACATTCCAGAATGACAAGGCCGGTATTTTTCTCATAGGCTTCGTCCACCTCTGCCTTCGTCAATTCTCTTGTACAGGGAATCGGACCGTAGAAATAATCTGCATGTGTTGTGCCGAGAGCCGGAATATCCATACCTGCCTGAGCAAAGGCCACCGCATTGATGGAATGCGTGTGGGTGATACCGCCGATTTCGGGATAGGCACGGTAAAGCTCCAGATGCGTCGCCGTATCAGATGATGGCTTATACTCCCCCTCCACTCTTTCACCGGTTTCCAGATCGACCAATACCATATCGTCCGGCTTCATGCCGTCATAGTCCACACCGGAGGGCTTAATGGCCATAATGCCCTTCTCCCGGTCGATCCCGCTGACATTGCCCCAGGTATAAATGACAACGCCGCGTCTCACAAGCTCAAGATTTGCCTCGCATACCTGCTTCTTTAATTCTTCAAGCATAGAACCTCCTTCAGGATCCGTACCGTATGATCAATCCCCTCATCCGCTGAAAAATATCCCTGCCAGCCTAGCCCGAGAAGCCCGGCGGCCTCAAGGGAACTGTTTTGCATCGGATTAAAGCTTTTTTTCTCCTCCTCGCTGGGAACATCCATTCTTAACGCCACATTTCCGGCCTTAGCGGCAAGCTCGCCCATCTGCCGGATGGTGATGATGGAATCCGGATTGGATATATTATATGCATGAAGGCTTTCTCCGCGGAGAAGAACCTTTAAGATTGCCGACGCATTATCCAGGCAGTATACGTATGAACGAAGCTGACTTCCGTCGCTCTTCATCACGATATCCTCGCCCCTTGCCGCCGAATACAGCCATGCGGAGCCTACACGGTTATCCTGCCGGGTGGCGGTCGGTCCGTAGATATGACCGGGGCGGACGATCACACTGTCCACGCCATATTCCGCGCCATAGGATACGCAGAGGGTCTCTGCCGCACTCTTCCCTATGGGATAGGAGCTGCGGGGGCTCAGAAGGTTGACTGCGCCATACTCATCCTCTTTAAACGGCTTCTCTGTATTCTTCTCTCCGTAAACCTCGGAGGAGGAAATATATAACAGCCGTTCCGTTCCGGATTCCCTGGCCAGCTCCAGAAGCTCCTTCATGCCAAGGATATTGGACAGCATAGTTTCCACAGGCTCGCTGATGATCCGTCCCGGCGTCGCATTGCTTGCTCCGTGGATCACATAATCAGCCTTTTTTCCGGCTGTTTTCTCTATTTCTTTTCCGATCGCATTATCCGGTTTTGCCGCATCATACGGAATGAACCGAAACTCCGGCCGCTTCCCCATAGCGGGGAAACGCTCTTCCATTCTTTCCCTGCTTCTTCCTGCGGCCAGGATAACGATCTTCTTTTCATGCGTATCGTTATATCTCTGCAGGATATCCACTACTGCGGAGCAGATGAGGCCGGAGGCGCCGGTAATCAGCACGCTCTTTCCCGCAAGACTGCCCAGCTCCGGAAGCGTTTCCATCACTCTGTCTATATCGGATATCCAGGTTTTACTGTCATATACAGTCATGCCATACTTCCTTTACTTTAACCAGTCCGACCTTTTTGCCACAAGAAGCGCCTTGAAAATATCGATATCTTCAACGGTGGTCAGCTTGATGTTTTTCTCGGAACCGGCGGAAAAGTACACCTGCTCGCCCATTTCGATCTTCAGCGTACAGGAAGCAACGGAATTAGTGATTCCGGCTTCAAGGGCGCGTCTGTGGAGATCGCAGATGTCGCCGATCCGGAAGGCCTGCGGCGTCTGGGTTCTCTTCAGTCTGTCTCTGGGATAGGAACCGACAGAAACAATACCATCCTCTGTCTGCATCATGGCTTCCGCACAGGGAATGACCGTGATGGCATTTCCGTATTCCCTTGCCACACGGATATTATCGGAGATGATCTCCGCACTTACCATGGGCCGGATGGCATCATGGATCAGAACAAGATCCTCCGGTGCATAATGCTTCTCCAGCTCATATACGCCGTTCCGGATGGAGTCCTGACCATTCTTTCCGCCGGGAACGACATATTTCAGCTTGGTGATATTAAACTGCTTGGCATATGCCCAGAGAACATTCTCCCAGCCCTCGATGCAGACTACAGCGATCGCATCGATCTCCGGGTGATTTTCAAAAGCTTCCAGTGTATATACAATAACAGGACGCTCATTCACGGTTATAAACTGCTTGGGAATATCCTGATGCATCCTGTTGCCGGATCCGCCGGCGATCAGCAGTGCGACATTTGCCATAACCCTTTTCTCCTCTTTATAAAATCAGCCTTATCCGGCTTTATGTGCATGTTTATACAAACCGGATCAGGAAATACTTGCCTCAGCCGTCTTTACGCCCGCCTCAAGCGCCTCGTCAATACCTGCGGGATCCTTTCCGCCGGCCTGCGCCATATTCGGACGTCCGCCGCCGCCACCGCCTACGATGGGAGCGATCGCCTTAATGATATTTCCTGCATGAACGCCCCGGGCAACGGCGTCATCTGTTGCCATTACGAGAAGGCTTACCTTTCCTGCATTTTCACCGGCCATGATGATAACAGAGGTACCAAGCTTCTGTTTCATGTCATCACCGAGGGTACGCATGGCGCCGGCGTCTACATCGGAAAGCTTTAAAGGCAGGATCTTTACGCCATTCACGTCTTTTACCTGATCCATAACATCGGAAGCAGCCGCCTTGGCCAGCTTATCCTTCAGTGCCTGGTTTTCACTCTGCAGAGCCTTCATTTCCTCCAGCATGGAGGTGATCTTTTCATCCAGTCTGTGGGGATCGGTCTTCAGAAGCTTTGCTGCGGAAAGAAGCCTTGCCTCAACGTCCGCATAGTATTCTGCTGCGCCTTTTGCCGTCAGCGCCTCCACTCTTCTTACGCCGGCAGCGATACCGGTTTCGGATACGATCTTGAAGGACGCGATCTCTCCTGTATGCGCCACATGGGTACCGCCGCAAAGCTCAATGGACCAGTCGCCCATATTGACAACACGAACCTCTTCGCCGTATTTCTCGCCAAAGAGGGCCATTGCACCGGTCTTCTTTGCCTCATCCAGTGTCATCACATCGGTCCGGACGGTAAGATCCTCGGCAATCTTCCGGTTAACCAGAGTTTCCACAGCGCTGATCTCCTCAGCCGTCATCGGACTTCCGTGGGAGAAGTCGAAACGCAGTCTTCCGTCCGTAACAAGGGAGCCCTTCTGCTCTACATGATCACCCAGAACGGTTTTCAGCGCCTTCTGCAGGAGGTGAGTTGCCGAGTGGTTCTTGCAGATGCTTCCTCTTCTCTCTACGTCAACGGTAAGCTCTGCTTCCTCACCGGCGGCGATCACGCCCTGAACCACGGTGCCGCTGTGCAGGATACGTCCGCTCTTCAGCTTCACCACATCCTCAACCTTGAATACGCCGTTAGCTGTGCGGATCTCACCGGTATCGGCTGTCTGTCCGCCCATGGTGGCGTAGAACGGCGTCTCGTTTGTCAGTACGGAGCCTGTCATTCCCTCCGTCAGCTTATCCAGGAGCGCCTCCCCGTCGGAAAGGGCTGCGATCTTACTTTTTGCCGATGTTCCGGTATATCCGGTAAAGGTCATGCCTGCTGCGGGATCCACTGTTTCGAACAGATCTCCCTCTGTGGAAAGCCGGGCAGAAAAGCTCTGGTTTTCTCTTGCTCTCTGCTTGGCTGCCTCCATGGCCTTGTCAAAGCCTGCCGCGTCCACGGAAAGGCCTTCTTCTCCAGCCATCTCGACAGTCAGCTCAATGGGGAAGCCGAAGGTATCATAAAGATAGAAGGCGGAATCGCCGTCAATCTCCTTCTCTCCGGCTGCCTTCTTATCCGCAAGGATCTTCTTATATTCCTTCATGCCGTTTTCGAGCGTGCTCTCAAACCGGAGGATTTCCTTCTCCAGCTCTTCAAGGATAAAGGAGCGGTTTTCCGTCAGGAGCGGATAACTGTCATCATAAACCTTATCAATATAGATCTTTGCGATCTCCAGCAGGTGATCCTTTGCGAGACCAAGCGTCCTGCCATGGCGGACTGCCCGGCGGATCAGACGGCGAAGTACATAGCCGGCTCCCACATTGGAAGGCAGAAGCTTTGCGGCGTCTCCCATCAGCATGACGCTCGTGCGCATATGGTCTGCCAGAATACGCATGGAGCGGGTCAGCGCCTCGTCCTCTCCGTACTTTGTTCCGGCGGTCTTTTCGATATAGGCGATCACTTCGGTAAAGAGGTCGGTCTGATATACATCCTTGGTCCCGTTCAGGAAGGCAAGGATTCTCTCCAGTCCCCAGCCCGTATCCACATTCTTCTGCGTCAGCGGAGTGAGATGCCCGTCGTGATGCTTCTCGTACTGCATGAACACATCATTTCCCAGCTCGGTATATTTTCCGCAGGAGCAGCCGGGGCCGCAGTCGGGGCCGCAATCCGGCACATCGGCGATATAGAACATTTCACTGTCCGGGCCGCAGGGACCATATTCCAGTCCCCACCAGTTATCCTCTGCCGGAAGATAATAGATATTTTCCTTCTTAAATCCGGAAGCGATACGGTACTCTGCTCCCTCCTCATCTCTGGGCGCGTTTTCGTCACCGGCAAAAACGGTTGCTGCCAGGTGATCCCGGTCAAAGCCGAACACCTGTGTCAGAAGCTCAAAGCTCCACTGGCAGCGCTCCTTTTTAAAGTAATCGCCGAGGCTCCAGCTGCCCATCATCTCAAAGAAGGTGACATGGCTCTTATCCCCAACGGAATCGATATCATTTGTGCGGACACAGCCCTGCACATTGCAGAGCCTTTTGCCCATGGGATGCTTTTCTCCCAGAAGATAAGGCATCAGCGGCTGCATGCCGGCTACGTTAAAGAGTACGCCTGTGGATCCGTCGGATACAAGGGATACGGCGCCTACGTCCACATGTCCCCTTTCAATATAGAATTCCTTCCAGGTCTTTCTGAGTTCCTTTGATGTAAACTGTCTCATATTCATCTCCTGTTTAAATTTGTATATTACGGTTCCTCTATGGCATTGTGCCCTCGGGACACGCTCTCGCTACGTAATTGATCCTGAAGATCAATTCCGAAATTCACTCTCTCCTGGCAAGCTCGTCCATGATCTCTTCCCAGGTGACACCCCGTTCAGCCATCAGAACCATGACATGATAGAGGAAATCGGCGATCTCATACTTGATCTCCTCTTTATCGGGATTCTTGGCCGCGATCACGATCTCTGTGCACTCCTCACCAACCTTTTTCAGGATCTTATCGATCCCCTTATCGAAAAGATAATTGGTGTAGCTTCCCTCTCTCGGATTAGCCTTTCTGTCCAGGATCGTGGCATAGACATCCTGCAGGACCGTAAGCGGATTGGCGGTATCTCCCTCCTTCTCCACCAGAGGGGTAAAGAAGCAGGTTTCATGACCGGTATGGCAGGCCGGCCCCTCCTGAACCACCTTTGCAAGCATGGTGTCCTTATCACAGTCTATGGTAAGGCTCACCACATGCTGAAAATGACCGGATTCCTCGCCCTTGGTCCAAAGCTTATTCCGGCTGCGGGACCAGTAAGTCATCAGTCCGGTTTCCAGCGTTTTATTATAGGACTCTTCATTCATATAGGCCATCATCAGCACCTTACCGGTTCTGACATCCTGGGCGATACAGGGAACAAGCCCCTGACCATTTACCTTGAATGCACTGAAGGGAATGGGGCCTTCGGCCTCTCCGGAGGCTTCAGCCCGATCCAGTTCGTCGGTACTCCGGATCACCTTTTCCATAAACCGGGCGTGGGTCTCGCCGTAGAGCTTCTCATCCGTAACCACAACATGATCCGCACCTGCATAAAGCAGCTTTTTTACATCCTCAAGCCGGGGATGTTCCTTCGTGATGTCCGTTACCAGAACACCGCCGTAACTCTCTCTTTTTTCCTTGATGACTGTCACAAATTCATCCGTGGAACGGTCACCGCAGGTTAAAAATACATAATCCATTACAGCGCCCCCTTTGTGGAAAGAAGTCCGCCGGAAAGGCGGGGTTCAGCCTGTGAAGCCTGGTCAAGCGCATTGGCGAAGGCTTTAAAGGCCGCCTCGATCAAATGATGATCATTTTCTCCGGAAAGGGTTCTGAGATGCAGATTCATCTCTCCGGCATAGGATACGGCATAGAAGAATTCCTTTACCATCTGTGTATCAAAGTATCCCACCTTCGGTGTGGAAAACTGCATATCAAACGAAAGATATGGACGGCCGGAAAGATCCACAGCGGAAAGCACAAGGGTTTCGTCCATCGGCATGGCAAAGGACGCATAACGCCTGATGCCCTCCTTCGTTCCGAGCGCCTCCTTGATGGCCTTTCCCAGAACAATGCCGGTATCTTCGATGGTATGATGACTGTCTACATAGAGATCGCCCTTTACCGTAAGTTCAAGGTCGAAAAAACCATGTTTGGCAAAACTGTTCAGCATATGGTCGAAAAAGCCGATCCCCGTATCCACTCTTGCCTTTCCGGTACCATCCAGATTAAGCAGAAGGTCAATATCCGTTTCCGATGTTTTTCTCGTTATGTGAGCGGTTCTGTTCATTTCATGCATCCTCCTTAAAGCGTACGGCAATGGAATTCGCATGGGCAGTCAGGGATTCCGCACGGGCAAAGGTGATGATGTCATCCTTCACCTCTCTGAGCGCCCCCTCGGAATAACAGATAATACTGGATTTCTTCATGAAATCATCCACGCCGAGGGGCGAGAAGAACCGGGCCGTTCCGTTGGTGGGCAGGACATGATTCGGTCCCGCGAAGTAATCACCGAGCGGTTCGGAGGAATACTCTCCCAGGAAAATGGCACCGGCGTTCTTTATTCTGGTCATATCTGCCCATGGATCCTTTGTCACGATCTCCAGATGCTCAGGTGCGATCTCATTTACGCAGGCTGCCGCATCGTCCATATTATCCGCGACAAAGATATAACCGAAGCGGTCAATGGATTTCCGGATAATCTCTTTTCTTTCCAGCCGGGGAATAAACCTGTCGACCCACGCCGATACTTCCTCCGCGAGTTCCCGGCTTGTAGTCACCAGGGTTGCGGAAGCCAGCTCGTCATGCTCGGCCTGGGAAAGAAGGTCCGCTGCCACATATTCCGGATTTGCCGTTTCATCAGCAAGCACAAGGATCTCACTGGGGCCGGCAATGGAATCGATACTGACATGACCGTAGCAGAGCCGCTTGGCGATGGCGACAAAGATATTACCGGGTCCGACGATCTTATCCACCTTGGGAATGGTCTCTGTTCCGTAAGCCATGGCGGCGATCGCCTGCGCACCGCCCACCTTGTAAATCTCCGTTACGCCGGCCTCTCTTGCCGCAACCAGCGTCGTGGGATATACCTTACCCTCTTTATTGCAGGGGGTACACATAATGATCTTTTCCACTCCGGCAACCTCTGCCGGCACCACATTCATTAGTACGGTGGATGGATAAGCTGCCTTTCCGCCCGGCACATATACGCCGCAGGAAGCCATAGGCAGTATCCGCTGGCCGAGGATCGAACCGTTTTCTTTGGTGGTGATCCATGTATTTCTCTTCTGCTTTTCATGGAAATCACGGATATTATTGCGGGAACGGCGGATGGTCTCGATAAGATCAGGATTTACCGACCGGTATGCTTCGTTGATCTCATTCTCGGTCACCCGGACTGTTTCCGGCGTCAGGACTGCACCGTCAAATTTTTCGGTATAGGCAAAGACCGCCTTATCTCTTTCCTGATGAACATTGGCAACGATTTCCTTTACTGTCTCCTCATAAGCACCGTAATCGTCGGGGCTTCTCTTAACCAGCTCGGTTAAAAGGTTTTTCTTGGATTCCTCTGTCAGGGGAATGATACGCATGGCTTCACGCTCCTTCTCGTTTGTAGGTCTTATATTTACTTAAAACTTGTCGTAACTCTGTTCAGCAGGTACATCAAAAGCATTCGGGACAGTTACATTTCTTCATGCATAGCGCCGTTCAGATCTGTCAGAAAACGGCTGATCCGTTCATGCTCCATTCTATGGCTGACCTGGTTGACCACGATCCGAGCGGAAAGCGGACAGATCTCTTCCAAAACAGCAAGTCCGTTTTCCTTCAGCGTGGAGCCGGTTTCCACAATATCCACGATCACCTCCGAAAGACCCACGATAGGGGCAAGCTCCACAGAGCCGTTCAGCTTGATGATCTCCACAGTCTGATTTTTCTGATTGCTGAAATAATCCTTGGCAATATTCGGATACTTCGTAGCTACCCGGATGATCTCGTTATGCTGCAGCATTTCCTTTGCCTCCGGCGGTCCGCAGACACACATCCGGCAGCGCCCGATGCCCAGGTCCATGACCTCGTACAGGCTTCTTTTTTCTTCGAGAAGCGTATCCTTACCTACGATCCCGATGTCTGCCGCCCCGTATTCCACATAGGTCGGCACATCGCTGGGCTTTGCCAGAAAGAAGCGAAGCTTCTGCTCTTCATTGGTAAAGATCAGCTTTCTTGTATTTTTATCCTTCATCTCCTCACAGGTGATGCCAATCTTTTCAAACAGCTGGAGACTGGTCCTGGCCAGACGTCCCTTGGCAAGGGCAAAGGTCAGATATCGCATAGGTTCCCTCCCTGATCGCGGATTTCCACTGTGCCGTCCTCCTGAATGGTATAAAGACGCTCAGCCGAGAATCGCGCAGCATATGCATAATACTCTTCCATTGTATGACGTTTCGATTTCCGGATCAGACCGGTATGGATCCCCTTATTTCTCAGCTCAACAGAAAGCTCCACAGCTTTCTTCTGCCAGTCGATGGGATAGACCACAACCGCACGGAAGAAAGGCGCAGGATCCTCGACCTTCTGCCGGGAAAGGGCGTTCATCAGCTCATCCACGGCAATGACAAAACCGATGGATGGCGCATCCTTTCCGAACTGGGACAGGAGCATATTGTACCTTCCGCCGGAGGCTACCGGATTGCCCGTTCCGTGCGTAAAGGCCCGGAACACGATTCCCGTATAATAATGGTAGCCGCTCACCATGCCGAGATCGAAGCTGAGGTATTTTTCATATCCGTAACAGCTCACGGCCTGATATACCTTTTTCAGACGCTCCACCGCTTCAAGAGACGTCCGGTTCAGCGGCATTTTTTCCGCCTCAAGCAAAATCTCTTCTCCGCCGAAAAGCCGGTCAAAGGACGAAAATATGTTCTTAAATTCATCGGGCAGGGAAAGCCGGGACAGATATTCGGAGAGACCAAAGTAATTCTTGATCTTCAGATATCCGCGGATCTCAGCCTCCTCCGCTTCACCAAGTCCCGCATCCCGGATGAGTCCCTTAAAGAAATCCATTTCGCCGATCACGATTTGGAATTCCGGCAGCTTCGCCGCCTTCAGGCAGTCGATCATGCAGGCCAGCATTTCCGCATCGGCGGCCGAGGAATCGTCATTGATGAGCTCGCATCCGATCTGTGTCGTTTCATGAAGCTTTCCCTGATGCTGGGGTGCGTTCATGAAGGTATGCCCGGTATAGGACAGGCGGATGGGCAGTTCCTCCTCCGGATAATACTTCGCCACGGAGCGGGCTATGCTCGGCGTAATATCCGGCCGGAGCACAAGCGTATTGTTGCTGCGGTCAAAAAACTTATACATTTCATTTGACGGAGCCGATCCTCTGTCATGATTAAAGATCTGGAAAAATTCAAAAGAAGGGGTCTCGATATCCATGTTCCCGTAAAGATGCAGGGTGTCCTGGATATTGCGCAGAACTCTGTTCTTTCTTTCGCATTCGGAATCATATATGTCCCGAACCCCCTCGGGAGTATGAAGAAGTCTGTCTTTCATGAATTGGTTCTCCACTGTAGAACTGTTATTCTTACCGACTGATACATCATGCTATTGTAACATAAACGGAGTTCAAGGTAAAGTAGAACGAATGTTTGCATTTTGAAAGAGAATATGCTACAATGAAACGAACAAATATTCACTTGGTATACAAAGGAGGCCTTCTATGCAGAAATACAGCGGCCAGGACAAGCCGGAGCTTACCAAAAAACAGCAGGAAGTTCTGAAATATATCAAAAAATGCATTCTGGAGCAGGGCTACCCCCCTTCAGTCCGGGAGATCGGCAGAGAAGTGAATCTGAAATCCACCTCCTCCGTATTCTCCCACCTTGAACAGCTTGAAAAGCTGGGCTATATCCGCCGGGATCCCAGCAAATCCCGTACCATCGAGGTTCTGGACGAGGAGTTCTCCACCTCCATGCGTAAGGATCTTGTTCCCATCCCCGTTGTCGGCACCGTTGCCGCCGGACAGCCTCTTCTCGCTGTGGAGAACATAGAGGAATACTTCCCTCTTCCCCAGCGCTATCTCGGTCTCGGAAAGACCACCTTCATGCTGAAGGTTAAGGGAGACAGCATGATCAACGTCGGCATCTTCGACGGAGATATCCTCATCGTGGAGAAAAAGGAAACGGCCAGAAACGGGGAGATCGTTGTCTGTCTTGTCGAGGACTCCGCCACGGTAAAGCGGTTTTATAAAGAGAACGGGCACTACCGCCTGCAGCCGGAAAACGACTCCATGGAACCCATTATCGTAAATGAAGTCACCATAATCGGAAAGGTGACGGGACTCTTCCGATCCTTTATAAAATGACGATAAGAAAGCCGGAACAATATGAAAAAACATGTTCCGGCTTTCTTATTTATTCGGTTATGAAAAAATCACGTCCATGCATACACCTGTTTTGTCTTCTTTACAGGTAGCGAGACGATAACGTATCCTCTTTCCTTCATTATAGCGGACGGACATCCGGGAATACGGGAAGGTAAAACGGTCAGCGAATATCTGAAAAGCCTTCTCCGCCCCCTCCACGCTGTATTCGGCCATTTTCAGATCCACAATATACCGGTTAAAGCTCACGGTGATCACGGCCTTGGTGTAGGTTTCGTCGTGCTCCAGCCAGAGTTTCATCTCCCGGTACATTTCATCTCCTGCCTCCAGTTTGATATGGGAAAGATATTCATTCAAGATCCGAAACATGGAGACCCCTCCTTTACTGAATCTACGCATCGGGGATCCGGTCATGGATCTCCCTGAATTTATCGAAATTCTGGATAAACAGTCTGACGGCCTGGGGATCAAACTGCTTCCCCGTGCCCTTGATGATCTCATCATAGGCTTCTTCGGTGGACCAGGCTCTTTTGTAGGAGCGCTTCATCGTAAGGGCGTCAAATACATCGCAGACGGTCATCAACCGGGCAATGTAGGAAATCTCCTCTCCCTTCATGCCGAGGTATCCTTTTCCGTCCCACCGCTCATGATGCTCCTTGGCCAGCGTACTCGCAAGCCGCATGATCTCGCCCGGGCAGCCGGAAAGCAGCGCCTCTCCATACAGCACGTGGTTTTTCAGCGTTTCATACTCCTCATCCGTCAGCTTGCCGGGTTTATCCAGGATCTCCTCCGGGATCATCAGCTTGCCGATATCATGCATCATGGATGCCGTTGCAAGCTTTTCGTTATACTCATCATCAAAGCCGCTGGCGTGTCCCATGACGCGCATATACTCCGCCACCCGCTGGATATGCTCTCCTGTCTCCTTGGATTTACTCTCACTGATCTCCGAAAAAGCATAGATCAGATATTTTTCGTTCTCGTTCATGGTAATGGCTGTATCTATATACTTTTCCATCATCATGGCATTTCGGGAAACAATAAAGAATGCAATAAAGGAAACACAGATCACGATGGAGATCAGCGGCAGCGCCTCCTTCAGGAACAGGTCATATACATCCGACTCCGAATAGGAACCGAAACGGACCTGATAATATACCGAAGCAAAGATCGTTCCGGAAAGGATAAGCGCCGTAAAGAGCACAAAGGTCCTGTCATAGTAAAGCGACGCCAGAATAATGGGAAACAGGATGATCGGATATGCATACCTGCCCACTACAGTGATCAAAAAGACCGAGATCAGAGTGGCCACGATCACCAGAACATACCTGGTCATCCTGCTTCCGTACAGCCGGAACAGCGGGATCAGAAAACAAGTGATCAGCACCAGGAGAAAACACAGAATAAAGGCGACGCTGAGGGGTTTCAACCGGATATCGCCGATGAACACCATAAGGCCGTAAAAAGCGCCGAGAAAATAACCGATGATCCGCATGCATTTTACGGAGATCCGGTTGATATCCTCGAAGTTTTTTCTTTTCAGTGTGTTTTTATCCATTCAATCAGTATTCCCTTCCCCTGACATCGCGCCAGGAGCGTTCCAGCTGATAAAAGTCACGCATTTCTTCTGAAAAAATATGAACAACGATATCGGAATAATCCAGCAGAATCCAGCCGCCCCTGCTGTCGCCCTCTCTCCCCCTGAGAGAAATACCGGCCTTATGCATGGTTTCCTCCACGCCGTCGGAAAGCGCATCCAGCTGGCTCTGGTTCGAGCCGCTTACCACGACAAAGCAGTCGCAGACCGGACTGACCTCTCCTACCTCCAGGGTAGAAATACGTATTCCTTTTTTATTTTGCAGTGCGCCGACGATCATCGACAGCATCTCTTCCGTTTGCATATATTTTACTATCCCTTTCTGTAACTGTTCGGCAGATCATTCAAAACATCCGGGACGTCCGCGCATGTTTTTACCCCTTTCTTACATAAAAGCGGTAGGTCTTTTCCGTCATTTCATCGATCACAACATGCTTTCCGTCCAGATATTCCAGAGTATTCTTCAGAATATGCACCACAGCCTTATCCAGATCGGAAAAAGCCTCCTTGCGGATCTCCGTCAGCTCAAAGATCATTTTCCGGTTGGGCTCAATATAGTCCGCCACAAAGATGATCTTATCCAGCAGGGACATATCAGGATGCCCCGTGGTATGGTAGGTGATCGCCGAAAGTACGCCCTGATCGGTCACGCCATACTTATTCTTTGCATAATAAGCCCCGAGTTTACCATGCAGAAGATCCGGATTTTCTCTTTCCACATCACTCACGGGAAGACCGTATTTCAGTGATTTCTTCAGCTTTTCCTCGTTGGAATACCCCTTTGCGCAGTCATGCAGAAGGCCTGCCAGGCGGGCGCGGTTCACATCCTCCCCATGGGTCATGGCAAGGGCTGCCGCCGTATATTCCACGCCAATGGAGTGTACATATCTCTTCGGTGAAAGCTTACCTTTCAGCTTGATCAGCATATCCGCTCTGTCCATTTGCTTCTCCTCTTCGCTTCTCTCTGATACATCGATTCTAAAATAACCGGATCAAACGCCTGGCACGAACGGCTTAAATCCGCCGGACCATAGCATCATTATATCTGTATGGAAATGCCCTGTCAAAGGGTTTCCGGCCTCTTCCAGCCATAAAGTCCGTGTTCCTCGATATAATCCGCCACGCAGGGCGGAACCAGCTCGCGGAAGTCCTTTCCGCCGGCTATCCGCTCTCTGACCGCCGTCGAGGAAATCCGGATCTCCGGCAGGGAAAGGAGCTGGATATCACTCCCGGGATAAGCCTCTTTATACTTTTGGATAAGTGCCTTTGCCTCCGTCTTTCCCACATCCCCGCGTACAGCTGCGATAAAATGTGTCATGGCTAGGAGTTCATCCGCCCTTACCCATTTATCCAGCCAGGCCAGAGAATCGCCTCCCAGAAGGAAATAAACCTCTCTTTCCGGGTCCTCCCGCTTCAGGGCTTCAACGGTATCAATGGTCAGCGTTGTGCCGCCCCGCCGTATTTCCATATCGGAAAAGGTAAGATAACTGTAGTGCTCTGAACAAAGCCTGACCATCGCCAGACGGTGCGAAGAAGTATCCTCTGTCTTTCTCTGCTTATAATATGTAGCGTTATTGGGCATCAGCGTGATCTTCGGAAAGCCGAATTCCCTGTGAGCCGTTTCCGCCATGGCAAGATGGCCGAGATGCAGCGGATCGAAGGAACCGCCGAATATACAAATCTTATCCATTCTTTTTTGCCTGTTTAGGGAGTTCAATTCCGGGTTTCTCCTCATTTCTCTTATAAAGTACGATCTTTCTTCCAATGATCTGTACCACCTCGGAGCGGGTACGCTCTGCCAGTGTTTCTGCCAGCTCTCTGGGATCCTCAAAAATATTTTTCAGCACATGAATCTTGACCAGCTCTCTTTTCTTCAGTGCTTCCGCAACAGAATTAACGAAGGTCGGAGTAATACCGCCCTTTCCCAGAGAAAGAATGGCGTCCTCCTTCATGGCCAGTCCCTTCAGATATGCTCTCTGCTTTGTAGTTAACATAACATCCTCCCGGTTTTTTAAAATCCTTGTCAATTAACGCCGGACCTCAGAGTTTTCGTCCGGCATACCGTTTGTATTTTCATCATCCCCGACACACGCCTCCTCCGGAACTCCCTTCCCGGGAAGCTCCTCCGAATCCGGCAGATACTCAAAGGAATGTCCGTACAGTCTTACGGTATCGCCCTCTTCCATGCCAAGGGCAAGAAGCTCCTCAATGATCTTATTCTTCTTCATGAAGTCCTGGAAGAACTTAAAGCCGCGGGCATCCTCCAGATTGGTATAACCCAGCATACGCTCGATCCTCGGTCCTTCAACAAGGAAGGTATGCGGCTCCCCGTCGGAGCGGCTAACGGTATACGGCAGGTCTGTCCGGTCATAAAGCTCCTCCACACTGATCTCCTGTTCAAACAGAAGCGGCTCACGGGGAAGCTTTTCGATCATCTGCCATACGGCATTCATCAGCTCATCCACACCGCTTCTTGTGGCGGCGGAAAGCGGGAAAACCGGCGTGTCGGTGCCAAAGGCCTTTTTCAGCTTTTCCAGAACTTCGTTTCTTTCCTCTTCGGAAAGAAGATCCAGCTTATTTGCCGCGATCACCATGGGGCGCTCAGCCAGAACCGGACTGTAGCTTTTCAGCTCTTCATGTATGGTCTTTATATCCTCTATGGGATCTCTTCCCTCAGCAGAGGCCGCATCCACAATATGGATAAGCACGCGGGTCCTTTCGATATGACGAAGAAATTCCAATCCAAGGCCGATGCCCTCGGAGGCACCCTCTATAATTCCGGGAATATCCGCCATCACAAAGCTTCTGCCCTCGCCCAGGGATACCACGCCGAGATTAGGTGCCAGAGTGGTAAAATGATAATCCGCGATCTTCGGCCTTGCATTGGATACCATGGAAAGCAGTGTGGATTTTCCTACGTTGGGAAAGCCCACAAGGCCTGCATCAGCGATCATCTTCAGCTCAAGGCTGAGCTCCCGTTCAATGGCCGGTTCTCCCGGCTGGGCATAGCGGGGAGCCTGCATGACACTGGTCACATAATGGCGGTTTCCATTACCACCCCGTCCACCGGGGAAAAGTACAAAGGGTCCGGTCTCATTACCCATATCATGGATCACCTTGCCGGTTTCCGCATCCCGGATCACTGTACCAAAGGGAACCTTGATCACGATATCGGCTCCGTTCTTTCCGTGACAGTTTCTCTTTCCGCCCTCTTCACCATCCCCGGCTTTATATTTTCTTCTGTTCCGGAAATCGATCAG
>DFHD01000080.1:0-340 GCA_002372545.1 Lachnospiraceae bacterium UBA3732 | reverse complement strand
CCCTTGCCGGAACGGACAATGATCCTGGCTCTGTCAATAAACATATTTTTCTCCCTGCATATGAAAAAAAGGAGCCTTGTTTAAAACAAAGCTCCATCTTTCCTGATCATTCGTATTAAGCAACAGGATGTACAGATACCTGCTTTCTGTCTCTGCCGAGACGCTCATAACGAACAACTCCATCTGTTAATGCGAACAGGGTGTCATCTCCGCCCCTTCCAACATTAAGTCCCGGATGGATCTTTGTACCGCGCTGTGTATAAAGCACATTGCCAGCCTTTACGAACTGACCATCTGCACGCTTTGCGCCAAGACGCTTGGACTCGGAATCACGGCCGTT
>DFHD01000013.1:17574-28544 GCA_002372545.1 Lachnospiraceae bacterium UBA3732 | reverse complement strand
AGCCACTCTGTTCCCGGTAAAACCAACCTCCCAAACAACAGCCATGCCACTCCACCCATTACAATATTTATTGCAATCAATACTCCTAAATAGAGTTTATTCTTGATTTCTTTCTTAATTTTCATTTCATTGATTACATTCCATAGTCTCTTCATGTAGCTCACCTCCTTGAAGATATGCTATCAAGATCATGTAAAACCAAATATCCTATCCTCGTAAAAAAGGTGTAAAATTTATTCTGTTTCCGATAAAATAAGAGCGCCCGAAATGGTATCTTGCCATCCCGGACGCTTGGTTAATCTTCTTTATACATCCCTTTCCAGCACTCTCTTACTCTAATAAAAAAGTAACATACACCGGCATTTTCTTTTTGCCAATATATGTTACTCACATAGGTCTGGACTCATTGGTCTGCTCACCAAGAACATTTCTATCAACGAGATACAATATTCTCTTGAATCTTTTTGCCATACCCTAATTAATAATACTATCCTTAATCAATCATTGCATTGCAAAAAACAGCCTCGGCACCTATTTCAACCAGATCATCCTCACACCCACTAAGCATCAGATATTCGAAGAAATCTGAAGTTGCATCGAAAAGTTCCGGTGTCATCACGTAATTTACATCATTATATCTAAATTGCTCACTGGCTGATTTGACAGGACAATACCATTTGTTATCCTTATATTTTCGTCGATATCTATCTGCTTTATATTTCCAGTTCACAACCACCTTCTTTAGATCCTCAGGCAGATCGTTGATATTCTCATCGTTTACAAATATAAATGGCGCTTCAAGCAGTGAATATGTAGCCTTATATCCTTTACCCATACTATCCCTTCCCTTCTCTATAATACAAATACCATCTCAGACAGCATTATTTCCATTACTCTAGCGCGAATGGATGTCATACGCTTCACCCATTCCATCTGGTCTTCCGTCTTTAAAGCTTCGTTGACGCCCTCTCTCTCCATAAAGCTTTTTGTTATTCTTTCATCTCGTTCTTCAGCCTGCTTCTGAAATTCTAGGCATTCTTTATATATTTCACCAGTCAACAATTTTGCTATATAAAGCGGAGTATGGTAAGTTTTTAAGAAATCCATTCTCATCAATCCATATATTGTCAGGTCTTCACCCTCAAGTTCTTCCATCTTAAAATCTGGAATTTGATAATCCCCCTCTTGTCTATAAGGTATAAGCATCTTTTTTCTCCTCCCTTAATTATTTTAGTTGACATAACATTTTAAAAATGTCAAGTAATTTGTTTATATCCATACAAATCATGATTCACCTTTTGCTTATAATATGCATTCATAGTAATCGGGGCGTTATAAAGCGTTGCAAGCATATAGTTCTTGATATTCTTGATATCACTCGTATTATTGCGAAGGCATTCAACAACATACTGAACTGTCATCATATCATATTTTTCAAACCTTGATATAATTATAGATTTGGGAACGTGCTTATCAGATATAGTTATGATATCACCACCTGTGATAACTATCTCAGCCATAAGCTCAACCATGGTATCTACATATTCCATATCTGAATCACTGTAATCCTGTTTTAGAATCTCATAATCAATATTATCCTTTATGAACTCTATATACTCTTCATAAGTCAGACTATACATACCTGATTTATTCTGAAGCTGGGAATCTGTCCTATCCATCCCATCCGTTTTTCTTTCGGATAGATTGATAAGATTATTCTCACTATTGTCTTTATCACTTATATTAGTATTATTAGATACGGTTTCACCGACTTCTTGAGATATGTTTTTCCGAACCCTTGAGGTCTGATTTTCAGAATCCTTGAATTCTGATTTTCCGAATTCTTTATTATTATTGCCTTTGCAGGCACTTTTTGAAGTATTATTACTTTTTATTCCATCATTATCCGAATTATCATTTATTATTACAAAGCTTTTAACATATATAATATCCGGCTTTCCAAGACCTCTTTTAACCTTTTCAATCAGACCTATCCCTTTAATTGTATCCAGTTCTCCAGAAACCTTAACTGCCTTATCTTTGCCACATCCAAGATCCTCTGCAATCTGTTCCACAGTATAGATAATATAGGTTCTATCCTGATCATCCTGCCACCCGTTCTTTATCGAAAGCGACATCCTATCCAGCATCAAACCATAAAGCAGCTTTGCATCATTAGAAAGTCCCTTAAAATGCGTATCAGTAAAAAGCAGCTTCGGAATCCTATAAAATGTAAATTGATCCGCTTCCTTCCCATAATAATAATTGAATTCTAATCCGTTACTCATAGCAACCTCCGCATCTTATGCCATTCTTGACATATCAAATTAAAACTATAAGCGAAAAGGCACCTTCCGAAAGGATATTATCCTTCAGGAAAGTGCCTTAAGAGCTAATGCATTTTATTCGGTTTTCCTATGAGTAACAGCCAAAATGCCGTATTATTATATACCATAGTGTACCAAATTGGCATACATTTTGGCATACAACCTTAGTAGAACACCTTACAAATGGCTATTTTACTGAGTTTACTTCTTCTCTGACTTTAGAGTCGGGAACAGCAGCACATCTCTTATAGCCTGGCTGTCGGTCATGATCATGACCAGTCTATCAATTCCGTAACCGATACCGCCTGTCGGGGGCATACCGACTTCAAGTGCATTCAGGAAGTCCTCATCTGTGTGGTTGGCTTCCTCATCACCTGCGTCTGCCAGTGCATCCTGAGCCGCAAATCTTTCTCTCTGATCGATAGGATCGTTAAGCTCTGAGTAAGCGTTTGCCATCTCCCAGCCGTTCATGAAGAACTCGAATCTCTCTACATATTCAGGATTCTCCGGCTTCTTCTTGGTCAGAGGAGAAATCTCGATGGGATGATCCATAACGAAGGTGGGCTGGATGAGATGCTCCTCAACGTACGTTTCGAAGAAGAGGTTCAGAATATCGCCCTTCTTATGGAAGTCCTCAAATTCGATATGGTGCTCCTTTGCCAGCGCGCGGGCAGTCTCCAGATCCTTCACCCCGTTCCAATCCACGCCGCTGTACTTCTTCACGGCATCCACCATGGTGATCCGTTCGAAGGGCTTTCCCAGATCCATCTCCACGCCGTTATAGCTGATGGTCGTGGTGCCCAGCACCTCCTGCGCAATATAGCGGTACATGTTCTCGGTCAGATCCATCATGCCGTGATAGTCGGTATATGCCTGATACAGCTCCATCAGCGTGAATTCCGGATTGTGACGTGTATCAACACCCTCGTTTCTGAATACTCGACCGATCTCGTAAACTCTTTCAAGACCACCTACGATAAGTCTCTTCAGGTAAAGCTCGAGAGATATACGAAGCTTCAGGTCCTCATCCAGCGCGTTGAAATGCGTCTCGAACGGACGCGCTGCAGCACCACCTGCATTTGATACGAGCATAGGTGTCTCAACTTCCATGAAGCCCTGGGTATCCAGGTAGCGGCGGATGGCCGCAATGATCCTGGAGCGCTTGATGAAAGTATCCTTAACCTCGGGATTCATGATGAGGTCAACATAGCGCTGGCGATAACGGATGTCCGTATTGGTGAGGCCATGGAATTTCTCTGGCAGTATCTGAAGAGACTTGCTGAGAAGAGTAACCTCCTTTGCATGAATGGAGATTTCTCCGGTCTTTGTGCGGAAAAGGTATCCCTTGATGCCCAGAATATCGCCGATATCTGTGCGCTTAAAGCCCTTGTAGCTTTCCTCGCCCAGCTCATCCCGGGTCACATAGATCTGGATATTTCCCTTCAGATCCTGAATATTACCGAAGGAAGCCTTGCCCATGACGCGCTTGGACATGAGCCGGCCGGCGATGGATACATGGATCAGCTCCTCCTCCGGAATCTCCGGCGCTTCCTCACCCTCTGCGGGCGCAGGAAATTTCTCCTCGAAAGCAGCCTTAGCGTCTGCCGTATGACAGGATACATCGTATTTTGTAATCTGGAAGGGATCCTGCCCTGCCTCCTGCAGCTCCGCCAGCTTTTCGCGGCGCACCTTCAGAAGCTGGTTAACATCAACTGTGGGGGTGTTTCCCTTTAAGGGATTCTTCAGCTTTTCCTCTGCCATACCTCTATTCTCCTTTGTTCTTGATATCTGCGAGCCTCACGGCCGGGTCTGTCAACATCTACTGAAGCCTGACTCTGCTATCGTCTTCCGAAGCCTGACTCTGCTATAAAAAATACCGGAGCTTTTGAGAAGCTCCGGCTTTAAATCATTTATCCTTGGACTCTCTGGAGAAATCCAGAATCTTGTAATCATATCTGCCGTCCGGCGCATCTACCGAGATTACCTGACCTGCCTGTGAACCGATCAGCTTGGCACCGATGGGAGACTCGTTGGAAATGCTCCCCTCCAGAATATTGGATTCTGTAGAACCGGAAAGCTTATATACAAATTCCTCACCGCTGTTCATATCTTCGAAATGAACAACGCAGCCGAAGTTGATTGTCTCTTTATCAAGAGAATCCTCATCGATAACTTCGACATTTTTCAGGATCTTTTCAATCTCATCGATCCGGGCTTCGATGTCGCGCTGCTCATCCTTCGCAGCATCGTACTCGGCATTCTCTGAAAGGTCGCCCTGCTCTCTGGCTACCTTGATCTTCTGTGCAACCTCCCTGCGGCGGTTTACCTTCAGATCCTCGAGCTCGATTTCGAGCTTTCTCAGTCCTTCGTAGGTCAGAATATTTTTCTTTTCTGCCATGTCAAACCCTCTCGTATAGATAACTTGAACAGCCCCGGAGAGCTGTTCGGAAAGTGCAGCTGGCGGGAGTCGAACCCGCACCCACGTAAGCGGACATGAACCTGAATCATGCGCGTATACCAATTCCGCCACAGCTGCATGGTATCCTTTTTCAGATACCCTACGATATTACCATTTCAAAGATGGTTTGTCAACCAGATTTTCAAAGAAAACGCTCCTGTTTTTATAGAAAATGCATCTGTTTACCCGGAAATCCGCAAAATTTCTTCTGCATCGCCGGAAATCGCATATCTTTTCCGGCTTAAAAGGTCACTGTACGCGGAGCTTCTGTGAATGAAGAAAATACAGCTGTAGCATCCTTAAAATAGAGAACCTCCGTATTATCATCCTCTGCGGAGTACATCCCCTTAAGAGAAGGATGCGCATCCAGCATATGCGCTTTGGCCTCTACCCTGTCATCTCTCACCAGAGTCCCGGATAATCTGAGCCATTTTCCATCCTTTGCCGCGCAGAGTTCCACCTTCGGATTTGCCTGAATCTGTTTCGATACGCTCTTGGACTTACCGGTCTGGATGTACAGCCGGCCTTCAAAAATATCGATGGTGCCAAAGGGGCGCACCCTGGGCTGATCCCCCTCCACTGTCGCCAGATAATAAGTCTCCACTTCCTTTAAAAACTGATAAACTTCTTCCATTTTCCGCTCCTTTCTTTCATTATATCATGAAGCTGATGCTTCCGTTTCTACTGGAAGTCCTCTTCCGTTTCGGGGAGCTCCAGCTGATAGGTCTTATTCAGTCTGGCGGCTGCCTCGGCGAATTTGGCAAGGCTGATACCGTGAAGCTGCTTATTCCCCCGGATATTTACAGAAACCGTCTTGTTCTCCGCCTCCTGGTCACCCAGTACCAGCACATAAGGGAACTTCAGCTGCTTAAAGTGCTTGATCTTATTCTTCATGTTATCCTCGGCCAGATTTACCTCAGCCCGGATACCTGCATCCCGGAGAACCTCCAGGACTTCCTTCGCATATTCGTTATGCTGCTCGCGGATGGGTACGATACCCACCTGAACCGGTGACATCCAGAAGGGGAAGCTTCCCTTGAAGTTCTCGATCAGAATACCGATGAACCGCTCGAAGGAACCGAAGATAGCTCTGTGGATCATAACGGGGCGCTTCAGGCTGCCGTCCTGAGAAACATACTTCAGGTCAAAGTTCAGCGGCAGCTGGAAGTCCAGCTGAATGGTTCCCATCTGCCACTCACGGCCGATGCAGTCCTTCATCTTCAGGTCGATCTTCGGACCGTAGAAAGCACCGTCGCCCTCATTGATCTCATAATTGCCTTCGCCGTATTTCTTGTCCAGGATCCTCTTCAGAGAAGCCTCAGCCGCATCCCAGAGCTCCGGCGCGCCCATAAAGTCATCCGGGCGGGTGGAAAGCTCTGCGGAATAGGTCAGACCGAAGGTCTCATAGATATACTTGGCGATATCCATGATATCTCCGATCTCCTCCTCGATCTGATCCTCCATAAGGAAGGTATGATCATCATCCTGGTGGAACATCTGCACGCGGAAGAGGCCGTTCAGCTCGCCGCTCTTCTCCCGGCGGTGAATGACCTGTGTCTCGCTGTAGCGGATAGGCAGCTCCTTGTAGCTGTGGAGGCCGTTCTTATATACATTGATGGCATTGGGGCAGTTCATAGGCTTGATGGCATACTCGATATCGGTATTGATCTTCTCCTCGCCTGTCTCCTCATCCACATCGGCATTGGTTACCAGGAACATGTTCTCTTTATAATGTCCCCAGTGGCCGGAGGTCTCCCAAAGTCTCTTATGGTTGATGACAGGGCAGAGGATTTCCTGATAGCCATGAGCCTCATGCAGCTTCCGCCAGAACTCCAGAATGGCATTGTACATTTTGAAGCCTCTGGGCAGCCAGTAGGGCATGCCCGGCGCGGTCTCGTCAAACATAAAGAGCTCCTGCTCGGGGCCGATCTTCTTATGATCCCGCTCCATGGCCTCCTTGATGAAGGCCAGATGCGCCTTCAGCTCATCCTTATTCGGGAAGGCATAGATATAGATACGCTGCAGCTGGTCGTTCTTTTCATCTCCGCGCCAGTAGGAGCCGGAAACGGACTTGATCTGAAAAGCGGTATTCATCAGCTCCTGGCTGTTCAGGATGTGGGGGCCGCGGCAAAGATCCACATAATCATCACCGGTGTAATAGACCGTGATCCGGGCATCCTCCGGAAGGTCGCGGATCAGCTCCAGCTTATATTTCTGATCCTTAAAGATTTCTCTTGCCTCATCCTTGGAAACCTCCTTAACGCTCCAGGTTTCCCTTCTCTTCAGGATCTCCCGCATCTTATTCTCGATCACCGGAAAATCCTCTGCTGTTACGTTTCTCGGCAGCATAAAATCGTAATATGCACCGTCCCCGATCTGCGGGCCGATGGCAATCTGTGTTTCCTCCCTGCCAAAGACTTCCATAACTGCCTTGGCGAGGACATGGGCCAGCGAATGGCGGTATACGCTGAGGAAGTATTCCCTGTATGCCTCCTTGTCGGCCTTTAATTCTTCGTAGTTCTCATAGTCTGCAAAGCTCATGATGTTCCTCCCTTTTATATGTTGTATATGATCTTGTTACCGTACCGTGCATTTGAATAACGCATGTACAAAAGAAAACGCCCTTATGTACACAGAATTTTCCTGTGTACATAAGGGACGCAGATCACGTGGTTCCACCCTTATTGCCACTGACTTTCCGCCGGCAGGGAACAGAAATCCTGTTCGGCAGATTTCATGGCCGCTTCATTTCGGCCGGTAACGGTGCCGTACCGTGCTGCTTTTCACAGCCTCTCGGAGATGGTATGAAGACCAAATTCCTCATGCAGCGCTCTCAGCCTTCCGCGCCGCTCTCTGTCTGAAGAAGATAACATGGCATTCACGTTCTCGTCATCGATTTCTCAATTTTTCTGTCCGGATGCATCTATCCAAAGGCTGCCTGTACTCTATGTACGCCGCCTTAACTCCGCCCGTACGCTGCCCTCATGCCGGCCTCTGCACGCATCCAGTGCTACAAGTGCGATTATACTCCCTGCTTTCCGATTCTGTCAACCGGAAATCCCTCTCCGCATTTTTTAAAAATCGGATTTCCCATGAAACAGCCAGAGAACACTTCCGGAAGATCGCAGTTTCAGGCACCTGCTTCTGCAGAAGTCAGCTCAGTGGCTCCGGTCATACTCCTCAACCACCCTCTTCAGGTTCTCCACATGCTTTGCAATCTCTTCATTGGTCACGCCGCCGAAGTTCCGGAATCCGCGGATAGGCATGTAGCGGAGCAGCGCCTCTGTCATGGGGCTCATCTGCTCGAGATCTCCATCTGCGATATAGTTCTCCAGAATCTGCCGCATCTCTGTCAATACGTATTCCCTGGTCACAGGATTATGCAGGATCGTACCGATCTGTGTATCCGCGCTGATCTCCGGAAGGAATTCCCTTCCGCCTGTCAGGGTGATCCGCTCCTTCAGTCTCAGATCCCGGGAGGAGCTGCCCACTGCGATCACATACTCACCGTTTGCGGCGAACCATCCGCCCTGCTGCATGGAATACCACTGGAAGGCTCTCTCGCCAAGCTCAAAGGTCACCGTCTTTGTTTCGCCGGGCATGAGGGCTACCTTTTCAAAGCCCTTCAGCTCACGGACCGGACGATCCGGGGTGCCTGTGCGGTCTCCCACATAGAGCTGGACCACTTCCTTGCCGAAAAGCTCGCCTGTGTTGGTCACATCCACACTGACGGTAAGCCCATCCTTCGCTGTGGTCTCCTTTGTGGAAACCTTCAGATTGCTGTAAGCGAATGTGGTATAGGAAAGACCGTGGCCAAAGGGGAAGGCTACCTCCATCTTCTTCTTATCATAATACCGGTAGCCGATATAAATCCGCTCGCCGTAATAAACCTTATGCTCGGAGCCCGGGAAGTTCAGGAACGCCGGGGTATCCTCCAGGCGGACCGGAATGGTCTCCGCCAGATGCCCGGAGGGATTCACGATCCCGTACAGCACATCCATGACCGCACGGCCAACGCCCTCGCCGCCAAGGTATGCCTCAACGATTCCGGCCACCTTATCCCGCCAGGGCATCTCCACGGGAGACCCGTTATGCAGGATGACTACGACAGGCTTTCCGGTTTCCACCAGCCGCTCGATCATCATATCCTGGGAAGCCGGGAGACGCATATGGGTTCTGTCATAGCCCTCGGATTCAAAGCTGTCCGGAAGTCCCGCAAAGACAAGGATCTTATCCGCCTGCTCCGCCGCTGCCATGGCATCCTTATAGTCCTGCTCGATAAATACGTCCTCTTCCGCTGAAAAGCCCTTTGCGTAAACGGAGGCTCCGTATTCATTGCAAACATCCAGAGCGGCTGTTACCTCATGCGGCCTGGTATGGGCGCTTCCGCCTCCCTGGAATCTGGGCGTGGCCGCAAAGCCGCCGATCAGCGCAACCTTTTCACTCTTTTTGACCGGAAGAACATGATCATCATTTTTCAGAAGGATGATGCACTCTCTGGCGATCTCCACGGACTTCTTATGGTCTGCATCGCGGTCAAATACATCCCCGTCCCGCTGTCCGGCATAAGCTTTATCCACCAGTGTGAGGATGTTCCGCACGGCCTGATCCAGATCAGCCGGATCAAGCACTGCCGTACCCTCAGCGACAGCTTCTCCTGCCTGCTGCCTTTCGTACGCCTGCACCGCATCCATGATCTGCTTTACATTGACATTTTTATTCCCGGGCATCTCCCAGTCCATACCGGCGGCAATGCCCTTTATCCGGTCGGATACAGCGCCCCAGTCCGAGACCACGGTCCCCTTAAAGCCCCATTCCTTCCGGAGGACATCTGTCAGAAGCCACTTATTTTCCGCGCTGTATGTCCCATTGATCCGGTTGTAGGAGCACATCACCGTCCAGGGCTGGGATTCCTTTACCGCCTTTTCGAAGGCCGGCAGATAAATCTCACGAAGCGTCCGCTCGTCCACAATATCCGAGCCGTACATCCTCTCATGCTCCTGATCGTTGGCAGCAAAATGCTTAACGGATGTGCCCACGCCTTCCGCCTGCACGCCGTTAATGTAGGAAACGGCCATCTCTCCCGCAAGATAGGGATCCTCCGACATGTACTCAAAATTTCTGCCGCAGAGCGGAGAGCGCTTCATGTTCATAGCAGGGCCAAGGATCACATGGATATTCTCTGCCTGGCATTCCTTACCCAGAGTAGTCCCCAGCTTCTTCATAAGACCGCGGTCAAAGGAAGAGGTCGTAGCGCATGCTGCGGGGAATGTTACCGCCTCGATGGAGCCTTCGCCCCAGACCGGGTCTCCGTTTTCGTCTACAGGCTGTTTCCGGAGTCCGTTGGGACCGTCGGAGACCCAGATATCCGGAAGGCCGACTCTTTCTATATTCTGGGACTGCCAGAAGCCGAAGCCGGCCATAAGTATTGCCTTCTCCTCCAGCGTAAGATTGCTGAGCATTTTTTCAATATCCATAGTAACCCCCTTGTGTCATATATATTGGTCTTATCATAACTGCTCAGATGAGTATCTTATGCAGTTTTAAAAGCTTGCTACATAAAAACTGTACTATGCGCACGGACGGCCTGAATGGTTTCCAGGCTTCCCCGGGCCGCCAAGCCCTACTGCCTTCACGATGATCGGCGATATGATCACCGCCAGAACATAGCTTACGATAATGGCCAGCGGCAAGCCTCTGAGCCAGCTTCCTGCCCACATGGAAAGAAGCGGTTCAACCTCTTCTGCCGGCATTTTTCCGCGGGACGAGGCCACGCTGATCAACGATACGATAGCGCTGACAAATACGGAGCTGACCACGGCAAAGGGAATACTGTTCAGCAAAGTGAATTTCATCGACGGCGGATTGGCTCCCGCCTTTGATGCCAGCGCCCTGCCCGCTTTTCCCAGCGGAAGGATCAGAACAAGGATCACACCGGCCGTTATGGATTCCAGCACGCTGGTGATCAGCATGACTGCCACCGGCGGCATGTTTTCCAGTGCCTTGGCGTCTGCGTTTTTACGGGCAAGAAGAGCGAACATGATGCCCATCACCGTCGAAAGAATGATGGCCATGATGATGCTGACCTTGCGCTCTTTTTTTCTCATCTCCTCCAAAGCACTTTCCCCCTCCGTTTCTGCAAAACTCCCGCAATCCTCCGCTCCTTCGGAACTCCCGCAATCCTC
>DFHD01000013.1:0-17513 GCA_002372545.1 Lachnospiraceae bacterium UBA3732 | reverse complement strand
GCCCATTCGCATTCCCGCGTTTTTCCGATTTCATCTGAAAAAACGCTTCATGCTCATGTTCGGGCGGGTCGCAAAGTCATTCTCCGAATTGCGCCAGCGCATTCGATTTGCCTGATGGCAGCTGCGTATGATGATAGCTATATATGATGATAACTATATGTAATCACTATGTATGATGATAACACACGGATTGCTCCGTTCCTTCGGAACTCCCGCAATCCTCCGCCCATTCGCATTCCCGCGTTTTTTCCGATTTCTTCTGAAAAAACGCTTCATGCTCATGTTCGGGCGGGTCGTTAAGTCACCCTTCGAATTGTGCAAGCACATTCGAGGGTGACTTTCGACCCTGTGTTATCACTATAGGAAAAAAACAGGAGAAAAGCAAGCGGTTTCTCACTCCAGAACATCCTCCAAATAAGAAAGCCCCTTTGTCATGCCCCGCCGGTAAAGGATCACGGTCAAAATCAGCAGAACAGCGGCCGCAATAAGCCCGGCGGGGATTTCTCCCACTGCCTTCGCCAGGAAGAACAGTCCCGTTCCCAGCGCGCCGGCGGTAACAATGGCTACAGCCATGCAGAAAAAGGTGTTTTCGTTTTCTCTCAGGGCGGATAGAGCATCCGACCAGACCAGCTTGGGGTTCATGGCATCCATCAGAAGTCCGAAATACGTGACCACAAGAATAGCCAGAACGTCCAGCAGAATGCCAAGCCCGGTCTCCCAGACCGGTGCCTTAACGTAAATGCCGAAGAACAGCAGGAAGGGCACGGTTCCCGCAGTGCTTACCGCCACGCTGATAAACGCCTTTGCATTCCACTGGATCCGGTAACTCACCGGAATATATTTCATGTACTCAAAATGCGCCCCTTCCCGGGAAAAGGCGTTGGAGGCCAGCGAATTCATGGCCGTCATGATAAAGCCGATCCCCAGGCAGAAGATCAGATAGATTGCCGGCATCCGGGAGTCCTCCGCAAGATAACGGGCAGAAAGCGCGCTGCGGTGGATATCCGTCCGCAGGATCTTCGATGCGATCCAGACAAAAAGAGGCCAGATAAAGGTCACCGCCACACAGTTGGTGAAGAAGACCGGCGTCCGTACAAGGGTCTTCCAGTCCCTTCCGAGGCACGCCCGAAAAGCGCTTCGTCCCCGCAGAGAGCGCGCGGTCATCGCCCTGGCATGTCTTTTTTTATGCTGACTCTCGCCCAGCTCCGTTACGGAATCAATATAAAAAAGGTCTGCCGCCAGAAGCAGAATGCCCACCGAAGCCGCCGAAATGGCAAAATAGCCCAGAAGAGCGGGTATGCTCCCCTCCGCCATAAATACTGCCAGCAAGCGGATCTGGGGAAAGAGGATATTCATGATCCGGATAAAGGGCATCTTCGAGGAAGCCGCCCGCACCACCAGACTGTCGATATCCGAATCCCGGATGGTGCTGACGCTGCCTGCCAGAAGGATCAGAATGAGAAGCATGAAGATCAGCGAGATCTTTCTGACCGTATCCTTCGACCGGACAATCCGGGTGAAGCTCATGATCAAAATGCCCAGAATGGCGCAGTAGGCCATGGGCACAACAGACAGAAAGAAGCCGGCCACGAAGGAAAGCACCCACATCACAGGGTTCAGCTTTGCCGCAAGCCCGAAGCCGATGACGCAGGCCAGCACAAGGATGAACTGGATGATATTCTCGCTCATAAAGGCCGCCGCAAACTTACCGCCCACGATCTCCCTTCCCTTCAGGGGCAGGGGAAGCAGCCGGGGGATATCGTCGGAAAAATACAGCTCCGTGAAAATCACATGAATGCCGAAGATCACGGTAAAAATGGAGATGAGGCCGTAGATCAGCTGTACGCCAAAGGCCTCATGTCCCGCCCCTGCAAGGCTCTTTGTCATAAGATACAGAAGGACAGCCGAGCCGATCACCACCGGAAGAAAGATGCAGAAGACCGCAAAAAGGCTAAGCACCACATTCTTGATGCGCCGCCCTCTTTCCTTCGGCTTATCCATCCGGATATCCTTCATGAATGCGTTATACAGTATTATCGTGTTCTTCATCGCCCGTGATCTCCAGGAAGATCTTTTCCAGATCGTCCATTTTATACTGTTCCTTCAGCTCCTCGATGGTCCCGAAAAAGTGCTTTTTCCCGTGCAGGATAATGATCACTCTGTCGCAGAGCTTTTCCGCCACCTCGAGCACATGTGTAGAGAAAAGAACGCTGTTGCCGGCAGAAGCATGCTCCCGCATCATCTGCTTCAGGTTATAGGCGGATTTCGGATCCAGTCCCACCATGGGTTCATCCAGGATCCAGACTGCCGGATCATGCACCAGTGCGGCGATCACCATGATTTTCTGACGCATGCCGTGGGAATAGCTCTGCAGCCTTTCCCCCAGATTATCCTGCATATCGAAGACCTGCGCAAACCGCTCGATCCGATCCTTTCTCTCCTCCTCCGGCACCCTGTAGATATCCGCCATAAACTGGATGAACTCAAGCCCGGTCAGTTTCAGAAACATATCCGGATTATCCGAGATATACCCGATGATGCCCTTGGCCGCCATGGAATCCTTTCCCATATCATAGTCATTGATCCGGATGGTTCCTCCGTCCGGTCTGAGTATGCCTGTCAGCATCTTGATGGTGGTGGTCTTTCCTGCGCCGTTCGGGCCGATGAAGCCCACGATCTCGCCGTCCTTCACCGTAAACGAAAGGTCATCCACCGCCTTCACTGTGCCGTTATAGGTTTTGCTGATATTACTGATCTCGATCATGATCCGTTCGTTCTTCCTTTCTCACTGAACAGGGATGGTGCCCCGGAAATGTAACCGCCACAGCATCCCCCTGATCAAATGATACCACGTCAGCAGCATAAAAGAAAAGTTGTTTTTCCCCCGGAAACACATTATACTGAATCTATCAGAGGAAGCCCTCTGCCAAGGGGAATCTTCTCCCTCTGTAAATTGCATGAAAATGATCGAATCTACCGACGTACCGGAGTGACCGCATAATGAAAAAGCAGCTGAACAGAAAAAGGATCTTTGATATCATCCAGATCGGACAGGAAAAGGACGTTGCCAGCAGGGTCTTTGATATTTTTATCGTGGTCAATATCCTGCTGAACATAACGCTCATGTTCATGCAGACCTTCGACGAGCTTTCCGGCTGGAAAAACACCATGCACTCGCTGGAGCTCCTGACGGTGGTGATCTTTGTTATCGAATATGCCCTCCGGATCTGGACGGCAGACTATCTTTTTCCGGATTCCGGTCCCGGCAGAGCCAAGCTCCGGTTTCTCTGTTCCTTTGACGGGATCGTGGACCTTCTGACCATCCTGCCCTTCTTCTTTCTTTCGGGCTTCGTGGCCTTCCGGATGCTCCGCGTTGTGCGGATCTTCCACCTTTTCCGCATCAATAATACCACGGATTCCTTTAATGTCATCAAATCCGTTCTGCTGGAGAAAAGGAATCAGATCCTTTCCTCCGTATTTATCATTATCATTCTGATGCTGGCCTCCTCCCTTTTCATGTACAGTGCGGAGCATGAGGCACAGCCGGAGAACTTCCGGAATGCATTTTCCGGCATCTGGTGGAGTATGTCCACCCTGCTCACCGTGGGCTACGGAGATATCTATCCCATCACCCTGGCAGGAAAGATCATGGCCATCGTCATTGCGTTTCTGGGCGTCGGCGTGGTAGCCATCCCCACAGGTATTATTTCCGCCGGTTTCGTTCAGCAGTATACCAGTGCGGAAAAGGGCAACCGGGCACTTGGACTGAAGCTGGAAACTGCTCTCATTGGTATCGACAGCATGTGGATCGGTCTTTCCACAGATGAGCTTACCGAAAAGTACGGCTGCGTCGTGATCCTTGTCCGCCGGAAAAACCGGACGGAAAAGCCCGCCCCGGATTACAACGTGGAGCTGGGGGATACCATCGTCTTTTACCGGAAATAATAATTTTAGCACTTTAACGCATTAAAGCTTTACATTTGCAATAAAATGCGTTATGATATGCCTGTTCGTATTATATCATACATATCTACAAAAGTGTACAACAGGAAGGAGACCAGACTATCATGCTGAGACAGATTTCCATTTTTACGGAAAACACCAAGGGCGCCATGCAGAAGATGACAGCGATCCTGGCAGCGGAAAACATCAACATTTATAACGTAGTGACCAACGACAGCGCAGAATACGGCATCGTCCGGATGCTGGTGGATGAAACCGACCGCGCCATTGATCTTCTGAAGGGTGCAGGCTACATGGTAAGCGACGCCAAGGTAATTGCCGTCACGATCCCGGATGACCCGGGAAGCCTGAACAGGCTTCTCCTGACCCTGACAGACGCGAATATCAATATCGATTATCTTTACGTATCCTATAACAGAGGAAACGCCGCTCCCTGCGCCATCCTGAAGGCCGCCGGCTATGCCGAGGTGGAGATGTGCCTTTCCCAGCACGGCTACGAGGTGCTGTAACCCGCCGGGGCAGCTAAGTCCCGCATGAAAGCTGCTAGGCTGACTGCGAGGCTGCCGGGCTGACTCGAGGCTGCCGGGCTGACTGCGAAGCTGCCGGAGCTGACTGCGAGGCTGTCGGAGCTGACTGCGGGGCTGCCGGGCTGACTGCGAGGCTGTCGAGGGCTCCGCTCTGCGATAACGATCAGTAATATACTAGAAAGAAGGAAAATATAATGGAAATGCAAATGGAATTCTTACGGAAAATGCCTACTCCCCAGGAGCTGAAGGAGCAGTTTCCGCTGACTGAAGAGGTTTCCGCCATTAAGGAAGCCAGAGATAACGAGATCAAGGATATCTTCACCGGAAAGAGCAGCAAATTTCTGCTGATCATCGGCCCCTGCTCCGCGGATAATGAGGAGGCTGTGCTGGATTACATGCACCGCCTGAAGGATGTTGCAGATAAGGTGAAGGATACCCTCTTCATCATCCCCCGGGTTTACACCAATAAGCCCCGTACCGTGGGCACCGGCTATAAGGGCATGCTGCATCAGCCGGATCCCGAGGGCAAGGAGGATATGCTGGCCGGCATCATAGCCATCCGCGAGATGCATGCGCGGGTTGTCCGGGAAACCGGCTTCACCTGTGCGGAGGAGATGCTCTACCCCACCAACCACAGATATCTTTCCGACCTGCTCTCCTATGTGGCCATCGGCGCCCGGTCCGTTGAGGATCAGGAGCATCGTCTGGTTGCCAGCGGCGTAGGCATTCCCGTAGGCATGAAGAATCCCACCGGCGGAGACCTTTCTGTCATGATGAACTCCATCACCGCTGCCCAGAATTCCCAGAAATTCCTTTACAGAGGATGGGAGGTTAAGACACCGGGCAATCCGCTGACCCACGCCATCATGCGGGGTTCCGTTGACCGGTTTGGCCGGAACCATGCCAATTATCATTATGAGGACCTCCGTCTCCTGCTGGATCTTTATGCCGAGCGCGATCTGCAGAATCCGGCAGCCATCATCGATACCAACCACTCCAACTCCGGAAAGAAGTACCTGGAGCAGATCCGGATTGCCAAGGATGTTATGCACAGCCGCCGGCTTTCCGAGGATATCCGCGGCCTGGTAAAGGGTCTGATGATTGAGAGCTACATTGAAGACGGCGCGCAGAAGATCGGTGAGGGCATCTACGGCAAATCCATTACGGATCCCTGTCTGGGATGGCCCAAGACCGAGCAGCTGATCCTGGAGCTGGCCGAGCTGGTTTAAGGATAGCAATACGACAGAATGTCAGGAACGGAGGCGAATGACACGTGGGTATAGCAGAACAAAAGATCATCCCGGCCACAGAGGCTGACCGAAAGGAAATATTTGCTTTTTACCGGAAACAGGTGGGGCGCGAGTATTGTCCCTGGACCATGTATTATCCCAGCGAGGAAACCATCACCTTCGACCTTAAACGTAATGCGCTTTTCATTCTTCGGGATGATAGCGGGCGTCTGATCGCCACTGTTTCGCTGGAGGAGGATCCTGCTGTAGATGCCCTCCCCTGCTGGACACATGAATTCGCCCCCGGCGGCGAGCTGGCCAGACTTGCTGTAGAGCCTGAGCTGCAGAATCACGGCATTGCCCGGAGAATGCTGCAGTTTGGCATGGACAGATTAAAAGAGCGGGGCTTCCGCAGCGTTCACTTTCTGGTGAACAAGCTGAATAAAAAAGCCATCCGCTCCTATGCTGTCTTCGATTTTCAGATCGTAGGAGAATGCGATCTTTACAATCAGCCCTTCCTCTGCTACGAGGCACCTCTGATCTAGACCACTATTCGTGGCGCCTCCGGCTTAACCGCTCCTTCAAAAAATATTACTATAAAGCCGTCTTATGGGCATTTGAAAACAAAATAGCATCTGCCGTCAATAAAGGTCAAATGCCCTTGCGGCAGTCATGAAAAAAGGAAAAGACCAGAAGGAGGATCCATATGCCATTCATTAATTCAAAGATCACTGTTAAGGTCAGTGAAGAAAAGAGAGAATCCATTAAAGCAAAGCTTGGACAGGCAGCATCCATTATCGGAAAGCCGGAAAGCTTTCTCATGGTAGGCTTCGAGGATGAATACTGCCTCTATTTTGCCGGCAATAAACTGGAAAAAGGCGCCTTCATTTCTGTTGACGTTTTTGGTTCCGTTGCAAGTGACGTTGCCGACAGAATGACCGCCAGGATCTGTGAGATCTATGAAGAAGAGCTGGGCATCCCCGGAAATAACAATTACGTGGAATACCGCGGAACCGGAAACTGGGGCTGGAACGGCCGGAATTTCTGACGTTTAAATAATCATACCGTTTAACGGCCTCGTTCCGGCCAAAAGGTCATTCACCATCTCACCCAGCCGAAGAGCGGCCTCACCCTCGGAAAGCACGGCAAAATCGCGGGGTTCCGTATCCTCGCGGAAAGCCGTCCGTTCAAAGTTCAATTCAAAAAGAGAATGACCCGGTGCGGAAAAGTCTCCAAGCCCGTAGGTTATGGCATAATGCACCATTTGGTCGAAAATGAGCTTATCCTGAGAAAGCTCCCGGACGGACTCCGGAAAGCCTTTATAAAAGGGCTCCGGAACCTTCTTTCCCAGACATTCCTCAGCCGTGCGGATCATATCCGGCTGCACCAGCTTTTCTCCCTCTTTCACCCGGATGCCAAAGAGGTTCGCCAGGGAAAACAGGGTTTCGAATCTTGCATCGTCCTCAGTCCTTGCAGTCCCTTCGGCTACCAAAATATGCCTGGTAAACAGATATTTGACAAAAATTTTTTTCACAGCTCCTCCTTCAAAGAATGCCGGAGCAGAAAAACTCTGCCCCGGCACCATAATTCGATATTGCCGGATTATTCCATCGACTGTAAAAAAGTAAATCCGACTAGCTGAATCACAACTACATCATACCATCCAAACCCCGTTTTCGCAAGCCGCAGTTTTATAAGCTTACTTCATAAAATCTGTATTACGTACACGCCCGCCCCGCAGACTACCAGTGGTGATGAACAATTCACGCAATTTATAAAAGATCAGCAGCGAGTTCCCGAGGCGTAAGAAAGCCTCATATGCTTTACACTGCCGTCAGGATTCATTTCAAAGAGCTTCAGCAGCTCATCGGTCCGGTCATTGTCCTTTGTTCCGCGCATATTTTTTATCATTATGATGAACTCTCTGCCAGTCAGTCCGTCGGGGAGAACCACCTCGCCCGGCAGATAGCCCACGTTACGGAGTATCTCGTGATGCTTTGCCGCACAGTCTAGCCCGCTGATGCTCGCCGTACCGCTGTGGGGCTTTGAAAAGCCCATAAGATGACGCATCGTAGTGGATTTTCCTGCACCATTCGGACCAAGAAAACCGAGTGTTTCCCCCTTATGTACCTCAAAAGTCACATCGAATATCCCTCTGCCCTGACCGTAATCCTTAGTCAGCTTTTTTACTTCGATCACACGCATCGCCTCCTGTTTCATTTGGTATGTCTGTATCTTACATACCCTTTGTTGCAGAAATGATGCAGTATTGTTGCAGTAATATTAAAAAAACTGCCGGCCTCCTGAGCCGACAGCTTTCCGCTAAGTATTCAGTGTTACGATAAATCTCGTGCCGTTCCCCGGTTCGCTTTCCACGCTGATCTCACCGCCCGTGAGCTGCAGTACACGCAGTGCAAGCGCAAGCCCAAGGCCGTTTCCCTCGGTGGAATGCGAGGTATCGCCCTGATAAAACTTATCATAAATATGCTTTTTTGTCTGTTCATCCATACCGCAGCCGCTGTCCAATTCCCTTTTCCTCCCACACCGGTTCAAACAGGAGTGCCGACTGTACAAGCTGTTCGCAAAGGTCAAATTCACTGACATGAGGAGATATGCTCTGCTTTTCCAGCTTGTTCAGCCTCAGGATATTCGTGATAAGCGCATTCAGCCGTTTGGCGGCATTTGTGATCGTATCAACATATTCCTGCCGCTTTTCCTCTGTGAGCTCCGGCTTTTTCAGCATTTCCGCCGAATTCTGAATAACGGCTATCGGCGTCTTGATCTCGTGGGAAACATTCAGGCTGACCCGGTCCGGATGCTCCCTCTCCTACTCCGGGAAGCAGCGGAGAAGCTCGTTCACGTGCTGCTCGGTGATGGCTTCCATGTTGTTCAGCAGAATCACATCGCTTACATTATACTGATTGATGAGGTCATTTACATTGCCCGTGTAGTACCTGTAATCCACAATGATCACCTTCTTGTAATGATCCACCAGGAAGGGGGCAAAAGCGTTTCCATAGGACTCCTTCAGAAGGATCACCGCAGCATCGTTGGTCACCTGCGGATTCTCAATAATGGAAAGAGGCTCATCCGCGCCGATAAAGGTACAGTACTTCAGATTGCTGTCGTAGTCGGTCACATCGTTGATGATGGGCCACGCCACCTCATTTCCGTCAAAATCCCAAAAAGTCATATCATTGGTTCCCATGGGAACGTAAGCCTCAACCGTATCGGGATGATTCTTCAGTGAATCGGACTTGCCGGACGCGGCATAGAAGGTTCCCAGGAAGTTGGGGAATTCCTTCTTTTCGAACTGGGACAGCTCGTGCTGCTCCACGCCCCTCTTCAGGCACCACTCGGAATAAGCATACCATGCGCCCAGCGCCGTCCAGTGATGATCCGTTCCAAAGTAGAGATACTCGCTGTTATGCGCGCGAAGGGTGTTCATGATCTCCACCTTTTCCACATCATTGCTGATCATGCCGTAAATATACTGTATGGCGTCGGCCTGGCTGGAACCGCCCAGATCCTTCTGCACCTTTTCGGAAAGACATGCGCCAAAGGCTGTGGGCGCAAGAATCTCAAAGAACTTCACCTTGCCCGGCATTCTGGCCCGAAGGGTATTGACCATGGATGCATAGTAATCCGCGATACTCTTATCAAAATAATAAACATTGAAGCCGCGGCCGTCGGTGATATAGATATTTCCCGCTGCCTCAGGTTCCTCTGTGATCGTACCATCCGGAAGCGGCTTTTCCGTGGATGCCGCCTCGGTAGCTGCTGAGGCTGCCTGTTCCGTCTGATCGGAAGGCTTCTGATCAGAAGGATTCTGGGCAGCAGCCTCTTCTGTATTGGCCGCCGGCTTGCTCTCTGTTACGTTTCCGGTAATAACCGGTGCGCTGGAGGAAGGAGCATCCGGAATCTCGTCACCATGCTGGGAGGCATCCCCGTGAAACTCATCCTTTTTGATGCCGTAGGTCTTTTCGATGGCCTGATCCACGGAAAGCATCTTTTCTCTCGCCGGATAAGTATCCGTATACCAGGAGGAAAGCCCGGTAAAATAGCTTCCATCCCAGAAAGAGGACCAGGTCAGCTTCGGGAGCTGAGCCAGCTCGCGCTTCTCGATCACACTTCTGACGGGCCGCACCAGGAAAAGCCCCACGATAAGGGACGCCAGCAGAAGGATCGTCACCACAATATTCCGCCTGCCGCTCCATTTTTTCCGGTTTTTCTTCTGTTCTTTGATATATTCTTTTTTCTCAAATTCTTTCTCTGTCATAATCTATCCTTACATACACATATATTTACATACTTTTCCCGGGCGGTAGCTGCCTTTAGAATGCATTGTACAGGAACGGCTGATAAGTGCTTCCTGTCATGACGCAAAGGGAAAGGAAGAATAGCACAACCGTAATGATCAGCTTTCCGACATACATCGCGGTAAAGCTCTTTTGCTGGTCTCTGATGGTGGTCTCCATCTTCTTCCGGATGGTAGTCACCAGCGGTGTGCAGGCTATCACGGCCACGATCAGGAAGAACAGATTGTTGGAGAAGGTCACCTTTACAACATGATTGTTGAAGCCGCCCTTGCCGAGGCCAACCATTCCGGCAAGCGCCCGCCGCAGATGGCCGAATTTTTCAAACCGGAAGATCAGCCAGCCCACATTGTAGATAATGAATGTATAGATATTGCCGATGACCGGCGGGAATCTGGTGATCCCGCGGTCTGCCAACGCGTTTTCCAGACAGATAAACGCAAAATAGAACAGACCCCAGAGCACAAAGTTGAAGGTCGCGCCATGCCAGATTCCTGTCAGCAGCCATACAGCCAGCAGATTCAAGGTCCTTCTTCTCGCGCCCATCCGGTTGCCGCCCAGTGGGATATAAACATAATCTTTAAAGAAGGAGCTGAGGGTAATATGCCACTTTCTCCAGAATTCCTTTACCGATCTGGACATATACGGATAATCAAAGTTTTCCGGATAGGAAAAGCCCAGCATCCGGCCGAGCCCCAGCGCCATATCGCAATATGCGGAGAAATCCAGATACATCTGCAGCGTAAAGGCCAGCATGCCCAGCCAGATACCCACAGTCGGCATATCGGAAAGGGCCTTGGACCTGGGCAGCAGGTTTGCCGCCATTTCTCCCGCATGATCCGCCAGAATGACCTTCTTGGAAAGGCCGATCACAAACCGGAAAAAGCCCTCGGCAAAGCCGGTCGCCGTAAATTTTCTGTTTTTGATCTGCTCCGCGGTCTCATCATACCTGACGATCGGACCCTGCATCACAGTATGGAAGGAGGCCGAATAGATCAGGAAATGGCCAAAATTCCGCTCTGCGTAATACTTTCCCCGGGTTACATCCGCAAGATAAGAGATCATCTTGAAGGTGTAGAAGGAAAGTCCCATGGGCATGACCACGCCATCCACGATAAAGCCCGCATACTTAAACCAGGCCAGCATCGCCACAAGGATGATCACCGATACGCCGCAGACCTTCTTTTCCTCTCCGCGCTCTGCGGCGGATTCCGCAAGAAGGCCTCCGAAATAACCGATCAGCGTTGCCGCCAGAAGCACGACCAGTCCGCGAAGTCCGCCGAAGAGGCAGAATATCAGAGTAAAACACAAAAATACCGCATTCTGCACCGCAATACTTTTCGATGAGGATGCAAATCTGTATACCAATAAGAATATCGGCAAAAATGCCGTAACAAAGATCAAACTGGAAAACTGCATTTTTCTTCTCCCACATTTTTCCGGGATTTCTTACGCATTTATCCGGAAAAAGTTTTTATAAATCCCGGAAATGAAACGTTCTCTTTCCCGAGGCAAAGTCTCCCACGATATCGCCATTCCCTTCCAGAAGATATTTATAGGTCACCAGACCCTCCAGCCCGACCGGGCCTCTGGCATGCAGCTTGGAGGTGCTGATACCAACCTCTGCGCCAAAGCCGTAGCGGAAGCCGTCCGCAAAACGGGTTGAACAGTTTCTGTACACGCCGGCGGAATCCACCATCTGCATGAAATAGGTAGCGGTTTCATCATTCTCCGTCAGAATAGCGTCTGTATGATGGGAACCGTAACGGTTGATATGCTCTACGGCTTCTTTCACATCATCCACAAGTTTCACCGAAATGATCAAGTCCAGATATTCCGGGTATTTTTCATCCTCAATGGTCTCTCCGCC
This sequence comes from Lachnospiraceae bacterium UBA3732, assembly GCA_002372545.1. Taxonomy (GTDB): domain Bacteria; phylum Bacillota; class Clostridia; order Lachnospirales; family Lachnospiraceae; genus Eubacterium_Q. Next base: position 5,608 of record DFHD01000013.1, on the reverse strand, counting down.
GATCATGTCGGTCACTTCCTTTGTTCCTCTCAGCTTCACGCCGGCCTCTTTCAGGGCACTCGCAAGGACAGGCAGAAATGCCGGAGCGGCCTTCCTGTTTACCAGCAGAGTCTCCACCGCATTGCAGGCGGCCGTATACTGGGTCTTGGCATCCAGAATGACCGGAATGGCCTTCTCTACGGACGCATCCTCATCCACATAGATATGGCAGATGCCGTCGGCATGACCCATCACCGGGATCCTCGTGTTGTCCATGATATACCGGACGAAAGCATTGGAGCCTCTGGGGATCAGAAGATCCACGCAATCATCACAGGCCAGGAGCTCATCGATTTCCTGATGCAGCTCCGCCTGCAGAAGGCTGTGCTGCGGAAGACCGGCCTCTACCACGCTGTCCCGGATGATGCCGAAGAGGATCCGGTTCGTCAGCGCCGTTTCCTTTCCACCCTTCAGAACCGCACAGTTTCCGCTCTTGATGCAGAGGGAGGAAATCTGTACCAGGGCATCCGGGCGTGCCTCAAAGATCACGCCGATCACGCCGATGGGACAGGATATCCGGGTCAGCTTAAGACCCTCGTCCAGCTCACGGGAAAGGGTTACCTTACCCAGAGGATCCGGAAGACCGGCCAGCTGAACCAGCCCTGCTGTCACATCCTGCAGCTTCTTTTCGTTAAACTTCAGTCTCTTCCGGACAGCCTCGGCCACGCCGGTCTCCTCCGCCCTGGCCAGATCCTTCCGGTTTTCCGCAAATATTTCCTCCGCATGCTTCTCCAGATTATCCTTCACCAGAAGCAGCGCCCTGTTTCGTAATTCAGCAGAGGATGCCGCCAGGACCGGCGCATCCAGCTTCATTTTTCTTACTTCCTCACGTATGGTCATATTCTTCCTCTCTGTGATCCTGATTAACTATACCCTCTCTTTTCGGGGAGAACTCACCTTCTTTTCTCTTCCTGCCCCCTGCGGAAGCCGGATCAGTTTTTTTTCTCCTGCCCCTTCAGAAAACGAATCACTTCCTTCTCGGAACGGCGCAGCGCCACAAAGCTCTCTGCCCGGCTTTCCTTCAGATTCCGGAACACCTTGCTGAGAGCCGGGATCCTTCGGTAAACCTGAGGGTAATTCTTCCTGTTCGGCATAACCCCCAGAAGATGGCTGCCCTTTTCATAGAGCACGATCCTCACATTCCGGTCGTAGTCACAGCGTTCCAGCCTTCTTTTCATATATTTCACGGAATAATCCGCCGGCCACATCTCGTCCTTCATGCTGCCCAGAAGAAGGAGCTCCGCTCCGGTTTCCTCCGGCGCAAGATACGCCTTTTCCACATTCTCCCGGTCGTCATAGGCATTGCTGTAGGCAAACCACATGCCAAGTCCCTCCCGGCCGGTTTCCTCATCCTTATAGGTCTTTTCCGGTTTTCTGTTTCCGATATCCACCGGAACAAAGGGAAGCTCCTCGCCCTTCCATGTGGCGATGGAATGACCCCCATCCTTTTTCTTCTTTTTCGCCGGGCTGCCGGGCACCACATGGGTCGGGGAAACCAGGATGACCTTTTCGATTCCCGGATAAACCCTTGCCGCCAGCACAGCAAACACTGAGCCCATTGACGCGCCATAGGTACTGATGGAGGCAAATCCCTTCTCCTCCCGAAGGATCCGGAGAACCGGCTGGAAGATTTCCAGCGGTATCCTGTCCGGTGTTTCGGGCATGCCCTTTACGCCTGAAATATTCACTGCCATAGCCGCAAAGCCATACTCGGCAAAGCGTTCAGCCGCCATTCTTCCGGAAAAACCGCCCCGCTCCTCGCAGGACATGACAATGACTGCCTTTGTATCCTTCCCGGCATCCTCCGGCGCTGCATAACAGCCGGAGAAACCATCTCTTTCCCATGCAAAATCTTCAAATACCATTTACATCCCCCACCGTATTTCTATTTCAGCTGTTTCTCAGCTTCCTCCGGTCCGTTTAGCCTTTATTCATCTGTTTCTGCTTCCGGGCCGTTCAGCCTTTTTTCATCTGTTTCTACTTCCGGGCCGTTCAGCCTTTATTCATCTGTTTCTACTTCCTGGCCGTTCAGCCTTTTTTCTGCCCAGCTTCCTGCTGAAAGTATCCAGCACAGCCGAAAGCTCCTTCATTCTGAGGACTACAGCCATTATCAGATAGGTGATTATGCCGATGCCCAGAAGGATCATGATCTCGGTCAGCTGTCCGATCTTTCTTTCCACCGGAAGGAATTTCTCCAGCGCAGGCGTAATAAAGATCATCGCCGCTGCCATAGCCGCCACTGCAATCAGCATCTTGCCAACCGACAGAAGGATTTCTTTTCCGCGGATGGGTCCCACGCGCCTTCTCAGGAAGAAGGCCAGCAGACACATGCTGACGATCCCCGCCGTGGAATATGCCATTCCCAGTCCGTTTGCGCCGGCAAAATATACCATGATATAGCAAAGGACAGTATTCAGCAAAAGAATAAATATGTTGATCTTAACCGGAGTAACCGTTTCCTGGACGGCATAAAAGCCCTGCAGAAGAACGCCCCGGACAGAATAACCGACAATTCCGATACAATAGAACATGAGCAGCGAAGCCAGAAGGGGGATATGCTTCGGATCGAACTCTCCCTGCGCATACATGGCGCGGATCAGAGGCTCCCGCATGGCGATCAGGCCAACCGAAGCAGGCAGGGTAAGGAATACCACATTCCTCACGCCCATGGAAATATCCGCCTTATAGGAATCGGTATCTCCCGTTCCGTAATGCTCCACCATAGTGGGAAATACGGAGAGTGCCACCGACCATCCAAAGATATTGATGGGCAGCTGCATAATGCTCTGTGCATTCTGCATGGAGGAAAGCACGCTTTCTCCTTCTCCCGAGCCGAAATACTTATTTACGATCAGGTTCAGCTGGGATACGGATACGCCCAGCAGCATCGGCCAGAAAAGGTGGAAGAACTTCTTCACGCCCTCGTGGCTGAGGTCAATTCCCGGCGAATACTTAAAGCCCTTTCTCCGGATGGGTGAGATCTGCACGGCAAAGTTCACCGCAGCGCCCACGACCACGCCGATAGAAAAGCCGGTGATTCCCATGCCGAACTGCATCAGGATCAGGCCCACAACGATTATGGCTACATTGTAGAATACCGCGCCCAGAGAAGGCGGCGCAAAATCCTTGTACGCCTGCAGAATGCCCATGCAGATGCCTGTCAGGCACATGAAAAAGCACTGAAAGAACATGATCCGCGTAAGCCGGACAGTCAGATGGAAGAACTCCGGTCCGCCCTGATCGAACTGCACGATGAGGGGCAGGATCCGGGGCGCAAAGATCATGCCGATGACGCAGACCACCGAAACCGTGACGGTCACAATATTAAAGATGATGCTGGCCATCCTGTAGCCTTCTTTTTCCCTCTTATCATTGATATATCCGCTGAAAACAGGGATAAATGCGGAGCTCAGTCCTCCGCCTACCAGAATGGAATAGATCAGGTCCGGGATGGTAAAAGCGGCATAATATGCATCGCTTTCAAAGCTCATGCCGAATTTAGAGGAAATAAGGATATTTCTCACATAGCCCAGTATACTCGAAACCGCATTGGCCACCACCATGATGGTCGCCGCTTTGATCACTCCGGAGGCTGCTTTTTTACTTTTATCTTCTGATGCCATACACCCTCCCGGGTCATTCTCTACGAAAAAGGACCGATTGCGCAAACCGGTCCTTTCCTGCTATCCGTTTCAGACTACTTTTCCTCAGTTGTCTCAGCTTCAGTCGTCGCAGACTCAGTCGTCTCAGCTTCAGTCGTCTCAGCTTCAGTCGTCGCAGACTCAGTCGTCTCACCTGTACTCGTAACGGCGCTATCATACAGAACCTGAAGGACCTTCTTCTCCAGCTCGGTAAAATACAGATCATCATCTGTAAATCCATAAGCGGCGAGATCATCTACCTTGGCAAGACCGTACTCCGCCGCCATTGTCTGGGCAGCCAGATCCTTTTCCGCCTTGGTAACGGTAATGCCTTCCTTTGCCGCAATAGCCACTACGGCAATCTTTTCCTTCATATAATCTTCAACATAACCCTTGACCTGAGCCTGGAAGGAATCCGCATCCATACCATACGCAGAAAGAAGGGCTTCCATGGTCATATCGTTTGACTCAGCCATATCCGAGTACTGCTGGATGACCTTCTGTGTTCTCTCCTCCAGCTCGGTTTCCGGATAACCGGAGTAATTGCAGCGCGCGATCACAATATCCAGAAGAGTGTTCTTGTTGGCGTCCTCGTCCTGCTTTGCGTTGGTTTCCGTCAGCTCCTTACGGATACCTTCCTTGTAGGCATCCACTGTATCGTAATCCGTATTGTTCTTAACCAGCTCATCCGTCAGCTCGGGAACTGTGGAATTAACAATATAATTCAGTGTGGTCTCGAAAACAGCCGCCTTTCCGTTCAGATCCGGATTGCCGTAATCCTCGGGGAAGGTTACCTTTACATCGAAGGTCTCTCCCGGCTTATGGCCAGCGATCTGCTCATCGAAATTATCAATATAGCCGCTGCTGCCCAGGGTGATGTTGGTTCCCTTTCCAAGCGTATCACCGCCGCTGAAGGCCACGCCGTCAATATAACCCACGAAATCGATATTGACCTCATCGCCCATCTTTGCTTCGCCTTCGGTCACATTCTCGGTCTGTGTCAGCTTGGTAACAAGCTGATCCACTCTCTGCTGGACCATCTCATCTGTGACCTCTGTTTTCTGGGGTGTATATTCCAGCCCCTTATATTCAGGAAGCTCAACCAGCGGATTGTAGCGCTCGATCATGTCATCCACTACTGCTGTGCTGTTATCTCCCTCTTCCGCATCCTTTTTCTTCTTTCCACAGCCTGCCAGAAGCGCCGCTGCCATGGTACAGGCCAGAAGCCCGAATATGATCTTCTTTTTCTTCATTACTTCAAATCCTTTCCGTATGTTTCCTTCCCCGGAAATTTTTTCTTTGTTCCTGCTTTTCTTACTGCTCATGCCATTCTATCACAGAAATCAGCAAAAATAAAGGGAAAATAAATGAATTCTTTTTGAAAGAGGCCGCCGGACGTGGTATGATGCTTCTGTATATACCACGGCCAAATTTCCCGCAGCGCTAACGGCGCGCGTCTTAATGATGATACCGCTGTATATACCGCGGCCAAACATGACAGCCTGAGAATTACATTCCGAAAGGAAAAAGGTTATGCACTACTCTGCTATTAAATATAATGATATCGCCAACGGTCCCGGCGTCCGTACCTCACTCTTTGTATCCGGATGCACCCTCCGGTGTAAGGGCTGCTTCAATTATACTGCCTGGGATTTTCATGCCGGAAAGCTCTTTACCGAAGAGACTGAACAGCAGATCCTGGAATCTCTTCGTCCGGAGCATATCACCGGACTGACGATCCTCGGCGGCGAACCCATGGAGCTCAGCAACAGGCAGGCGCTTTATCCCTTCCTCAGGCGGGTGCGGGAAACCTTCCCGGAGCTATCCATCTGGATGTACAGCGGTTACACCTGGGAAACGGACCATCTTACCCGCATGCAGGAGGAATGGCCCGAAACCCGGGACCTTCTGTCCCTTCTGGATGTGAT
>DFHD01000084.1 GCA_002372545.1 Lachnospiraceae bacterium UBA3732 | reverse complement strand
TAAATGGCAAGCGCCGCGGAATCCGCAATGGAGTGGTTGGTACGGATGAATTCCACCCGGAAGCAGCCCAGATTGATGGACTGTCCGTAGCTCACCACCTTACGTCTCACCTGATCCAGAAGGCCATGTTCCGAAAGCTTGTATTCGATCAGACCCATGGTCAGCTTTGTGGCGTAAATAGGAATCTGCAGCTGCTGCTCCACATAGGGGATAGCCCCGATATGGTCCTCGTGGCCATGAGTAATGACCATGCCGCGGATCCTGGACTGGTTTTCCATAAGATACGTGATATCCGGAATCACGAGATCGATACCCAGCATCTCATCATCGGGAAACGCCAGTCCGCAGTCTAATATAAAAATGTCATTTCCGCATTCAAATGCGGTAATATTCATGCCGATCTGTTCCAGTCCCCCAAGGGGAATGATCTTTACCGGCTGGTTTTCTCTATTCATTCTTCCTCCAAATCAGCCCGGACACTATATGCGCCGCCGGAGCATAGCCCGGTTGAACGCACTCCGGTCATGGGTTAAGCCGAATGCATGTCCAGGTATGTCTGCAGTATGATCGCCGCAGCCATTTTATCTATATATTCTTTTCTGGCGGAATGCGCGACCCCGGTTTCCTCCAGGATCCTGTCCGCCTCTCTTGTGGTAAGCCGTTCATCCACAAATTCCACGGGAAGTCCCGTTCTTCTTTCCAGCTCAGCGGCAAACTCCTCTGTCCGTTCCACCCGCTCGCCGGATGTTCCGTCCAGCCTGAGAGGTTTGCCTACAACAATCCGGCCCACCTCATATTCCCGGATCAGCTCCTCAAGCTCCTGATAGGTCTTTCTGAGCTTTGTACTCCTTTCCCTGGTTATGGTTTTTACGGGCTGGGCCGTCAGGCCAAGTCCGTCCGATACCGCAGCACCCACCGTTTTTTCGCCATAATCCAGTCCGAGAATCCGCATCCCGCCATTCCTTTCCTTTTTCCGCACAGAGCGCTGATAAACCGGCTGCCCTCAGTAGAGAGCAAAGGCATCAGTGCAGCTTACCTCAGCTTTGTCTCGATATAATTCTGCACCAGAAGCTCAAGCAGCTCATCGCGCTCTGCCTTCATGATCAGGCTCCGGGCATTCCGGTAGCTGGTAATATACGTCGGATCTCCGCTCATGATATAGCCCACGATCTGGTTTACGGGATTATAGCCCTTCTCCGCCAGCGCTGCATATACCTCTGCCAGGATATCGGATACCTCGATGGTATTTTCCCGTTCAATGGAGATATCCTGTGTATTCTGATTTTTAAACTCGTTCACTTTTCTGCCTCCTGACTTCTATCAAGCAGATGCGGGAACGCCGGAACGCCCCGTCCATATAATCATAGTCCATATGATTATACCTTATTTCCCGTAATGATGCAAGCCTCGCCAAATATCAAAGGAAGTCGAACTGCAGCTGGTTATCCTCCGGGAGGTCGTCCACAAGTCCCAGATTCACCATCTTATCGATGATCGTCTTGGAGAGCTTCGCCCTCTCCCGAAGATCGTTCAGCGAGATAAAGGGGCCATCCTTAGCCGCATCCGCCAGCTGCTGGGCTGCCTTCTCTCCCATTCCTTCAATGGAGGAAAGAGCCGGAAGGATCTTACCGTCCACCACCTCGAATTTCTTCGCATCCGAGCGATAGATATCGATCGGCATGAAGGTAAAGCCTCTGGCGTACATCTCCTGCACGATCCGCATTACCCGGATGGTATCCTGATCCTTGGCTGTCTGCTCAAACTTTTCCTTCGCCTTCAGCTCATCCATATGTGCCTGAAGCTTTTCCGGTCCCAGACACATCAGTTCATAATCGAAGGAGTCCGCGCGGATCCCAAAAAAGGCCGCATAATATGCGAGCGGATAGTTCAGCTTATACCAGGCGATCCGCCAGGCCATCATGACATAGGCCACGGCGTGGGCCTTCGGGAACATGTATTTGATCTTTGTGCAGGACCAGATGTACCAGTCCGGCACGCCATGCGCCTCCATATCGGCCGACCACTCGTCCCATTCCTTTACCTTGCCCTTGGCCACCATTCCCTTCCTGACCTTTTCCATGATGTTAAAGGCAAGTCCGGGCTCAAGCCCCATATGGATGAGGTAGACCATGATATCATCCCGGCAGCAGATAGCGGAAGAAAGCTTGCACTTTCCCTCCTCGATCAGCGTCTGGGCATTGCCCAGCCACACATCCGTACCATGGGCAAGTCCGGCGATCCGCACCAGATCCGAAAAGTTCTGGGGATCCGCATCGATCACCATCTGCATGGCAAAATCCGTACCGAACTCCGGCACGCCCAGGGCGCCAAGCGGCGTACCGCCGATATCCTTCGGGGTGATGCCCAGCGCCTCTGTTCCGTGGAAAAGCGACATGACCCGCTTATCATCCAGCGGAACCTTTCTGGCGTCCGTTCCCGTCAGATCCTCCAGGCGGCGGATCATTGTGGGATCGTCGTGTCCCAGAATATCGAACTTCAGCAGGTTCTGCTCAATGGAATGATAATCGAAATGCGTGGTCACCGTATCCACCGTCATATCGTTTGCCGGCTTCTGGATCGGCGTAAAGCTATGGATCTCCTCGGTATTCGGCATAACAATGATCCCGCCGGGATGCTGTCCGGTGGTTCGCTTAACGCCGGTACAGCCGGCAGCCAGCCGCTCCATTTCCGCCTTTCTTTTATAGATTCCCCTGCTCTCGCAGTATTTCAGTACATAGCCATACGCTGTCTTTTCCGCCAGCGTGCCAATGGTTCCCGCCCGGAATGCGCACTCCTTGCCGAAAACCTCCTCGATATAGGCGTGGGCTCTCGGCTGGTAATCGCCGGAGAAGTTGAGGTCTATATCCGGCTCCTTATCCCCCTTGAAGCCCAGGAAGGTCTCGAAGGGAATATCATGTCCCTCCTTCATAAGCGGCTTGCCGCATCTGGGGCAGACCGCATCCGGCATATCGCAGCCGGAGGTACCCGAATAAGCCTTCACCCGCTCCGAATCAAATTCCGAATAGTAGCAGGAAGGACAGATATAATGGGGCGGCAGGGGGTTCACCTCGGTAATACCCGCCATGGTGGCCGCAAAGGAAGAGCCCACCGATCCCCGGGAGCCAACCAGATAGCCGTCGGAATTGGATTTATGCACCAGTTTCTGGGCAATAACATACATAACGGAATAGCCGTTGGATATAATGGAATGCAGCTCCTTCTCCAGCCGCTCGGAAACGATGGCCGGAAGCTCCGGTCCGTAAATCTCATGGGCACGCTTCTCGCAGATATCCCTGAGGATCTTATCCGAATCCTTGATCACGGGAGGACATTTATCCGGACGGACGGGAGAAATCTTCTCCACCATGTCCGCAATGAGATTGGTATTGGTCACGACAACCTCTTCCGCCAGCTCGCTGCCCAGCCAGGAGAATTCCTCCAGCATTTCCTCCGTCGTGCGGAAATAAAGGGGCGGCTGCTCCAGTCCGTTGGGATTCTTCTTCAGGATTTTCTCCATTACGCCGGGCTTTTCCGTTCCTTCCACCACGATCTGCCGGAATATGGCATCGTCCGGATCCAGGAAATGCACGTCGCCCGTTGCGCAGACCGGCTTACCGAATTCCTTTCCCAGCTGAATGATCCGCCTGGTAATATTTTTCAGGTCCTCCTCGGAATTTACCGCGGCAATCTTTTCGTTATCGATCATGGACCGGTTATTGCCGATGGGCATGATCTCCAGGTAATCAAAGAAGGATACGATCCTGGCGATCTCTTCATCGCTCTTTCCATCCAGGATTGCCTGGTAAAGCTCACCCGAAGCGCAGGCCGAGCCCAGGATGAGTCCGTCCCTGTATTTTTCGATGAGGCTCATGGGAATCTTCGGCTTCTGGTTAAAATACTGGATATGCGAAGCCGAGATCAGCCTGTAGAGGTTCACTCTGCCCGTCTCATTTTTCGCAATGATAGTGCCATGATACGCCTTGGCCTTTTTGATAAAGGATTCCGAAGCGGCGCCCACCTTATTGAGGTCGCTTAGGTTCTTGCAGCCGGCCTTTCTCACCAGCTTCATAAGCTCCATAAAAATCAGCGCCGTAGCGTCTGCATCATCACAGGCTCTGTGGTGATGCTTATTCTTGATCTTAAAATAATTGCCCAGACGGTCCAGGGTGTATTTTCCCAGATTCGGCACAAAAACATGACCCAGGGTCATGGTATCCAGGGCAGTAAAATCATAGGTGAGCCCCAGCTGCCTGCAGTACTCCCTGATGAAGCCTGTATCAAACTGGGCGTTATGCGCTACAAGAATGGCACCCTTTGCAAATTCCAGAAACTTCGGAAGGATCACATCGATGGTGGGCGCATTCATGACCATTCCATCGGAAATGGAGGTCAGCTGGGTAATATTATAGGGAATCGGCACCTCGGGATTCACGAATTCCGAAAAACGGCCCAGTTCCTTACCGGAGGCGTCGATCCGGACCGCTCCGATTTCGATGATCTTACAGAACTTGGCGGAAAGACCTGTGGTCTCGATATCGAATACCACATAGTCGCTTTCGAGACTCTGTCCCTTCCCGGAAAGCACCAGATCCTTCCGGTCATCCACAAGATATCCCTCCACGCCATGGAGGATCTTCATCGGATCATCCTTGGCCAGATTGGAGTTCATCCATTTCATGGCCAGCGTGAAGCCCTGTACCACGCCATGGTCGGTAATAGCCACGGCATTCATGCCCCATTTTTTGCAGCGCGCCAGCAGCTTCTCAACCGAAAGAACACTGTCGTTCTCACTCATCATGGTATGCAGATGCAGCTCGACTCTCTTTTTCTCCGCATGGTCCATACGCTCCGGCCGGAAGTCGACGGTCTTCTTCATGCCCTTTACCGACTGGATGGTCAGCTCGCCGGAATACTTATCGATCTGGGGAACGCCCTTGATCCGGTAAAAGCCGCCGGGCTTTATCATTTCCCGGATAGGGCCCAGATCCTCCTTCCGGATAAACAGCTTAAAGGAAATGCTGTCTGTAAAGTCTGTCAGTCCTCCTGTCAGGATGATCTTGCCGCTCCTTGTTTCCTTCTCCTCAACAGAGAGGAGCTGTCCGCGGATCACCACCTCCGTCGGCACATTTTCCACTGCGGCAATATCCACGAGGTCGCCCTCGGTGTTCTTTCCGTAGAAGCAGCTGATATCATCAGCATATTTGCGGCTGAATTTCAGCGCATTCGCCCGGTAATCCACCTTCTTCTCCGGCTTTTTATCCATGACAAAGCTGGTGATGCTCACAGTGCCGTCACCCTTTTCCATGCTCTCTATTGCCTGTTTCTCGATTTCCTCCCGCCTTTTCATAGCCAGCTCATTTTCGGATGGTTCGCTCTTCTCTGCCGGAATATCGATACTCGCCAGCTCCTGCAGGATGCGCTTTTCTCTTTCCTCACTCTTCATCTCCGAATAGGAAATCTCTATTTCCGCCTCTATGCGGAAACGCTCCCGGTAGATGTTCTTAAACCACTCCCGGATCATATCCGCCCTTGCCCTGGCCAGCTCGGACTCCGGCATGCGGATGGTCAGATGATCCCCTTCTCCGGAAAAGTCAGCCGTTCGCAGCATCATAGCCGCCACCGGCTCCTCTTCCTGCAGCTCATAAAAAAAACTCTCCCCGTACATTTCAAGTATCGAGGATACCGTATACGCCTTTGACAGGCGGAATAATTCCTTTATTTTTGTTTTTGCCTTTCCTCTGGCGCCGAAGACATAGCGGGTCACCGCCTCTTCGGCTTCTTCCAAAAGCTGTCTCTGAATCAGATGCTCCGATTCAAGGGATATCTCCAGAAGGCTCTCCGATTTTTTGAAGAGAACCCTCGTAACATTCGTATCCCGGAGGAGCGCCTCTGTCTCCTCCGAAAGCTTCACGCCAGGGAAGACTTCAAAGAATTTCTTTTCTTCCATGTTTCCCCTTTTCCATCTATATCCGGAATCCCTTCTACTTCCAGTTCTTCAGTTCGTTTTCCAGTTCTTCGAGGATCTTATCCTCCGGTACCTTCCGCAGGATCTCCCCCTTCTTAAAGATCAGGCCGACTCCATCGCCGCCGGCGACGCCAAGGTCTGCCTCTCTTGCTTCTCCCGGCCCGTTGACCACGCAGCCCATGACGGCCACCTTGATATCCAGATGGCTGTATTTTTCCGTGATCTTCTCTGCTTTTTCCGCTATCTCCACAAGAGGGATCCTTGTTCTTCCGCATGTGGGGCAGGAAACCAGCTCAATGCCTCCTCTCCGGAGGCCCAGTGTTTTCAGTATCTTCTTTGCGCTCCGGATCTCCTCCACCGGGTCGGTGGAAAGGGACACGCGTATCGTATCTCCGTAGCCCTCGTGCAGAATGATTCCCAGGCCGACGGCCGACTTGATATTTCCGCTCCATACCGTCCCCGCCTCGGTAATACCGACATGCAGGGGATAATCCGTTGCCTGAGCCACCAGCTCATGGGTCCGGATGCTCATCATAACATCCGAAGATTTAATGCTGATCACCAGATTTTCATAGCCCAGCTCCTCGATCATATGCACCTTGTCCAGCGCACTCTCCACTATGCCCTCTGCGGTCACGCCGCCGTATTTCTCGACCAGATGCTTTTCCAGCGAGCCGGAGTTCACGCCTACACGGATGGGAATACCCCTTTCCTTAGCCGCCTCTACGACCTCCCTGAGCTTTTCCGGTCCGCCGATATTGCCGGGGTTGATGCGGATCTTATCCGCTCCGTTTTCCATAGCAAGAAGAGCCAGCCTGTGGTCAAAATGGATATCTGCCACAAGCGGAATATGAATCTGCTTTTTGATCTCCCGGAAGGCTTCTGCCGCCTCCACGGTATTGGCTGTACAGCGGACGATCTCGCAGCCGGCCTCCTCCAGGCGGTGGATCTGCGCCACTGTTTCCGCCACATTTTCTGTCCGGGTATTGGTCATGGACTGGATCGCAATAGGATGATCTCCGCCAATGGTCACATCTCCGATCCGGATCTCTCTCGTTTTATGTCTCATCTTCACTCTCCTTGTCCCATGGCGGGAAAATCATGATTCCGGCAGAAAACACAAATTAAACATGCGGATCTACCGGAACAGCCTGGTAATATCGTTGAAATAAACAAAGAGCATCAGCATCACCAGAAGCAGCACGCCAACAACCGTAACTGCCATTTCTTTTTCCTTCGGCACAGGCCGTCCGGCTATCGCTTCAAACAGCACAAAGATGATCCGGCCGCCGTCCAGTCCCGGAATAGGCAGAAGGTTCATCATGCCCACATTGGCACTGATCAGAACCACAAAATTGATGATGTTCAGAAAGACGTAGAGGTAGGAGCCGCCCGGCTTCTTCGCATCCTCCTTGGCCTCCTCGATCACATCATTCATGACCTGCCCGATCCCCACAGGCCCCATCAGGCTGTCCTTCCCGGCCTTGCCCTTGACCAGCATGGTCAGCGAGGCAATAACCGCCTTAATGTTGTACCGGACCTCGTAAAGCGAAAACTTCAGCTCTTCTCCCAGCCCTCTGGCCTTCCGGTCATTCCCCGCAATACCGAACATATAGCTTCCGCTTGCCTCATCATATTTCAGATGAACCGTGGTGGTTTTCTTTTCCCCGTCCCTTAAATAGGTAACGCGGACGGGCTTTTTCGGATTCTCCACCATGCGGAAGATCGTGATCTCGCGGAAGTTGCAGATTTTCTGCCCGTTCAGCTCCGTGATCAGGTCTCCTTCCTCAAGACCCGCCTCCTCCGCTGCGCTGTCCTCCGCAACATAGGCAATCTCCGCCGGATCGATCGCATAATAGTGGCAGATCAGGATCGACAAAAGAAAGGCCAGGATGAAATTGAAGAAGGGGCCGGCCAGAAGCACAAGCAGACGGACAAGTACAGGCTTATTGTTCAGCGCATTGGGATTGCCCGAAGCCTCCATATCTCCGTCCATCATGCAGTAGCCGCCCATGGGAAGCGCCCGGAGCGAGTATACGGTATCCTTCCGTTCCCACTGCACGATCGCCGGTCCCATGCCGATGGAAAACTCCAGCACGGTCACATGATTCAGTTTTGCAACAATAAAATGTCCGAATTCATGCACAAAGATGATGACGCCGAACATCAATATGATGACGATCAGGTTCATAAATACTCCACGTTCAATATACTACTGTTTCTGCAATTCCTCCATCAGCCGGTCTGTCCAGTCTCTGGCCTCCAGAATATCCGGAAGCCCGGGATCCTGAACCGGCGTATGGGCAGCCATGGCAGCCTCTATTCTGTCGTAAATCTCCAGAAAACGGAGTTTTCCATCCAGAAAGGCCTGCACAGCCACTTCGTTTGCTTCGTTCATGACAGTGGGCATCGTCCCCCCTGCCCGTATCGCTCTTTCCGCAATATCCAGTCCACGGAAGGTTTCCCTGTCCGGCTGATCCAGGATAATGCCGGAAAGCTTTTTGAAGTCGAGCCGCTCTCCGGGAAGATTCCTTCTTTCCGGCCACGTCAGCGCATATTGGATCGGCAGCTTCATATCCGGCGTGCCCAGCTGGGCGATCACCGCACCATCCTCATATTCCACGGCGGAATGGATGATGCTCTGCGGCTGCACAAGAACCTCCACCTTTTCCGGCGGAACATCGAATAACCAGCAGGCCTCAATGACCTCCAGCCCCTTATTCATCATGGTAGCACTGTCGATGGTAATCTTAGGTCCCATGCTCCAGTTGGGATGGGCAAGCGCCTCTTTTACCGTTACATTTTCCAGCTCCTCCCTCTTTCTTCCGCGGAAGGGTCCGCCGGAAGCGGTCAGCAAAATTCTGGCAATCTTATTGCCGCCGTTTCCCTGAAGGGACTGAAAAATGGCAGAATGCTCACTGTCCACCGGAAGGATCCGGATGCCCTTTTCCGCTGCCCTGCGCATCACAAGATGCCCCGCTGTCACCAGCGTTTCCTTATTTGCCAGAGCGATATCCTTTCCGGCCTCGATCGCAGCAAGGGTAGGTTCCACGCCGATCATACCCACTACCGCTGTCACCGTTACATCCGCGCTGTCCGCAGCCGCAGCCTCCTTCAGCCCCTCCATGCCGGAAAGAACACGGATCCCCGTATCCCTCAGCCTGAGGCGGAGGTCCGCCGCAGCCTCCTCTGTCCAGACAGAAACCAGTTCGGGTGAAAATTCTCTTGCCTGTTTTTCCAGAAGCTCCACATTCCCTCTGCAGGAAAGCGCCGCAACGGAAAAATCCGGATTATTCCGGACTACATCCAGCGTCTGCGTACCGATGGAACCGGTGGAGCCGATGATCGATATTTTTTTCATGTTCTACCTCTTCTTATGTCAGAGC
>DFHD01000107.1 GCA_002372545.1 Lachnospiraceae bacterium UBA3732 | reverse complement strand
CACGTTGACCATGGTAAGACATCCCTTCTGGATGCCATCCGTCAGACCTCTGTAACCCAGGAGGAGGCCGGTGGTATTACCCAGCACATCGGTGCATATGTGGTTAAAGCGCAGGATAAGAAGATCACCTTCCTGGATACGCCCGGTCATGAGGCCTTCACGGCTATGCGTCTCCGCGGTGCCCAGAGTACGGATATTGCCATCCTCGTGGTCGCTGCGGACGATGGTGTAATGCCCCAGACGATTGAGGCTATTAACCATGCCAAGGCAGCCGGTATCGAGATCATTGTTGCGGTAAATAAGATAGATAAACCCAGTGCGAATATTGAGCGGGTTAAGCAGGAGCTGGTGGAATACGGCCTTATTGCCGAGGACTGGGGAGGAAGCACCATCTTCTGTCCGGTATCGGCACATACCGGCGAGGGTATTTCCAACCTGCTGGATATGATCATTCTGACCAGCGAGGTGCTGGAGCTGAAGGCCAATAAAGACAGAAAGGCCCGCGGCGTCGTCATTGAGGCCCGCCTGGATAAGGGCCGCGGCCCCGTAGCCACACTTCTGGTACAGAAGGGTACCCTTCATGTAGGGGATTATGTGGCGATCGGCGAGGCAAACGGCCGTGTTCGTGCCATGCTGAACGATAAACAGAAACAGGTGAAGGAAGCGCTTCCCTCTACGCCTGTGGAGATCACGGGTCTGGGATCAGTACCCAATTCCGGTGATACCTTTATTGCGACGGCTACAGAGAAGGAGGCTCGTCAGATCAGCGATGCCTTTATTACCAGAGGCAAGGAAAATCTGATTGCCGAGACCAGGTCCAGAATGAGTCTTGACGACCTTTTCAACCAGATGCAGGAGGGTACGCTGAAGGAGCTGAACCTGATCATCAAGGCGGATGTACAGGGCTCCGTAGAGGCTCTGAAGCAGAGCCTGCTGAAGCTTTCCAACGATGAGATCATCATCAAGTGCATCCACTCCGGCGTTGGTGCAATCAACGAATCGGATGTAACACTTGCTTCCGCTTCCGGCGCCATCATCATCGGCTTTAACGTAAGGCCGGATGCTCAGGCCAAGACAATGGCGGATCAGGAGAAGGTGGATGTCAGACTGTACCGCGTGATCTATAACGCCATCGATGATATTGAGTCTGCCATGAAGGGCATGCTGGATCCGGTCTACGAAGAAAAGATCACCGGTCATGCAGAGGTAAGAATGACCTTCAAGGCGTCTCAGATCGGTATCATTGCCGGCTGCTTTGTGAATGACGGCGTGGTGGAGAGAAACTCCAATGCCCGGATCAGCCGCGGCGGCGAGCAGATTTTTGACGGTAAGATCGCATCACTGAAGCATTATAAGGATGACGTGAAGGAAGCTAAGGCCGGCTTTGAATGCGGTATCGTGTTCGATGGCTTCAGCGACCTGGCAGAGGGTGACCAGATCGAGGTTTACAAGATGGTCGAGGTTCCCCGCTAATCTGGAGGATTGCGTGTAATGAGAAAAAAAGGACAGAATGGTTCCCGCGTGAACAGCGATGTGCAGCGGGTCATCAGTCATATTATTTCCTTTGATCTGAAGGATCCGGGGATCAGCCCCATTACCTCTGTGGTCAAGTGCGAGGTGACGAAGGATCTTTCGGAGTGTAAATGCTATATCAGTGTTTTCGGAAAGCATCCATCGGGAGAGGAGACACTTGCCGCGCTGAACCGTGCGGAGGGCTTTGTCAGAAAAAGACTGGCTGAAGTGCTGAACCTCAGGAATACGCCGGAAATACATTTTGAACTGGACCATTCCATTGAATATGGCGTGGCCATGACCAGCAAGATCGACCGGATCATCCGGGAGGAAGGCGGAGCTGATGAAACCTGATTTCAGAGACAGCGCGAAAAAGATCAGAAAGCTGATCAATGCAGCCTCCACCATTTCCATTGTGGGGCATGTACATCCGGACGGGGACTGTGTGGGTTCCTGTCTGGCGCTTTACAATTATATTCTGGATAATTTCGAAAATAAAACAGTAGATGTTTATCTGGAGACCCTTCCCGCACAGTTCCGTTTTCTTAACGGTTCCAAAAAGGTCAGGCATGAGACCGGAAAGGGAAGATACGATCTGGGGATTTCCCTGGACTGTTCCGATACGGCGCGGCACGGAAAATTCGCCAAATGCTTCAGCCATGCCATTTCCACGGTATGCATCGATCATCATGTGACCAATAAGGGCTTCGGGGATATCTGTGTCGTGGACGGAGATTCCTCCTCGGCCTGCGAGGTGCTCGCGGAAATGATGGATATGGACAAGGTAAGCCTCCAGACGGCGGAGTGCCTATATCTTGGCATGGTGCACGATACCGGCGTCTTCAAGTACAGCTGTACTGGCAGAAGGACCATGGAGATCGCGGGCCTTCTTCTGGAAAAGGGAGTAAGGTCTGACCGGATCATTGACGACACCTTCTATAAGAAGACCTATAAGCAGAATCTCTTGATGGCCAGAACCCTGCTGGAATCCAGACTATTCCTGAAGGGAAAGATCATTCATGGCATGGTGACCCGCGAGATGTTCAGGGATGCGAGAGCAGTGCCGGCGGATACCGAGGGCATTGTGGAGCAGCTGCGCCTCACTGACGGCGTGGAGGCTGCGGTCTTTGTTTACCAGCTTCCGAAGAAGATGCTGAAGTTCAGTCTTCGTTCCAAGGAAATCGTGGATGTTTCCCGGATTGCGGAAGAGTTTGGCGGCGGAGGACATGTGCGGGCCGCCGGCTTTGAGACCTCGATGAAATATGAGGAGGCGCTGAATAAGGTGCTGGAGCGGATTGAGGAGCAGCTGGGACAGTGACAGACGGTTTTCTGAATGTATATAAGGAACAGGATTTTACCTCCTTCGATGTTGTGGCAAAGCTCCGGGGTATATTCGGTCAGAAAAAGATCGGACATACCGGAACGCTGGATCCCATGGCCGAGGGGGTTCTTCCTGTGGCTCTGGGCAGGGCGGCAAAGCTTTCTGAGCTTCTGACAGAAAAGGATAAGACCTATGAGGCCGTTATGCTTCTGGGCTGCGAAACGGATACGGATGACGTGACCGGAAAGCCGCTTCGGGAAAAAGGCGTCGGGCCGGAGGTCACAGAGGAAAGAATCCGGGAGACAGGAGCCGCCTTTCGGGGAAAGATGATGCAGCTTCCGCCGATGTATGCGGCCATCAAAAAGGATGGAAAAAAGCTGTATGAATACGCCAGAGCGGGCAAGACCGTGGAACGGGAAAAACGGCCTGTGGAGATTTATTCTCTGGAGATCACCGGAATCGCTCTTCCCGAGGTGGTGTTTCGTGTGACCTGTTCCCGGGGAACCTATATCCGGGCCCTTTGCAGGGACTGGGGAGAGGCGCTTGGCTGCGGCGGGACCATGAAGGCGCTGGTCAGGACGAAGGTTCTTTCACTTACGGCGGAAGGAGCATACCGTCTTTCGGCGCTCGAGGAGATGAAAAAAGAGGGAAGACTGCAGGAAGCTGTTCTCCCCATGGATTTTTTCTTCCCCGGCGGACCGGCTGCCGCTCCTGCCGGTACGGGCGAAAAGAAGCTCATGAACGGAAATCCGCTGAGAAAAGATGAGCTTGAATTTATCCGGCAGAAGGATGAAGCGGAGCAGGCGGATTTTGTGAAGATCTATTCCGGGGATGTGCTTTCGGCTCTTTACCGTTTTTCGCCGGAAAAAGGATTATTCATGCCATATAAGATGCTATAAAGGATTGAGCAGATGAAGACAGCAGTGACTATAGGAAAATTTGACGGCTTTCACCGGGGACACAGAAGGCTTCTGGAAGCCCTGCAGGCATATAAGGCCCTGCATGCGGATACCGAAGGAGTTGTGATCCGGCTGGAGACCCATAAAGAGGGAATCCTTTCCGCAGAGGAACAGGAGGAGCTGACAAGTGCCTATGGCGTGGACAGGCTGATCCGCCTGCCTTTTCAGCCTTCTCTTGCGGTACTCACGCCGGAGGAATTTGTAAAGCATTATCTGGTGGAGGAGCTTTCGGCATCCTATGTGGCTGTTGGCTCGGACTTCAGGTTCGGCAGAGACAGAAAAGGAGATACGGCTGTACTGGACAGCCTGGGTAAAAAATACGGTTTTGAAACGCAGATTGTGGAAAAAGAGACAGAAGAGGGAAGAGAGATCAGCTCCTCCTGGATCCGGAGTCTTCTGGCGGAGGGAGATGTGGAAAAGGCGGAAAAGCTGCTGGGACAGCCCTACAGGATCGCCGGAATCATTGAACACGGGGCCCATCTGGGAACGAGTCTTGGGTTTCCCACATTAAACATTCTGCCCCCTGCAGGGAAGCTTCTTCCCCGGTTCGGTGCATATAGAAGCAGAATTTTTCTTCAAGAAAATTGGTATCAGGGCTTGACAAATGTCGGAAGAAAGCCTACAGTATATGAGGGTCTTTCACCGCTGTCCGAAACCTATGTTTTCGGTCTTGACAGAGATTGCTACGGTGAAAGGGCTGTTATAGAGCTGGGCAGTTTTATCCGGCCTGAGAAACGGTTTTCCTCGGTAGAGGAGCTTAGAATGCAGCTGGAGAGAGACAGAGAGGAAGCTCTGAAAAGTTAGGTTTAAGCGCCTGTAGCTCAGTGGATAGAGCGATGGCCTCCGGAGCCATGTGCGTAGGTTCGATTCCTATCAGGCGCATTAGTTATAGCTGTAAATTCAAAAAGGAGTGGCAGCCTTCATGAGAGCGAAGAGTGGAAAAAAACGCAAATTGAAAAGACTGCTCATTGTCATTTGGATCCTGTTTCTGGCGGGCCTCGGCGGAGCGGGATTTTATTATTACCGGAACAGACATGAGATCAACGAAGACCTGGGCGTAGGGGACAGCAAATCGTATGAGACGAATGCCAATCCAAGCATCAACGCACTGGTGATCACGTACCTTCATGCGCTCGGCAGCTGTGATGAAACGATACTGAAATCCTGTGTGACGGATCCGTCCCAGTTTGATGACATGACACTGATCAGGAACAAATCCAAGGTGATCACGGGGTACTCCAACATCAGCTGTTATACCATGCCGGGTCTTACGGATGATGCTACGGTCGTATATGTCATCTCCAATATTTCCATTGCCGGTGTGAATTCCACGCCGCTGGATATCTATGTTCCGCCGTTTTATGTTGTGGAGAAAAACGGCACATACATGATCGACAATACCACCCACAGCCAGGAGATCACCGATTATATCAACTCCTGCACGAAAGATGCGGATATACAGGCTCTGTATCAGGAGGTTCTGGACGATCAGAAAAAGTGTGCGGAGCAGGATCCCGCTTTTGCGGAGTTCTATGAAAAGCTGTACAATTAAAAAGCGAGCAGATACAATAGAACAGTAAAACAACTGAATAAGGAAAATGCAGGGGACAGTCCGGAAGAGGGGCTGTCTCTTTTTATTGTTTCTTGAATATGGCAATTTAGTGTGATAAAATAACCATGTATGTTCACAAACTGATAAGGAAGAATGGAGGAACGTAAAGTGGGGCTTGTTGTGAAGGATTTATTCAAAAAGTATGGTGACAAAGTTGTTGTGGATCATATCTGCTTTGAAATGCCGTCACCCGGTGTGTATGCTCTTCTCGGAACCAATGGTGCCGGTAAGACAACATCCATCCGGATGATCCTGGGTATGCTGGAGAAGGACGGCGGAAGCGCTGTCTGGGATGGCCAGCCGCTGAACTTTGATGTCTGCAACATAGGCTATCTGGCAGAAGAAAGAGGACTTTATCCCAAGTATTCCCTGCTGGATCAGATTCGTTATTTTGGTCAGCTCCGCGGCGTGAACGGAAAGGAGCTGGATGAACGGATCGCGTATTGGGCCGAACGGCTCAAGGTTGAGGAGTATCTTTATCCGGAAAAGGCCGCTGAGGCAGCTGCCGCTGAGGAAAAAGCTGACAGCGGAAATAAAAAGAAGTCGGCCATGGGTAAAAAGAAAAAGGTAAAACCGAAGAGCCCCGATCAGCTTTCCAAGGGTAATCAGCAGAAGATTCAGTTCCTGATCGCCATGCTGTCCGATCCCCAGCTCCTCGTTCTGGATGAACCCTTCTCCGGACTGGATCCGGTAAATACCGACATCCTGAAGGAGGTAGTCCGGGAGCAGATCGCTGCCGGAAAATATATCATCATGTCCAGCCACCAGATGGAGGTGGTTGAGGAATTCTGTACGGATATCACTATTCTTCACCGTTCCAGGGCTGTTGTTTCCGGCAATCTGAACGAGATCAAAAAATCCTACGGCAGGGTGAACCTCGTGCTGAAAACGGAGGTGGATGTTACCTCCTTCATCAAGGAAGCAGGGGTCGAGATCCTGACGGAAAAGGAGATGGAATATCATCTTCGGGTAACCGGCGATGAGCAGGCCAATATGCTTCTGAAAAAGCTGGTGGATGCCGATATCGCCATTGTCCGGTTTGATCTTTCCGAGCTTTCTCTCCATGAGATTTTTGTCAAAGAAGTAGGGGAGGATGCCGCAAGTGAAAAATAAGACCGAGAATATATACAGCATGAGAGGCTTTAAGCACGTATTCCTCTTTACGCTGAAACAGACCTTTAAAAACAAAAGCTATATTGTGGCCCTTGTGATCTTTGTCCTGATGATGTCGCTTATGGGTCCCATCAATTACTTTTCCGCCAGCGGAGGAATGAGTGTTGCGGAAAGCATAGAGAAAGTGGATCTTTCCGATTCCGGGATCAGCACGGTGGTTCTGATCAACGATACGGATGTCGAATTTACCGCGGTGGATGTTCCTCTTGCCAAGGCAGAGCTTGCATCGGCAGGCTTTGAGATCCGTGACTCGATAGAGGGACTTGGCAGTCATGAAGCGGCTGTACGTCTTTCTCTGGATGGGAATGCTTATCTTGTGGATGTGATACTGAGTAAGGATTCCGCGATTTCTGTCAAGGATGCAGACAGCCTGGGCGATTTCATGATGGACTGCTTCTGGGAGGCGAGACTGAAGGACGCCGATATCAGCACTGAGCAGCTGAAAAACCTCGGCGCAGGTGTGGCCTCCGATGGTATTGAGACGGAAAAGGATTACCGGGAATCTCTCGGGAAGACGGTTTCCGGCTCCAAACTGATGCAGAATATTTCTGCCTTTGCCATTCTGATATTCATTGTGGGGACCATGTCTGTTTCCTACATCATTGCTTCTGTTAACGAGGAAAAAACCTCCAAGCTGGTGGAAAGCCTGCTGGTCAGCGTTCGTCCTGCAGCTCTTCTTATGGGCAAGATCATCGGCATGATGACGTATGTTGTTACCGTGCTTCTCTGCGGCTATGCCGGTTCCATGCTTTCCGACTATATCATGCGAAATGTGATCAAGGTGGATCTTTCCCGATATGCAGGTCCGAGCTTCGATTTTAAGATCTTCCGGGACTATGGCATAGGCGGACTGGTTCTTGTACTGGTCACGGTAATCCTGGGTTATCTGATCTCCGGTATCATCAGCGGCGTATTCGGCAGTGCATGCTCCTCGGAAGAGGATATTGCGTCCGCTACCGGACTTTGCATGATCCTCACGGTTGTGGGTTATGCCGGCGCGTTCTTTATCGGCGGGATCGATTCTTCTACACTTAATCATGTTGCGGCACTTGTTCCGCCGCTTTCCTTCTATACGCTTCCGGTGCTTTATGTCTGCGGAAGAGTAAGCTTTTTGACAGTGCTCCTATCCTACGGTATTCAGCTTCTCATTCTGATCGGCCTCTTCCTGCTGATGGCAAGAGTTTACCGGAACCTGATCCTCAGCGATAAAGCCAAGCCGAAGATCTCACAGATCTTCAGGTCGATGAAAGAATAGCGGGAGGGCAGGGAAATGTTAAAGAATTTTGGAAAAGTATTTCGTTTTACCTTCCGTCATCAGACGGAATCTGCGGGTTACCGGCTGCTGACCATTCTGATCGCAGTGGTCCTCTTTGCCGCCCCTGTGGTCGGACTGGTTATCGCCGACAAGTCGCACGAAAAGCATAAAGAAAAGAAATTAAAATTCTGCGGAGCGGAGAGAGTGGTCTTTGCCGATCCCTATACGGAGCAGGATAACTTCTTCTGGCTGAGCGCAGTAGCCGCTGCAGCAGGAGAAGAGGAGTATTCTTCGATCAAGTACGAGGCTGCGCCCGATGCGGAAGCCGCCCTTACAGATGTAAAGAGCAGGGGAGAAAAGAAAACCCTTGTGGTTGTGATCACGAAGGAGGATGAAAGCCTCAGCAGCAAGATCATCATTCCCGAGGGAAGTGAGATCACGAAAAAACAGGCCGGCTATCTGGAGGACTTTCTGGACAAGAACAGCCAGTTCTTCTCCATCCTGGCATCCGGACTTTCCGTGGATGCGCTGACAGAGCTTTCCTTCGATCAGAAGTCGGATGTCTTTGATGAAACGGGCTACGGCGCAAGGGAAAGCCTTTTCGTGGATTCCGATGCGGAAAGAGAAAAGAATAACGAGGAAATCCTGAAGCTGTTCCGGATGATCATGATCTACATCAGCATGTTCGTTGTGTATTTCATCGTTCTCAATTACGGCGCAGCTATCATGAACTGTGTGGTTATGGAGAAAACCTCCAAACTGATGGATACCATGCTGATCTCCGTTTCTCCTGAGGCCATGGTTTTCGGTAAGATGCTGGGCGTTCTGCTTGCCGGTGTGATCCAGCTTCTCGCCTGGGCACTGGCTGTTCTTCTTGGCTTTATCGCCGGATATCAGGTCGTCATGCATATGAATCCGGATTCCAGTCAGGGCGTGATCCTGTTCCTGAAGTCTGTGGGCGACATGGGCGTATTCACACCGGGACGGATCACTGTGGCGATCATTGTTCTTTGTTTCTCAGTTGTGCTGTACTCAACGATGGCAACCATCGGTGGTGCGATCTCATCTACAAAGGAAGAGGTCGCCTCCAACCAGAGCCTTTTTGTGATCGTTCTCGTGATCGCCTTCTTTGTCGTAATGGCAAAGGGAATGGGCGAAACGGTTCCTGCATGGATGTGTCTCTGCCCCTTTACGGCGGCTATGGCACTTCCCGGCGCTGCTGCGGGCGGAAGCGTTTCCCTGCTTGTTTCTGTTCTCGGACTTCTGATCATGACAGCATGCTCCATCCTGTTTGTTTATCTGGCAGGAAAGATGTATAAGATGATGGCTCTCTATAAGGGTAATAATGTCAATTACGGAAAGGCCTTCCGTATGCTTCTGAACATGAAGGATAAAGAGGAAAAGGCCTGAGAAAAATACACGGATCCCTCCCGGCGGGGGATCCGGAAGGATAACGAGAGGTTAGGATATGTCGGAATTTTGCAAAGAATGCGGTGCTGAGATCACGGATGCGGGTATGCCCTGTCCGGTATGCGGTGCGGTAAAACAGACGCCCTCCATGCAGCCGGCAGGCGGTGTGGGCGCAAGGGATCCGCAGCCTATCGTGATCCCGGGGCTTTGGGATGACTGGCAGGTGGTCCGGAAGCTTGGACAGGGGTCCTTTGGAACGGTGTATGAGGTTTCCCGGGAGGATTTCGGAGAAACGGTCCGTTCCGCGCTGAAGGTGATCTCCATTCCCCAGAATGAAAGTGATATCGAGTCCCTTGTCAGCGAGGGCATGAGCCTGAATGAGGTATCCGAATACTATACCAGCGTGGCCAAGTCTATTCTGGAGGAGTTCAAGATCATGTCCCAGCTTAGGGGCAATACCAATATCGTCAGCTACGAGGATCATAAGATCGTACCCAGGGAAAGCGGGATCGGTTATGATATCCTGATCCGGATGGAGCTGCTGACCTCCTTCTACGCTTATCTGCAGAGCCGGAACAATATGATCGGCCGGAATGAAGTGCTGAAGCTGGGCGTGGATATGTGCCGGGCGCTGGAGCTTTGCGAGAAAATGAATATCATCCACCGGGATATCAAGCCGGAGAATATTTTTGTGAACCATCTTGGCGATTTCAAGCTTGGCGATTTCGGTGTGGCAAGAGAGATGGAGGAATCCTTTTCCACCATGTCCAAGAAGGGGACCTACTCCTATATGGCCCCGGAGGTATATATCGGAAAGAAGTATGATGCCACAGTGGATATCTATTCTCTCGGCATTGTGCTTTACCGCTATTTCAACGGCGGCCGGCTGCCCTTTGTGGAGCCGGGAAAGAAGATGCTCAGCGATTACCGGAATCAGTGCATGATGCGGCGGATCACCGGAGAAAAGCTGCCGGATCCCATGAATGCCAGCAAGCTGGAGAGTGCTGTGATCCTTAAGGCATGCGCCTATGAGGCGAAGGACAGGTATCAGACGGCAAAGGATCTTCGTGAGGATCTCGAAGCGCTCCTTTCCGGAAAGCCGGCGCTGAATCTGAATAAGACAGCCGTTCCCCGGCAGCAGCCTCAGCAGAGCATGATGCAGCAAAGAGGTATGCAGCAGAGGGGCATGCAGCAGAATATGTATCAGCAGCGGCAGATGCAGAATATCTATCAGCAGCGCCAGCAGCAGGTGAACACCATGCAGAATCAGCGGCAGGTGCAGATGAATATGGCGCAGCCGCGGTCCATGCAAAACCAGCCTATGCAGAACCAGCGGCCTATGCAGCAGAACATGGGACAGGCGAGACCGCAAAACCAGCCCATGCAAAACCAGCGGCCTATGCAGCAGAACATGGGGCAGGCGAGACCGCAGAACCAGCCCATGCAGAACCAACGGCCTATGCAGCAGAACAT
>DFHD01000096.1 GCA_002372545.1 Lachnospiraceae bacterium UBA3732 | reverse complement strand
CCCTGCCCGATGCGGATGGGACCGCTGCCCAGCACCAGCACCTTCTTTTTGCCGGATACAACCGACTCGTTTTCCTCCTCATAGGTGGAGTAAAAATAGGGCACATAGCTGTCAAACTCGCTGGCGCAGGTATCGATCATCTTATAAACAGGGAAAATCTCCATCTCCCGGCGGAGCTGCCAGATCTCCTCTTCCTTCCTGCCCAGCATTTCCGCAATATAGGAATCGGAAAAGCCCATGCGCTTGGCGGCGTAGAGCATATCCCGGGAGACCTCCTCTCCCGCGTCACGCATGGATTCCAGCCTTTTTTCCATATCCACGATATTCCGCATCTTATCCAGGAAAAACATATCGATGTGGGTGATATCCGCAATCTGCTGCTGATCCACGCCCAGCCAGAGAAGCTGGGAGATCGCATAGATCCTGTCGTCCGTGCCCTCCCGGATATAATCCAGAAGCTCCTTCCGGCTCATATTCCTGGAATCGAATTTTTCGAGGTGCAGATGGTTCTTCCCATCCTCCAGCGAACGGATGGCCTTGAGAAGACTCTCCTCAAACGTCCGGCCCACGCTCATGGTTTCGCCCGTGGCCTTCATCTGGGTGGAAAGCCTGTTGGACGCAAGCGTGAACTTATCAAAGGGAAACCGGGGCATCTTGGTCACCACATAATCCAGAGCCGGTTCAAAGGCTGCCGGCGTATTGGCCAGCCGGATCTCCTCCAGCTGCATGCCCACGGCGATTTTGGCAGATACCCGGGCAATCGGATAGCCCGTAGCCTTGGATGCCAGAGCCGAGGAACGGGAAACACGGGGGTTCACTTCGATCACGTAATAGGAGAAGGATTGCGGATCCAGGGCAAACTGCACGTTGCAGCCTCCCTTTACCCCCAATGCCCGGATCAGACGGAGAGCGCTGTCCCGGAGCATATGGTACTCCTTATTAGTCAGTGTCTGGCTGGGAGCGACCACGATGGAGTCGCCGGTATGGATGCCCACGGGATCCAGATTTTCCATGTTGCAAACCACGATCGCGGTATCGTTGGCATCCCGCATAACCTCATATTCAATCTCTTTATAGCCCTTGATGCTCTTTTCCACAAGGACCTGGTGCACAGGAGAAAGCGCCAGAGCGCTCTTCATCATTTCCCGCATTTCTTCAGGGGTATCCGCAAACCCGCCGCCTGTACCGCCCAGGGTAAAGGCCGGCCGGAGGATTACCGGGTATCCGATCTTTTCGGCCGCTGCCAGTCCCTCCTCCACGCTGTAGGTGATTTCCGAGGGCACCACCGGCTCGCCGATCTTTTCGCAAAGCTCCTTAAACTGCTCCCGGTCCTCCGCACAGCGGATGGAAGCCGCATCCGTTCCAAGAAGCTCGATCTCACACTCCTCCAGAACGCCCTTATCATAAAGCTGCATGGCCAGATTAAGGCCTGTCTGCCCGCCAATGCCGGGTACAATGGCATCCGGCCGCTCATACCGGCAGATCCTGGCCATATATTCCAGTGTAAGGGGCTCCATATATACCTTATCCGCCACAGAGGTATCGGTCATGATGGTTGCCGGGTTGGAGTTGGCCAGAACGACCTCGTAGCCCTCCTCCTTCAGCGCAAGGCACGCCTGGGTGCCGGCATAATCGAACTCCGCTGCCTGTCCGATCACAATGGGACCGGAACCGATCACAAGAATCTTATGTATATCTGTACGTTTGGACATGTTTTCCTCCCAATCTTCCTCTCAGAAAGTACATTTTGTCAAAGCCGCTCCGGCCTGCAGATCACCGGGCCATCAATTCAACAAACCGCTCAAACAGGTAGGTGCTGTCCTGGGGACCGGGCGCGCTTTCCGGATGATACTGTACGGAAAACATCCTTTCCTCCGGGCACATGAGCCCCTCTACCGTCTGGTCCAGAAGATTGATATGGGATACTTTAAGGGGTGTATGGGCAAGAGACGCCTCATCCACCGCATAGCTGTGATTCTGACTGGTCATTTCGATCTTTCCCGTGGTCAGGTCCTTCACCGGATGATTGCCGCCGCGGTGACCGAATTTCAGCTTGTAGGTCTTAGCCCCGTAGGCAAGCGCCAGAAGCTGGTGACCGAGACAGATGCCGAACATGGGCAGCTCACCCCGAAGGGTCTTCAGGGTTTCGATCACTTCCGTTACATCCTCCGGATCGCCGGGTCCGTTGGAAATGAACAGGCCGTCCGGATTCATCAGCCGGATCTCTTCAGCCGGCGTATCATACGGCACCACCGTCACATTGCAGCCGTACCGGTTCAGCATCCTGACAATATTCAGCTTCATGCCGCAGTCGATCGCCACCACCCGGTATTTCGGATTTGAGGTCCGCGCATACCACCGCCGGCGGCTGCTGACCCTGGCTACCGCATCATGGGGAACGGGTGTCTGGGCAATGCGCCTCAGCCCCTCCTCCACAGGCACCTCCGGACGGGTGATCAGCACTCTCCGGCTGCCCAGGTCGCGGATGCTCCGCACGAGCCGGCGGGTATCCACTCCCGTCACGCCGGGAATATGATTTTCCTCCAAAAGCTCCGAAAGGGTCTTGGTATAACGGAAATTCGAGGGAAGATCGTTATAATCCCTGACGATCAGGCCGCCGATGGAAGGCGTCCGGCTCTCATAATCCTCATCCGTTATCCCGTAATTGCCGATCAGCGGATAAGACATGACCACCGCCTGATCGGTATAAGAAAGGTCGGATACGATTTCCTGGTATCCCACCATTGAAGTGTTAAACACGATTTCCGCCACAGCGTCTCTCTCCGCACCAAAGCCTGTGCCGTAGTACACGCTGCCATCCTCCAGGATCAGCTTCCTTCTTTGTTCGCTCTGCCCACTCATTTATTATCCCCTTCCTGCGCATGAGAAAAGGCACTTCGAGCGGGGACCCGAAGCGCCTTTGCTTCAAAAATGATCTGTTCACAGTATATCACTTTATCTATGGAAGTCAACCGAATTTTCCTCCGGAAAACTATTTGGAAAGCTGGAACGGACGGATGATCACCCAGTCGGAACCGTTCATGTAATCGCTCCGGATCGGATGCTCCTGTACGCTCTGCCGGGAATTCAGCTGAGAGATCGCATTGCTGTTCCCTGTGGCAATGGCCGCATGGCCGCTGGTCACCACAAGGTCGCCGGGCTGAGCCATTGCGGAATCCGTTCCCACAAGAGTACCGATGTTCTTATACACATCCGGATCCTCCCAGTTGTCATTTCCGGGAAGTGTGATTCCCTTTGCCGCATAGATCAGTCTGACGAAGCCGGAGCAGTCCGTTCCTTCTGTCAGGCTTGTGCCGGCATATACATAAGGCACAATGCCCTTATACTGCCTTGCATATTCCACAATATCCTGTCCGGCAGCGCTGCCGCCCTGAGGTACACTGTTATTATCCGGTACCGTTATATCATTATATTCAGTCGGTGTACCATCCACATTCAGCGCCGACGGCGTATTTCCGTTGGGACTGACGAAGGAATAGTCCAGTGTCAGTACGGCATTTGTATCAATACCGGCCAGTGCGTCATACGTAGGTACGTAGGGCGTGGTTCCCTTTTTCACGATCACGATCTGGATGCCCTCCAGACGCTTTGCCCTGCCCTCGGAGCCTGCACAGGTTCCGTTCTTTGCCCAGCCGAGCCAGCCATAGGTCTGACCATGAACACGGTAATAAACATCATATTTTTCTGCCAGCTCGCCGGTAAGCTCGATCTGGATGCCCTCCAGACGTTTAGCCAGGCCTGTGGTACCGCACATTTCTCCGTCGGTCACCCAATCCTGCCAGCCGAAGGTCTGCACATGCGCCCGGTAGCGAAGGCAGCCGGTCAGAGGCTCTCCGTTCTTCGTTACATTAATGATAATAGCCTCCATTCTCTTGGCCTTACCATGCGTACCGGAAAACTCACCATCCGTGGCGGGCGTATTAAACCATGCATAGGTCTGTACATGTGTGTTGTAGGTTATGCTGATCACATCTTCGGAAGCTTCATCTGCCCTGGCAGTGCTGCCAGAGGTCCAGAGGGACCCTGCTAAAAATCCGATCATAAGAAGACATGCCAGCAGCTTACGGGTTATTCGTTTCATCTTCTTCTCCTATTCTAGTGCTTCCTTGCTCCATGAGCAAAGCCGCTTATCCCCGCCCGGAGGGCGGAGTGATACCCCATTTGTGTTGTTCCTAAGAGATGATAACACATGCCCGTAACAAAATCAATACTATTTCGTAATATTTTTGTAACATATTTCCGAAAGCCGTTTTTCAAACCGCTCTTTGCTGGTCACCTCCGGCACTCTTGTCGGATATTCGCCGCTGAAGCAGGCACAGCAGCAGCCCGTGTGCCCCACAAGCTCCGGGAGGGAATCGAGAGGAAGATAGCCCAGCGAATCCGCGCCGATCATCTCCGAAATCTCAGAAAGCGAATGCCGGCAGGCTACCAGATTCTCCTTTGTATCGATATCTGTCCCGTAGTAGCAGGGACTGATAAAGGGCGGGGAGGATATCCGCACATGAATTTCCTTTGCGCCTGCCTCCCGCAGAAGATGTACGATCCTCCTGCTCGTCGTGCCCCGGACAATGGAATCATCCACCAGCACCACCCTTTTCCCTTCCACCGTTTCCCTGAGGGGGTTGAGCTTGATCCTTACTCCGCTGCTTCTCTCTCTCTGGCTGGGGGAAATAAAGGTTCTGCCAATGTACTTATTCTTAATAAAGCCGATGCCATAGGGGATACCGGAGTAACGGGAATATCCCAGGGCGGCATCCAGTCCGGAATCCGGCACGCCTACCACAACATCGGCGATCACCGGATAGGTTCTGGCCAGGATCTCGCCTGCCTTAAGGCGGGCCGCATGCACGCCGACGCCATCGATCACGGAATCCGGTCTGGCAAAATAGATATATTCAAAGATACAGGTTTTCCTCTCCTTCTTTCCGCAATGCTCCCGGTAAGAGGTCACCTCTCCGCCGGAAAATACCAGCAGCTCGCCGGGCTCCACATCCCGGATCAGCCTCGCCCCTACCGCCTCCAGCGCGCAGGTTTCGGACGCCGCTACATAGGTTCCGTCCTCCTTCTTCCCGTAGCAAAGAGGCCTGAAGCCGAGGGGGTCTCTGGCGATGATCAGCTTTGCGCTGGACATTACGGCAATGGAATAGGCTCCCTCCAGATCCTCCATGGCGGAAAGCACCGCCTCTTCGATAGAGGGCTTTTTCAGCCGCTCCCGTGTGACGATGTAGGCAATGATCTCGGTATCCGAGGTGGAATGGAAAATGGCTCCGGAAAGCTCCAGCTTATTCCGGAGCTCAAAGGCGTTGCTGATATTGCCGTTATGGGCCAGCGCCATTTTCCCCTTCTGATGATTCACCTCCATGGGCTGGCAGTTGCTCATGCTGTTCCCGCCGGTGGTTCCGTAACGCACATGGCCCACCGCCATGCTCCCCTCCGGGAACCGGCCGAGCTCCTCGCCGGAAAAGACCCTGCTCACCTGCCCAAGCCCCCTGTGCGAATGAAAAATGCCATCATCATTCACCACAATGCCGCAGCTCTCCTGCCCCCTGTGCTGTAGGGCATACAGCCCATAATAAACATCCTCTGCCGCCGGATACGCCTTCGGCGAATATACTGCAAAGATTCCGCACTCCTCATGAAGCTCATCTGTCATTTTCTGCTTTCTCCGATTTCTTTTTCTGCCTGTATTTTATGCGTGTATTCCCCATTCACTGCAGATTGGTGTAGCCCATCAGGTCCCGGTCTACCTCCTTAGCCGCAGCACGCCCTTCGGCGATGGCCCGGACCACAAGGGACTGACCCAGGTGCATATCGCCTGCGGTATAGAGCTTTTTCCTTGAGGCCGCATGCTTTCCCGGTGCAGTCTTCACATTGGTCCTGCCGTCCAGCTCCACGCCGAAGCTGTCGGTCACATACTTCTCGCTTCCCAGAAATCCGGCCGCGATCAAAACAAGCTGGGCTGGGATTTTTTTCTCCGTTCCCTCCACCGGCACCATCTGCATTCTTCCGGTATTCTTATCCCGCTCCGGCTTAAGGGAGATCAGGGTCAGCGCCTTCAGGTTTCCCTTTGCATCGGCATGAAACTCCTTCACCGTCGTCTGATAGATCCGCGGATCATGTCCGAAAACGCTGATGGTCTCCTCCTGGCCGTAATCGGTCTTAAGCACTCTGGGCCACTCCGGCCAGGGATTCCCGGCAGTACGCGTTTCCGGCGGCTTGGGCATCATCTCCAGCTGGGTCACGGATTTAGCCCCCAGACGGATGACGGTTCCCACACAGTCGTTTCCGGTATCTCCGCCGCCGATCACCACCACATCCTTATTCTTTGCCAGCTTCTCCGGCACGGCCTTTCCATCATGGTCCAGAAGATATTTCGTCACCTCAGACAGGAAATCCACGGCAAAGCGGATGCCCGCCGCCTCTCTTCCCGGTGCGGCAATATCCCTCGGCCGGGAAGCGCCGCAGCAAAGGATGATGCTGTCATATTCCTTCTCCAGCTCCACGGGGAGAACATCATTTCCCACGTCGCAGCTCAGCCTGAACTCTACGCCGGCCTCCTCCATCAGCCGGAGCCGCCGGTCGATCACGGACTTATCCAGCTTCATGTTGGGAATTCCGTACCTCAGAAGTCCGCCTGCCCGGTCGCTTCTCTCAAAAACCGTTACCAGATGTCCTCTCCGGTTCAGCAGCTGGGCTGCCGCAAGACCCGCCGGTCCGCTTCCGATCACCGCCACCCTCTTTCCGGTTCTGATATCCGGCGCCTTATCCTGCACGAGGCCGTGCTGAAAGGCATACTCGATCACAGCCCTTTCGTTTTCCTTTGTGGATACCGGCTCCTGGTGCAGGCCGGCCGTGCAGGCCGCCTCGCAGAGGGCAGGGCATACCCGGCAGGTGAATTCCGGAAAGCTGTGCGTCATGGCCAGCCGTCTGTAGGCTCCGGCCAGGTTTCCCCTGTAAACCAGATCATTGATCTCCGGCACCAGATTATGCAGCGGACAGCCGGACATCATGCCGCTGATCATGCTGCCGTTCTGACAGAAGGGCACGCCGCAGTCCATGCAGCGGGCGCCCTGCAGCTGCTGCTCACGGAGAGGCAGCTCTCCATGAAATTCCAGAAAGTCCCGAATGCGGATCTCCTCCGGCCGGACCGGCCCGTTCACCCGCTCATATTCCATAAAACCTGTTGGTTTTCCCATCCTGACAAGCCTCCTTATCCTTCTTAATCTCTGATCCATGCTCCGACGCTGACAACTATGATCCCATACTTCCATCACTGCCTCTTAACCTGTCACGCGGAGCGCGTGAATTCCGTAAATGCCGCGATCTGCGCCTCATCGCGGCTCATGCCCTGCTCCTCATTCTGCGCCGTAAGCCGGATGATCTCCCGGTAATCCTCCGGAATGATCTTCTTAAACCGGGGCAGCCAGGTCTCGAAATCCTCCAGGATCATCCTGCCCTTTCCGGAGCCGGTGAGCGCCACATGCTTTTCGATGAGGCCGCGAAGCTGCTCCTTATCATGCTTGTTCTCCACCTTTTCCATCAGAACCAGCTGCTTATTGAGATTCCTGTACAGGCGGTTCTCCTCATCCAGAACATAGGCCACACCGCCGCTCATGCCTGCCGCAAAGTTTTTGCCCACAGGGCCGAGGATCACCGCAACACCGCCGGTCATGTATTCGCAGCCATGCTCGCCGACTCCTTCAACAACCGCGCTTGCGCCGGAGTTTCTGACCGCAAACCTTTCTCCTGCCATACCTGCAATAAAGGCTTCGCCGGAGGTCGCCCCGTACAGCGCAACATTTCCCAGAATGATATTTTCCGAAGGATCATATTTCGCTTCCGCCGGAGCCCTGAGCACAAGCCTGCCGCCCGAAAGCCCCTTGCCGAAGTAATCGTTGCTGTCGCCGGTCATGGTAAGGCTGAGTCCCCGGGGAATAAACGCACCGAAGCTCTGTCCGCCGGCACCGGTGCATTCCACCCGGATCGTATCCTCGGGAAGCCCATCCGGATACCTTCTGGTGATCTCCGCACCGAGAAGCGTGCCGAAGGTCCGGTTCACATTGGTAAGCTTCACCTCTACCCTGCTTTCCTTTCCTTCGGAAAGAGACGCCTGCACCTCCGGTGAGGCGAGGAGGAGCCTTTCATCCGCGGTCTCCGACAATTTGAAATCATATGCCTTATCCGGCGAGAATACCTGCTGCTCACGGGGAACGCCGGACATATCTGTCAGGATCTTCTCCAGGCGGAGTACCCCTGCGGCGCTTCTTACTTCCCCGGTGTCTCTATCTTCCTCAGCATATTTCTTCACGCGGAGAAGATCCGTTCTGCCCACCAGCTCCCTGAGGGTGCGTACTCCCAGCTTTGCCATATATTCCCGCAGTTCCCGGGCAATGAACAGCATAAAGTTCTCCACATATTCCGGCTTTCCGGCGAACCGCTTTCTCAGCTCCGGATTCTGGGTCGCCACGCCCATAGGGCAGGTATCCTGATGGCATACCCGCATCATGACGCAGCCCATGGTAACCAGCGGAGCCGTGGCAAAACCGAACTCCTCCGCACCGAGGATGGCCGCAATAGCCACATCCCGGCCGGTCATCAGCTTTCCGTCAGTCTCGATCACCACCCGGTTCCGCAGGCCGTTCATCACCAGCGTCTGGTGGGTTTCCGCCAGTCCCAGCTCCCAGGGAAGGCCCGCATTATGAATAGACGACAGCGGCGCGGCGCCGGTTCCACCGTCATAGCCGGAGATCAGCACCACCTGGGCACCGGCCTTGGCCACGCCAGCCGCCACCGTTCCAACCCCCGCCTCGGATACCAGCTTTACGGATATCCGGGCATTTTTATTTGCATTCTTCAGATCGTAAATCAACTGGGCCAGGTCCTCGATGGAGTAAATATCATGATGCGGCGGCGGTGAGATCAGGCTCACGCCGGGCGTGGAATGCCTCGTTCTCGCTATCCAGGGATAAACCTTCTTTCCGGGCAGATGGCCGCCCTCACCGGGCTTTGCCCCCTGAGCCATTTTGATCTGTATTTCCTTCGCGCTCACCAGGTAGCGGCTGGTCACGCCGAAGCGTCCGCTGGCCACCTGCTTGATCGCAGAGCTTCTGTCGTTTTCGGTTCCGGCGGAAAGAATGCGTTCGTCGCTTTCTCCTCCCTCACCGCTGTTGGATTTTCCATGCAGATGGTTCATGGCAAGCGCAAGCGTTTCATGCGCCTCCTGTGAAATGGAGCCGTAGGACATGGCGCCGGTCTTGAACCGCTGCACGATCTCCAGCTCGCTTTCCACCTCCTCCAGAGGAATCCCCTTTTCCGGCCATGCAAATTCCAGAAGGCTGCGGAGGTTTCCGCTTTCCTCCCGGTCCGCCATTTCCGTATAGAGCCGGAACTGTTCATAGCTTCCGGTCCGGGTCGCACTCTGGAGCATATGGATCGTTGCCGGATCATACCGGTGATGCTCTCCCTGGCTTCTGGCCTTATGCCTGCCCATTGCCGTAAGCTCAAGATCTGCCGGAAGGCCCAGCGGATCGAAGGCCAGGCTGTGCTGCCTGTCCGCAGCTTCTCCGATCTCCTCCAGCGTAATGCCGCCCACCCGGCTGACGGTTCCGGTGAAGTACCGGTCCACCACCTCCCGGGAAATGCCGATAGCCTCAAAGATCTTGCTGCCCTGATAGGAGCGGATCGTGGATATACCCATCTTGGAGGCAATCTTGACAATGCCGCTCAGCACTGCCCGGTCATAATCCTCCACAGCCGCATAGTAATCCTTATCCAGAAGCCCCTCATCCACCAGCTCTCTGATGGTCGCATGCGCAAGATACGGATTTACTGCCGATGCGCCGTAGCCCAGCAGTGCGGCAAAATGATGCACCTCGCAGGGTTCGCCGGATTCCATGATCAGAGACATGGCCGTGCTCTTCCTTGTCTCCACCAGATGCCGGGAAACGGCCGCCACTGCCAGAAGGCTGGGAAGCGCGACATGGTTTTCATCCACGCCCCGGTCGCTGAGGATCAGGATATTCGCCCCCTCCCGGTACGCCTTGTCCACCTCCCGCTGCAGCCTGCCGATCACCCGCTCCATCGGCGTTTTCTTATAATACAGGGTGGAAACCGTCTCCACCCGGAAGCCGTCTTTTTTCAAGCCCCGGATCTTCAGAAGATCCAGGTCCGTCAGCACCGGATTATGAATCTTCAGCACGCGGCAGTTTTCCGGCCTCTCCTCCAGCAGATTTCCATTCTTTCCCACATAGACCGAGCTGGATGTCACGATCATCTCCCGCTCCGCATCGATCGGCGGATTGGTCACCTGGGCAAAAAGCTGCTTGAAATAATAGAAAAGAGGCTGATATTCATGTGAAAGAGCAGCAATCGGCGTATCCACGCCCATAGCCCCGATCTGCTCTTTTCCGCTCAGCGCCATGCTGCGGATGCTGTCATGATAATTTTCATAGGTATATCCGAAGGCCTTCTGGAGCTTAGCCCGTTCCTCCCGGCTGAATTCCGGCACCTGCCCGTTGGGAATACGCACATCCGCCAGCTCGAGGAGGCTCATGTCAAGCCACTCTCCATAAGGCTCGCGGTGGGCATATTTCGCCTTGAGCTCTTCATCCGTATAGATCCTGCCCTCACGGGTATCCACCAGGAGAAGCTTTCCGGGATGCAGCCTTTCCTTTTTCACCACATGTGCCTCATCCAAAGGAAGAACGCCCACTTCGGAGGAAAGAATAAGCCGCCCGTCATCCATGATATAGTACCGGGAAGGTCTGAGACCGTTCCGGTCCAGGATGGCGCCCATCTGGTCTCCGTCAGAAAAGAGGATGGACGCGGGGCCGTCCCAGGGTTCCATCATGGTCGCATAGTACTGATAAAAATCCTTTTCCTCCTGGGTCAGAGTATCATTGTTGGCCCAGGGCTCGGGGATGGCGATCATGGCTGCCAGAGGCAGATCCATGCCGCTCATCATCAGAAATTCCAGCGTATTATCCAGCATGGCGGAATCGGAACCGCTGGAGCTTATCACCGGCAATACCTTTGTCATATCATCCTCAGAAAGCACCGGGGAATGCATGGTCTCCTCTCTGGCCAGCATCTTATCGGCATTGCCCTTGATGGTATTGATCTCACCGTTATGCACGATGAGGCGGTTGGGATGCGCCCTGTTCCAGCTGGGATTGGTATTGGTGGAAAACCGGGAATGCACCATGGCTATGGCCGAGCAGTAATCCTTCTCCGTAAGATCCCGGAAGAAGGTCCGGAGCTGCCCCACCAGAAACATTCCCTTATAGACAATGGTCCGGCAGGAAAGGGAGGGCACATAGGTCGCTACACTGCTCTGCTCGAACTCCCGGCGCACAACATAGAGCCTGCGGTCAAAGTCCAGATCCGTTTTGCATTCCGGATTCCTGGCCAGAAAAGCCTGGGAGATCCAGGGCATGCATTCCCTCGCCCTGCTGCCCAGCACCTCCGGCCGGATCTCTACATCACGCCAGGCAAGGACCGGAACGCCTTCCTTCTCTGCAATGTTCTCAAACATCTTTCTGGCCTGCCTTCTTTCCAGCTCTTCCTGTGGGAAAAAGAACATGCCTACACCATACTGCCGTTCCTCCGGC
Source organism: Lachnospiraceae bacterium UBA3732 (assembly GCA_002372545.1). Lineage (GTDB taxonomy): Bacteria > Bacillota > Clostridia > Lachnospirales > Lachnospiraceae > Eubacterium_Q. The sequence goes on along the minus strand of DFHD01000096.1, from coordinate 3,636 downwards.
AGCTCTATGCCCTGCTCAGCCAGCTTTCTTTTAAAGAAAAGATGGGGGATCTGGGTCAGGATACCTACGCCGTCGCCGGTCTTTCCCTCTGCATCCTTTCCGGCTCTGTGTTCCAGATTTTCCACGATGCTGAGAGCATCCGCCACCAACTGATGGCTCTTATGACCATCCGCCTGCACGATAGCGCCGATGCCGCAGTTGTCATGTTCAAAGGACGGATCGTAAAGACTATTCTTCTGCAGTGCTTCGATTCTGTTTCCCATTCCGGTTCCTCCTCTTATTTCTCTTCATTCAAGTACATCGCCTTGTACATTGTTCGCAAAAAAAGGCGCTCCGGATCCATTGATCCGAAGCGCCCTTGCTTCTCGTTCTTATTCGTATGCTTACAGTATACACATTAAGAATGAAAAGTCAATAGGAAATTTGCTTAATTTTATTTTGCTATCTTGTAATTTGCTTAATTATATTAGTCAGTAACCTTTACTCCACGTCCTGGAGCGCGGCATAGTTTTCCTCTCCCGTTCGGATCTTTACGACACGGCTGACAGGATATACGAAGATCTTTCCATCACCGATCTTGCCGGTGTACAGAGTCTTCTTCGCCGTTTCGATCACACTGTCCACAGGGATTCCGCTGACGACCACCTCAAGCTTGATCTTTGGCAGCAGCGTCATATCCATCTCAACGCCTCTGTACATCTGTCCGGTACCCTTCTGAATACCGCAGCCCGTCACCTGGGTCACGGTAATACCGGTCACACCCAGTTCATTCAGCGCTCTCTTCAGCTTATCATACCGGGAAAGCTTGGTAATGATGACCACCTTATTGATTCCGGTATCCAGGCTGGTACCGGCCAGTGCCGCAGATGTATTCTCCACCGGAACAGCAGCCTTCTTCTGCGCTTCGCTGGCCTTATCATAATCCGATACGCCCAGACTTGTGTTTTCATTTTCCACCATGGCGCCGCTGGTCATATCTACGATCGAGAAGCCGGCATAGGCCGAAGCCAGACCATGCTCCATCACATCCAGTCCTTCGATCTCTTCCTCCTCAGATACCCTGAGGCCGACCGTCTTCCTGATAAGCAGGAAGGTAAGCGTGATCGTTACCACCGTCCACGCCGCCGTTACGCCCATACCGCCAAGCTGCTTGATCAGCTGACTGATACCACCGCCATAGAACAGGCCTTCTTTTATACCTGCAACGGCAAAGCCCGGTGCCGAGGATGTGGCAAAAAGACCGACAGCAATGGTTCCCCAGATACCGTTCAGCATATGAACCGCAACCGCACCGACCGGATCATCCACGTGGGTCACATGATCATTGAACCATACCCCGAAGACCACGAGAAGACCGGCTACACCTCCGATGATCGCTGCACCCGCACAGTCCGTAACATCACAGGGTGCCGTGATGGCCACAAGGCCTGCAAGAGATGCATTGAGACACATCGATACATCCGGCTTGCCGAATTTCACCCATGTAAAGATCATGCAGACAACCGTTGCCACCGCCGGAGCCACAGTTGTTGTCAGAAATACGGAGCCGAGGGTATCCACATCCGTTGCCGCCGCGCCGTTAAACCCATACCAGCCAAGCCAGAGGATAAACACACCCAGTGCGGCAATGACCAGATTGTGGCCCGGAAAGGCATTGACCTTTGTCACCTTTCCATTCTGATTCCTTTCAAACTTACCGATCCTCGGACCAAGGATCCATGCACCGATCAGGGCGCAGATACCGCCGACCATATGAATGCAGTTGGAACCGGCGTAATCATGGAAGCCCCAATCCGCCAGGAAGCCGCCGCCCCAGGTCCAGTGCGCCTCGATGGGGTAGATCACGGCCGATATGATTGCCGAGTAAATACAATAGCTGGAAAACTTTGTCCGCTCCGCCATGGAGCCGGAAACAATGGTTGCCGTGGTGGCGCAGAAAACAAGGTTAAATACGAAAGCCGAGTAATTAAAGTTTCCGTATTTTGTAAAAACATCGAAGGAAAAGCCTCCGGCAAAACCATGGAGAACATTATCCCCCAGCATCAGCGATGCGCCGCAGATAAACCACATCACCGTGCCGATGCAAAAGTCCATCAGGTTCTTCATGATGATATTGCCGGCGTTCTTTGCTCTGGTAAAACCTGCCTCACACATGGCAAATCCGGCCTGCATCCAGAAAACCAGAGCCGCTCCGGCTAAAAACCATACACTGAATATCTCGCCGTGCAGCGCTTCAAATACTTCATTCATGTCCATCTCCTCCTTAAACGGAAGAGCGCCCCGAACCAAACGGTCCGAAGCGCCCTTGCTCCTAAGTGTTGCTATATAAAAATTATAACTGTTTGCAAGACAACCGGGCTAACGCGCCGGATGCATGCCTGAGAGTACAGTTTATACACTGGTCAGTATCCTGCCGTAGCTGGGTACCGGCCAGTACTTGGCGCTGGTCAGCATTTCCGCCGCATCCACAAAGCCGCGGAGTCTGTCCATCCTGGGCAGGATCTCGTCCCGGATGGTCTGCGAGGTGGTGATGATGTCCGTATCCGACGCCTTAACCTCCGCCAGTGCCTTCTCCAGCTCCTCCACCGCATCCAGAATGCTGTCAGTAAGATCCGTCAGCTTCTCAATGGTAGATACTTCATAGCGGCATTTCAGATCCTTATTCACGTTCCGGATCGAATCCACCGCGCGGGCCAGTGTGTAGAGATACTCCTCGATGGCCGGCAGGTAATCCTTCCGCACCATATCCACCATGGTGAGTCCCTCAATATTCACGGTCTTGCAGTAATTCTCCAGCATGATCTCGCACCGGGAATGGATCTCCGCCTCCGTAAATACCTTATGCCTGATCAGCATTTCCACATTCTTTTCGTCAAGAAGATGCGGCATGGCATCCGGCGTAGTTCTGAGGTTGGACAGTCCGCGCACCTCGGTAGCTTCCTTTACCCACTCATCGCCGTAGCCGTTTCCGTCGAAAAGGATCCGCTGATGCTCGACAATGACCCTTTTGATCAGTTCATGCAGGGCTGTCTGGAAATCCTCTGCCTGCTCCAGCTCATCCGCATACTGTCTGAGGCTCTCTGCCACCGCGGAATTCAGCATGATATTCGCGCATGCGATGGAATTGGAGGAGCCGAGGGAACGGAACTCAAACTTATTGCCTGTGAAGGCGAAGGGTGAGGTCCGGTTGCGGTCCGTGGTATCCCGGGAGAACCGGGGAAGAGCATGTACGCCCAGCTTCATGACGACCTTTTCCACACCTTCATAGGGTTCATCGTTCTTGATGGCGTTTAAGATGCCTGTCAGCTCATCGCCCAGGAATACGGAGATGATCGCCGGAGGCGCCTCGTTGGCACCAAGTCTGTGGTCGTTGCCTGCCGTGGCAACAGAAAGACGCAGAAGATCCTGATAGTCATCCACGGCCTGGATCACCGCACAGAGGAACAGCAGGAACTGCGCGTTCTCATGGGGCGTTTCACCGGGCGACAGAAGGTTGATCCCTGTATCCGTAGATATGGACCAGTTATTATGCTTGCCGCTTCCGTTGACTCCCGCAAAGGGCTTTTCATGCAGAAGGCAGGCCAGCCCGTGTTTCTTTGCGACGGTCTGCATGATCTCCATGGTCAGCTGGTTATG
>DFHD01000055.1 GCA_002372545.1 Lachnospiraceae bacterium UBA3732 | reverse complement strand
CTCCACTTCAATGAACCCTATGAGAACTTTTCCTTCGTCATTCAGGTCACTGACAATCTCGATTCCTTCACCTTCTGCAACACTAATGAAGCCGCCCTGTACAAAGTCATCCTCTTTAGCATTGCTTAATTCGATAGTAGCCGCTTTTTCGTTGGATAAATCCATCGTAATCGAACTCTCTTCAGCTGCTCCGCAGCCTGTCTGGAACATTGCCAGTGCCATTATTGCAGCCGTTGCAACTGCTGCTGCCTTTTTAAACATATTAGTTTACCTCCGTTTTTTATAAAAATAGTGTGTTTTCCAAGTGTTTATTTTTTTATACGACGAATCCTTTAAAAAGTCACTATTTTTTATAATCTCATTTGCCTGTCCTCATTTACCTGTTCAAGTCTCGCTCGCGGGACAAAAGCGCGGGATTGGGGCAGCGCTGGCTGGCATAAATAAAAATAGCCGGGAACCGATATACTGTCGGTTCCCGGCTATATAGTCACACGCCCTCTGAATTCTCTTATCTTTTTCCGAGCGCATCAAGTGTTAAAGAGAGCAGCCAATGTATCTGCATGCTCTTCGAACACTTTCAAAACGTAGGTGTCCCAGTGGCGCGCGTCTGCGGTGCTGCCTCCGAAGACATAGTCTTCCTGTCCATAATCCATCACGTCAAAGCCGGGCATTGCCTTGCTTGCGCCGGAGGTCCTGTAAGACACAGCTCCGGCCAGTGTCATACCGACACCGCTCGCGCTGTCGTAGCTGACCCAATCGGAAAGATCCGTACCGGATGGCTCCGTGCCGTCTCCGTTGGAACTCTGACCGCTTGCGGCAGCCTTCGTGATCTTCACCGCGCCGTCGACATACTCGCCGTACATGGTGTCCACATAAAGGGCGAGGGAGTCTCCGAAAATCTCGGACGGTACATGGCCGCCGTTCCATTGCCATTCAATCTCTGCGTCGGTTCCGGCATTCAGCCAGGCAATCTGCAGATTCAGTGAGTTCATCATAGAGATGTCACCTTCCGAAGCGCCCATAAGGATCCTCGTCCATGTGGGATTTTCCGTTCCCTCAGCGCCGATATAGTTCAGCGGATTATAAAGGTCAACGATGTTGTTGCCGTATTCGTCACCGGCCTGCACCTCGGCGATATCTGCCTGATATGCAGCCAGCATCTCGGCAAAGGAATAATAATTAGCTGAATCGGTCTTGCCGGTAGCAGACTGTGTTGTACCGGAGTCCGGAGTTCCGACTTCTTCGGTGCTGCTGCCGTTCATAGCAGGAGGGCCTCCTGCCGAATCACCGCCGGAGCCACCGCTGCCCATATCAGGAGGACCTCCTGTCGAATCGCCGCCGGGACCGCCGCCCATATCAGAAGGACCTCCTGCCGAATCGCCGCCGGAACCGCCGCCCATATCAGGAGGACCTCCTGCCGAATCGCCGCCCGGTCCGCCTTCCATACCTCCGGAGCTGCTTCCGGTACTGCCTTTGACATACCAGCCGTTGATGAAGGCTTCTGCACGATCCTCGTCGGTCATCGCAGCGACCTCGCTGTCAGAAAGAGCAGTGCCGTCACTGTTGAACCAGGTCCAGTCTTCCGCATAAGAGAGCCGATCAATATAATCCTGCAGGCTCTGCTCAAACTCCGCCAGATACAGATCAAGGTAAGTCCCGTAATAGCCGTTGGTATCGGCATGCCCGGCTTCATCATATTCGATTGTAAGAGCGACCGTATCGGAGGTATCACCGTCACCGTTCAGATCAAAACTGACTTTTTCTTCTTCGACTGTCAGATTCTGTGCGTTGATATACTCCATGTACTCAGCCGCCAGATACCCGGCAAGCTGCTTCTGGAAATCCGTATTAAAGCTGTAGTCTGCGTCCAGATAATACTCGAAGGCCAGCGTCATATCCGCCTCTGCAAGAGATGTAATGGCACTGTAGGCCATGCAGCCCCAGAGACCGTCGGAAAGCTCTACTTCTTCTCCCTTCACCGTGACAGACGTGCTGTAGCTGCCGTCAGAGTTCTTGTAGACGCCGACACCACCCTGCGAAATTTCATAATCATAGAAGTCAGAATTATTAGAGGTCGCAGCCAGCATAGTGGCATGCGCACCGCCGCCGGATCCGCCGGTAGAGACGAAATAATCCACACTGCCGGGAAGGTTTCCGAGCAGAATATTGTACTTCACAAAACGCACTGCGTTCTTTTGATCCACCAGGCAGGACGGGGCGTCGCCGGTATACGTGCCGTCAGACAGCGTACTCTGCTTTCCTCGATTGCCGCAGGCAATGTTGATGTAGCCTTCCTTGGCATAGGTCGTTCCGGCTGTCTGGTTCGACTGCGCGGAGTAGCCCGCTGCGCCGGTGTTGATGATGGCCGGAGCCGTAGCTGCCGTATAGACCTGACCGTTTGTGCTGGTCACTGTCGCATCATAGTCGATCACAAGATTACCGGAAGCAGTTCCACTGGTAACATCCGCACTGCCGTCGCCATCAGTATCCACACCCTTTACATAAGCCCCGGGCACGCAAACGGACACGCCCTGGTAGTCAGGAAGCTCTGCATTAGTGACGGCTGTCACAATCGCCATCGTCCAGGCATCGGCGCTTTCGGAATATGTCCATTCCGGCTTGATATTTGCCAGATTGAGCGCAGCCTCAATATCCTCTTTTTCTTCGCTGTCCGCGGTGATGACTGTCGTTTCAGCGGATTGGCTCTGAGAGTTGTCGGCTGCCTGCTGAGGGCCGACCTCATTTGTCTGAGATATGCTGCTATCATCTGTTGTTTCGCTTGAACTTGTCCCGCATGCTGCAAGGCTGGAAGACAGCATCGCGGCAAGCAAAAAAGCGATCGTCTTTTTCATAAATCTCATAAAGAAAACCTCCTTTATCATTGATGCGCTCATAGTAAAGGAGGTTCCTTGAAACAAGATTGAAAATTTATTTATTTTTTTCAGGAATCGATACCGTAAAGCGGATCCTGCCGTTCCGGGATGAAACGACAATGCTTCCGCCGTGCTTTTCCACCACGGCTTTTGCTATGGAAAGGCCGAGACCGTAATGATGAGATTCACTGTTCCGCGCTTCATCAACCCGATAAAAACGGTCAAAAAGGTGTTCCAGTTTCTCCGGAGGAATCTCATCGCCATCATTAGCTATGTTGAACACTGCCGAATGTCCCTGACGCTTCAGAGACAGTTCGATCTCACTGCCTGCCCCGTGTCTTACCGCATTGTCCAGCAGAATGGATATGAGCTGCGTCAGCTGGATCTGATTCCCCACAACATGGATGCCTTCATCAATATCGCTTTGGATCATTTTTCCCTGATCGAATGCATAGCTTTCAAATGCAAGCACTTCGCCGGTGATGACGTGGGAAAAATCCACCGTTTCCATGGGCGTTTCCGTGTTTTCTGCTTTAGAGAGATCCAAAAGCTGCTTCACAAGATCTCCCATGCGTTCATTTTCGTATTGGATATTTGCCAGCCACTCGTTTTCCCCAAGCTCCCTGGAAAGAAGCTCCGCATTGGTGCTAATTACCGCAACCGGGGTCTTCAGTTCATGACCGGCATCAGAGATGAACTGCTTTTGTTGTTTATCATTTTCCTCCAGTGGGCGGATAATCTTCTTGGACAGGACAATGGAAACAAAGAACAATACAACAATCGCTGCCCCGCCGACGATCAGAACATTGCGCAGTAGCATTTTCATACTGGCATCTATTATCGTGTTATCAATAAAAGCGACCAGTGTATATCCGGATCTTACACTTATCATATAAGACATATTGTCGAGCCTGCCGGATGATCTGGCTTCTTCCAGAAGTTTCCGGGCGATTTCGACCAACTTATCCTCATCGTACAGGCCTCTTACGCCGTTATCTACGGCAAGCACCGTACCGTCCTCTGAGAGCGCCACTGAATAGAACGTGGAGAGCTGATAATCTGATCTCTCATCCGGAGAAAAATCTCCCTGACCCGGGGGGCTTTGGTTTCCCGGACCGAAATCCGGAGGCGTTAGTGTTCCGGGCTGCCGCTCAAGGGTGTATATCTCTACATACCGCTCCAGCATTTCGAAATCTCTGTGGCGAATTTCCCGATAGCTCGCCAGCAGGATCACAGACAGGGTTGCCGCGAGCAGAAGGATGAGAGAAAGCATGATTGACAATATGATCTTTTTTCTGGATCTGCTAAACATCTTTTTCCCTCAATTCATATCCCAGACCGCGCACCGCCTTGATTTCCACCTTTGAACCGACAAAGACAAGTTTCTTCCGCGTGAAGGACATATATACCTCCACGTTGTTGTATTCCGCTTCATTCTCAAAGCCCCAGATTTTTACGGCAATCTGTTCTCTGGTCATAATCTGTCCCCGGTTGCCAAACATATATTCCAGGATGCGCAGCTCCTTTTCTCCAAGCCGGACACTCTGACCGGTGGAAATGCATGTCAGCATCGCTTTCGATGTATCCAGAGAAAGATCTCCGTACTTCAGGCTGCCTTCCTGAAAGTTTGCGCTTCTGCGTCCGAGCGCGCGAAGCCTGGCCAGCAGCTCCTTGGTCTGGAATGGTTTTGTAAGATAATCGTCAGCACCGCTGTCAAGACCTTCGACCTTATCATCCAGCCGGCTTTTTGCCGTCAGCATCAAAATCGGCGTTTTAATGCCTCTGTTCCTTGCTCTGCGGGCAACTTCAAAGCCGCTGAGTTCCGGCATCATAACGTCAAGGACGGCAATATCATAAACACCGCTTTCCAAGGCAGCCAGAGCAGACGCACCGTCTGCCATATGGTCAACATCGTATTTTTCCTGCTTCAGCAGGGCAGCAAGGGCTGAGGCCATTCTTTTTTCATCTTCAGCCAGAAGGACACGCATCATATCACCGCCTTTCTCTGTAAGTGTATCTTTCATAGATTTAAATAAGATTGAAAAGCCCTGTGCGATTCTGCTATTCAGAAATCAGGTCTCTCTTTTTCTCGTATTATACACCAATCCGACTGATATGTTGCCCTGCGGAAAACCTGAAAATCTGATATTCATTAACAGAAAAAAGCCGACAGAGCTCTTTCCCCGTAGGCTGTGAAAAAACAGTTCATTCTAATTTTTATTTCATTTGCTTTACAAAGCGGAACATTCCGTCAAAATCCCCGCTCTCATATTCGCTTCCGGTTTCCGGATGACGCGAATCAGAGTGATGTTTATTAAAAAACTCAACGATATGGAACCCGCACTTATTGACATATAAATGAATGTTCCGGGTCTTGAAATACGGGGTACAGGTCTCCCAGATTTCTGTCTCCGGGTAGAGCCGCTCGGCCTCCTTCATAAAAAAGTGCTCGGCAACAAAAGGCCTTTTTGCCTTTCATTCCGAGCTCACCCGACATCTTATCCAACAGGCGGCCTTGCGCGCGCTGGAACTGTATGATTTTGATGCGGTCATGTTCCCTCTGAACTGGCACATGCATATGGAACACGGCATGGGGGAAAGGACCCGCAGAGTCGTGAAAGACAGGGGACTGGGTCTTCTGGGCATCAAATCCATGGTGGACCGCGCCTGGAGCCACGAGGAGCAGGATAGCTCCAAATATATCAAATCCTGGTGCAGACCCTTTGAATCGAAACAGAGTCATCGTATCTCATGGCAGCCCTTATATACTCAATCTCGCTCGGGGCAGATATCCTGATTCCGCCGGGTAATTTCGAACACCTGAAATACGCCGTCTGTCATATCGATGAAGTCCTGGACATCCCCTCACAGAGGAGGACCGTGCCTTTCTGGCGGCAAGATTGCCGCAGGTACAGGGACAGCCCTTTTATGATCCGGAGTGTTATCAGCTCTGATCTGCATAAGGAGGCCGATCGCCATCTGCGAATCAAATAACTCATTCGTGTAACAGCTCTGCATTGACCTTCAGCCAACCATAGTACTATTTCCTTGCAAGTACTGTGATCCACGATTTCTTTTTATGATGGTCCGTCCTTACTTTTGAAAAGCCGGCTTCTGCCAATGCTTCCGGATCCTTATCGCCGAGAATCCAATAGTTGCATTCCCCATCCGCCAAGGTTTTATGCCTGATCAGTTTCCCGTGGGCTGCG
>DFHD01000051.1:55885-56106 GCA_002372545.1 Lachnospiraceae bacterium UBA3732 | reverse complement strand
AGGATAGACTCGTATTCAGAATAATAGACGGGGCTATTGAAATTGCTCAATGCAGGACACATTATGGGGATAAATAAAAGTTACAATGATGAACCTGTTTTCGAAAAGTCTTGACAGGTCTGTGTGATTTTGCTATTATAGTTAGGCATTTATGCAAGTTATGTACGAAGACGAACGACTTGGTTCGGGTATTCGGACACTGGAGATGTACTCAAGTGGCT
>DFHD01000051.1:34385-55818 GCA_002372545.1 Lachnospiraceae bacterium UBA3732 | reverse complement strand
CCCTGCTAAGGGTGTAGGTCGGGAAACCGGCGCGAGGGTTCAAATCCCTCCATCTCCGAGATTATAATAGGATTCAAGGGATCCTCCTTAAACCGTTTTACTCTTTCGCAAACGGAAGATATTGGCGCAAAAACTGCTTCGCAGTTTTTCTCCGGCTTCGCCGTAGTTTGCGCTTCGCGCAAAGCGTCCTCGCTTCGCTCGGATTCAAGGGATCCTCCCACGGCTTCGCCGCGGGTCCCTCCTTAAACCATCCTCGATAGCTCAATGGTAGAGCACTGCGGCGAGTTCCCAGTTTCACTGTTGGCGAGGAGAAATTATAAAACCTTCCTCGATAGCTCAATGGTAGAGCACTCGGCTGTTAACCGAGTTGTTGTAGGTTCGAGCCCTACTCGGGGAGCTTATATGGCGACTTAGCCAAGTGGTAAGGCGTGGGACTGCAACTCCCTGATCGCCGGTTCAAATCCGGCAGTCGCCTCAATCGGCTCTTAAACGTAATGTTTAAGAGCTTTTTTTCATGCCAGCCTATCAGGATGGTGTCTCAAACCTTGTCAGTGTGACATCTCAAGCCCTGTCAGTGTGACATCTCAAGCATTGGCAGTGTGACATCTCAAGCCCTGTCAGTGTGACATCTTAAGCCCTGTCAGGATGATAAAATTGCGGCAGTTGCAAAAAAAAGGCTATTATGATAAGTTTATGGTATGCGGACTGTGACGTTTCGCGAAAGTTCCGCATGATGTAAGGAAAGGAGCCGGAGGGATCGGCTGAAATGCAGCGTCATAAGCAGAAATGTGCAGGGGGGATAACAATATGAAGAGAAGAAAAGCAAAAATGCGAAGGCGGATCGGAGCCATGGTTCTGGCGTTGGTCATGATATTGGCTCTTTTGCCGGCGGCGGGTCTGCCGGTAAAAGCGGGGACAGGTGATTTTTCGGTCATTAACGCGCCCGGCACAAGCATTGTTTATTCCAGCGAAGGCGAACTGCCCTGGCAGTGCAGTGCGGAAGGCTTTGCCTATTCCGGAAACTCCGGCTTTAATTCTACGGAGTCGACCCTTAAGGGAGAGGTGACTCTGGATGAGGACATGCTTCTCAGCTTTGAAGTATGGGTGCAGGGAGAAAGCCCGGACTATGACTATGGCATTTTTATGCTGGATGGCATCGAAAAGGAGGACTGGGTCATTACGGAAGGATGGGTGCAGTATTCCATCCCGCTGGAAAAAGGAAAGCACGATCTGAGATGGATTTATATAAAAGATGTTTCGGACAGCGGGGACGGGGATATATTCCGGCTTCGCAATGTAAGTCTGAAGAAACGCATTCCAAAGCTGGAGCTTCGTGTGGAGATGAAAGAACCGGGCGTATATTTCGAGGAGCCCGGGATCACGCCGCAGGGTGATGTGCATTATTCTGTAGGAACAGCCGGATGGTTTGATGGCAGCTATGCTCGGTGCAACAGCTTTGTTGCCGGTGATCTGTACAGCCTGCAGGTAGTTCTTCGGTCGGACGAAGGGTATTGCTTCTATAATACGGAGGTTTTGATCAACGGGAAAGATACAATGCTGAGTCAGGTAGATACCAATGACACCGGCAGTGAGATGCTGATCCAGACCAATAATTACGTAGTGAAGACCAATAAATTCTCGGATGTTCCCATCCGTCCATGGGCGTGGAACTATGAAGGGATTTACGTAGCCTGCAGCTATGGGATCATGACGGGATATGCAAAAGAAGATGATTCCCAGCAGACCACAACCTTCCGTCCGAAGAATAATGTAAACCGGGCAGAGATGGTAATGATACTGGCGGGACTGTCCGGTGATCACTGGGCAAACCAGACAAGCACCGGTTTTTCGGATGTGCCGTACAACCCGAACAAAGAAAAACAGGTTTATTACTTTGATAACCTCGCCTGGGCTTCTTTTCACGGTATCGTAAATGGTTATACAGACGGAACCTTCCGGCCGAAGGAAAAGATCACCAGGGCGGATATGGCTGTTATGCTGTACAGGCTGTATCATTATATGTATGGTTATGACAGTGAGGCAGTGGGAGACGGTGCGGATATTACCGGGTTTGCAGATTACGAAGAAGTTCCGAAATACGCCAGGGAAGCTATGTCCTGGGCATATGCGAATGGCATCATTTCCGGCCGGAACGGAGGAACGGTCCTTGCGCCGAAGGAGTTCACCCAGCGGCAGGAATGTGCGTCAGTTGTACAGCGGTTTATTGATAAGTTTTATTATTAAAGCGGCTTATTCAGCCGGTCGAGAGAAGGGAGGGTGCGTATAGATGAGGAGATTCAAAAAAACGGCATGTGTCTTAGCTCTGGCTTTGACCCTCGCAGGGACGGGGGGCTTCGGGCCGGCCTTAGGGGCAGAAGCTGCGGACGAAACGACCTCCGGAAAGGATTCTTATATTCAGGTATCGGAAGAGGAAGATCAGGAGAGGCCGGCCGGTGAGGAGACGCCGGCTTATGAGGAGACGCAGGCGCAACCGGATGTAAAACCGGATGAGGACGCCCTTATTTCAACCGTAAATACAGAGGATGGGATCTACAGCTACACGCCTGCCTCGGAGGAAGTGAATAAGGCTGCGGCATCGCCCCTGAACCGGCTGTCCTTTGTAAATGATGATCTGTATACGTGGGGAGTCGTGGAGAAGGATGGCAGGAAATATGTTCAGTCCGGTAACGGCGGCATTTCTGATTCAAGTTCGACGCTTTCCCTTACAGTGACGCTGAAGGCCGCCGGGTCCGTTTCCTTTGATTACAAGGCCTGGGGAGAAAGCAGCACTTATAATGTGTTTGACGAGTGTATCTTTGCAGTCGATGGCACGCCGTATAAGACCTGGGGAGCGGAGCAGAATGACTGGCGTACAGAGACCGTATCTCTGGGAGCGGGGACGCACGTTCTTTCCTGGTCATACAAGAAGGATGGCAGCATGAATCCGCCCGGTGATTTCTTTGCTGTTGATAATGTGAAGATATCCGAGCTTGCAGCGCTGAACGAAGCGCTGAATATAGACGGCGGAGAACTTTTCTTTGAGAACGATCCGGTTTATCCCTATACTGTGGAGACCGTGAAGGAACGTCTTTGTGCTGTTTCCGGGAATAAGGGGGTCGAGGAAAGCAGGGCGTCTGTTCAAACGACGGTTACGCTGGATGATTATTACGACCTGAGCTTTTATTACAGGGTGTATTCCTTTGGGGATGTGGAATTCTATATCGATGATAATAGGAAATGGCGCGATTCTTTCGAATCTGACTGGACCGGAGCAACCTGTCTGGTGCCGCCGGGAACGCATACGCTGAAATGGTCATATTACCGGTCTTCATATACCGGGAACATGGAGGACAGACTCTGTCTGGCCGATATATCCTTTTCGCCGCCTGTTAAGCCGACGGGTATTGACGCAGAGGATATGACTATAGCGCTGAATATGGCAACCGAAATTGAAGCAAGTATTCTGCCGTATTCATCGAATTTCCGGGAAATGACACTCGAATCGGATGATCCTTCAGTTGTCAGGGTGGAGGGTTATCAGCTGATCGCATATAAAACGGGAACGGCGCATGTCACGATCTCCAGCACGGTCTTTCCGGATATAAATAAGACGATCACGGTTACAGTGCAGGATAAGGGTGTTCCCAAGGCAACCCTCATGGGTGATTACCGGAGCGATGATGGTGACGACGGGCTTCGCATGATCTCTTCGGTTTATCCGGAGGAGGCTTTGTGTACGATCCCGTTTGATGAAAGCGTAGATGCCTCGGCCTGCATTAACGGGAAGGTCTATGGATATTCCGATGGTGACTATTTCAGCTTTCTTTTGGATGCGCCCGAAGAGATTACCTGGTACAGGAATGTGCTTCCGATGAATACACGGGCAGAGGCTCTTGCCTATAACAGCAAGGGGAACTGTTTTTACGGTGTTTTCCAGAACAGCGGGGATGATACATATTCTCTTATGAAGATCCTGCCGGAAACCGGCGTTCCCGAGAAAGTTTCTGACTTTGATCTGGGAACTTGTTTTGCGGTAGATTCAATGGGGAATGGTTGGGCGCTCTATGATTACTGGCTCTACCGCGTGGATCTGTCGACAGGGAATTACGTGAAACAGGCGCAGCTTAGTTCTTATGGCTGGTATGAGCATATTGTCATCGACCCGGTCACGGATGAAATGTTTGGTCTTCAGAGCGGAGGCAGCGAAGGGGAGTATCTTTACTGGATAGACCGGAGAGAATTTAAAGGCGTTAAGCTTGGTTATGTCGGCCATATGAAAAGAATGATGCTCATTCCGGATGAAAGCCAGAGCTACGATCCCAGCCCGTTCCGGGATGTCAAGGATCCTTCAAAATACTGGTATCAACCGGTTCTTTGGGCCTATTACGCGGATCCCCAGATCACAGCAGGAAAGAATCCGCCCGCGAACGATCTCTTCATGCCGAAGGATAACTGCACAAGGGCTGAGGTAGTGACCTTCCTCTGGCGCCTGGCCGGCTGTCCGGAACCGCTGAGCGCGGAGAATCCGTTTTCGGATGTAAAGCATTATGATAAAAACGGAAAAGAGATCTACTATTACAGGGCAGTGCTCTGGGCTCTTGGAGAGGGGATCACATCCGGAACCACCGATACGACCTTTGACCCGAAGGGAATATGTACAAGAGCGGAATTTGTGACCTTCCTCTGGAGAACCTACGGCATGCCGGAGCTGGAGTCCTATAACAGCCCCTTTACGGATGTGCAGAATATTTCAAAATACTGGTTTAAACCGGTCATCTGGGCTGTTGAAAATGGTATTACATCGGGAACAGGAGACGGAACGACCTTCACGCCGAAGGGAACGCTGACCAGAAGAGACGTCGTTACCTTTATCTACCGCGGCTTTGCAAAGCTGGGCAGACCATAGCGGGAATTCTGCTTAAGGCAGTCTGCTGTCTGTTACACAGAAAGATTCCCTGTAATCAATGAATCATATGGAGATACATATAGATATGTAGAATGAAGAATTAGTGAGGAATGCTCCGGCGGCCCATCGGCTTTTGCTAAAGCTGATGAGCCGCCGGTTTTTTGCGCGGACAGCATGCGGGGCAGCCAGAAAAACCTTGTGGGATGCGGCCGGGAATGGTATAGTAAAGATGGGTAACTTTGCGGCTTCCTGTGAATGGGGGCTGAAGATTGGATGGCAGCGTGCGGCAGAACAGGCGGGTTAAATATGGAAAAACGAAAAAGAGCTGGTTTAGATCTTGGTTTAAGGCTTAGAGAAAGGTATGTAAGCAGGAGGATTTTTGCTTTATTTCTGGCTGTCCTGCTCATGCTGAACAGCGGCGGAGCGGCAGCGCTCGCAGATGAAAGGGGAATTTCTGCGTCGTCTCAGCCCTACACCGGCTGCGTCTGGCTGAACATTCCCGGCTCGTATGAAGTGTCGGATACGCTTCAGCAGGAGATCCTGGATGAAGTGAACCGGATCCGGTACGAAGCCTGCAGCGAAGGGCTTCCCAATCCGGATACAGGCGTTCCCATGACAGTGGCGGATTATCAGCCCGTACAGTGGTCATCAAATCTGGAAACGGTATCGCTGCTCCGTTCTGTGGAGGCGGTGCAGCTGATCGGCCATGTCCGGCCATGCAGCGGGAAGAGCCCGCTGACCATGGGATATGAGGATTATCCGATCAGCCCGAATTATGAATGTCTTGCCTGGAACTGGTCGGGTATGATGGCCGGTATTTCCCAGTGGTATGCAGAAAAGGCAGATTATATCGAGACGCCGGGGTATAGTGCAGATACCGGGCATTATGTGGCCATGATCGATCCGGATGTGCGTTATATCGGCTTTTCCAGCTATTATTCCACAGCGGGCTCCTGCAGGTACAGCATCTGCGGTGAGTTTTCCATGACGACCTCTGTGCAGGACGGTACGTTTCTTGCACCATCCGAGCCCGAGAATAAGAATGTCAGTGTAAAGCCGGACTATCTGACGTCCATTACCATTACGGATACGGAAACCCATCCGAAAGAGGGACAGCTTGCACCGGGAGAGACCACAGCCCTCCGGGCCGATGCGGCCTATGCATTTTACTACAATGGCAGAAATTATAAAGGCAGCGGCCGGCTGATGGAGGGATGTACATGGAGCAGTTCGGATCCTTCCGTAGCGACGGTTTCCGCTTCAGGCGTGGTTACTGCGGTTTCTGCGGGAACGGCCGAGATCACCTGCTCGGCGGGTACGGCATCCGGTTCCTGGACGCTAACTGTGGATGCCATCAAAGAGACGGCCGCCCTTGCGGATATTCAGACGGCTTCCGGAACGGCTCCGGTGCTTCCGGACAGCGTGAGCGCCGCCTGGCTCCTCGGCGGAACGACAACAGAAAAGATCATATGGGAATCCCCTCTTCCGGAAAATTATAAGAAACGGGCGGGAGGAAGCTATACCATAACCGGAACGCTGGAGGATTATCCACAGACAGAGGTCAGTGTAACGGTCAATGTGGAAAAGGCTTCGGTCACTGCGGTGACAGGCTATGCCGATCAGCTGGTAACGGAGTCCGGAACGCCTCCGGCATTTTCGCCCACGGCAGTTCTGCACTGGTCCAACGGGGAAGAGGAGGAGGTCAGCCTCAACTGGCCCGAGCTCCCAAGAGAGTACTATTCACAGCGAAGCGGCGGAACGGCGTCGGCGCAGACAACCATAACCGCCTATATAAACAGCGATCCGTATAATCTGGATTATGTGCATATCACCATCGGCTGCACGGTTACCGTTAAGCCGGCCATGATCGTTTCCGTTAACGATCCGGAGCCAATCCAGACCTTTACCGGCCACCGGCCCACGGGGCTTCCTTCGGTGGTGACTGCCGAATGGTCTAACGGGGATGAATCAGAGGAATCGGTCACCTGGAGCACCATCAAGGAGTCTTCCTACGCGGAGGCGGGCAGCTTTACCCTG
This sequence comes from Lachnospiraceae bacterium UBA3732, assembly GCA_002372545.1. Classification (GTDB taxonomy): domain Bacteria; phylum Bacillota; class Clostridia; order Lachnospirales; family Lachnospiraceae; genus Eubacterium_Q. The sequence continues at coordinate 48,875 of DFHD01000051.1, read as the reverse complement.
ACCGGTATCGTTTCCCATTCTTCCATCCCTGCAAGTCTGACTATTCATGTAGTGGATCCGAAGGTGACCGGCATCCGCTGGGATGAGACGAAGCTTCCGGCGTCGGAATATATCCAGGGACAGGAGCTGAAGCTGGTTCCCGGCATGCTGATCGCGGATTTTGAGGATGGTTCCACAGAAGTTGTGGATAATGATGATCTCATCATCACCAATTATGACCCGTATACCCTGGGCGACCAGACCGTTTATTTTAATTATATCCGGGACGGCCTGCATCAGCAGTATCTGAAAGTGAATGTGCGGGAAAAACGGCTGACCGGTGTAAGCTGGTCCAAACTGCCGGATAAGCTTGTCTATGTTGTAGGACAGAAGCTGGACCTGGCAGGCGGAGAGGTGGAGCTGCAGTTTGATGATGACTCCACGGAGGTGAGTAGTGTGGATAATTCCATGCTTTCTTCAGTTCCCGAGCTGATCTGGCCGGGAGAAATGGATCTGACCTTTACCTATAATGATCCGGTATCCGGCGCTGCCTTTCCCTGTCCCTTTAAGGTGACGGTGGTGGAAAGAAATCCGGTATCGGTCGAGGTTATGACTCTTCCGGAGAAAACAGCGTATGTGGATGGAGATCCGGTCGATCTGGCGGGAGGAACCCTTCTGATCACCTATAATGATGGTACCACCGATACCGTCAGCATGACGGATGCATCGGTTCAGGCGGATAGTATTTCCGACGGACCGGGAGACAGGACTGTCCGGGTTTATGTACTGACAACGGATGGAACAGAGGTGTCGGATGAGTTTACTGTCCATTTCCGGGAAAAGCGTAAGGTGAGTGTGGAAAGCGCCACATGGATCCCCGGAAAAAACGGGGCGCTTTCTGTTTCCTGCCAGGATGCGGAGCTTTTGCAGAAGGTTCTGCTGAATGGCGAGGAGCTTCCGGCAGAAAGCTTTACCGCGACGGCAGACGGGGTCACACTGAAAGAGGAATATATAAAGGCGCTTCCCTACGGTGATCATACTCTGACCTTTGTCTGGGAGGATGAGGTACGTACCGCGGGATTTCAGACCCTCTGGCCATTCTATGACGTGAATGAGCCTGCCGGCGCCTGGTATGTGGAAGGAATCCGGTATGTATACGAAAAAGGGATCATGTCCGGCCTTGGCAAAACGGAGAATGCGGAGACCGGCCAGATGAAGTTCGGCCGCTCGGATCCTGTCAGACGGTGCGATTTTGCCTGCATCATTTACAGAATGGCAGGGAGCCCGGGTACGGACGGATTGGAGAATCCCTTCAGCGATCTTAAATTCAAAAACGGAACGAAGCCGTATTATTATGATGCTGTTCTCTGGTGTTACTCCGAGGGTATCCTCAGCGGATTTGGAGACGGAACCTGCCGGCCGGGTGAAAATGTGACCAGAGTGCAGATTGCCGTTCTCATGCGGCAGTATGCAGCCTGGAAGGGCGAGGATGTTTCCGGTGGAGCAGAGCTGGATGATTTTGCAGATCGGACGAAGGTTCCGGGCTGGGGCAGAGCGGCCATGCAATGGGCTGTGCAGGAAGGCATTCTTTCCGGTAAAAAGGATGAAAAGACCGGAAAGCTGAGGCTGGATGCCGGAGCTGTATCCACCAGGGCGGAATGCGCACGAATGATCATGCTATTCCTTGAGAGGTGAAAATCGTAAAATGAAACAGGAGGAACCTGGTTATGGTTCAGGAAACAGGTTACGCCAAGATCAATCTGGCGCTGGATATTGTCGGACAGCGGGAGGATGGCTACCATCTTGTCCGCATGGTCATGCATACAGTGGGAATAGCCGACAGGCTGGAAATCTCCGTTACGGACCGGGAAGGTGAGGTGATCCTTCTTCCCATGAAGACCGGCTCCGGAATCGCAGATGAAGAGGCGTATAAGGAATCGGATGAAGAGGCTGATGCAAAAAGCGGCGGAGCAGGGGCAGCGCTTTCCTACGGCGAGGATAATCTGGTAGTAAAAGCTGCAAGGGCGCTTTTCCGTGAAGCCGCAAAAAAAGGCGGACAGGCAGCAGAAAACATAAAAGGAAAGGGGCTCAGAATCCTTCTGGAGAAGAATATCCCGGTTCAGGCGGGTATGGCAGGGGGAAGCACGGACTGTGCTGCGGCGCTTCGCGGGATCAACAGGGCACTGGAGCTTGGCTTTTCGGCAGAGGCGCTTTGCCGCATCGGAACAGGACTAGGAGCGGATGTACCCTTTTGTATTATGGGAGGAACGGCGCTTTCCGAGGGAATCGGCGAGGTGCTGACCCCACTGACCGCTCTTCCGGAGGCGGCTATCCTGATCGCCAAGCCCCCGGCCGGGATTTCCACACCGGAGGCCTACCGCGGCTATGATGAACTGATGAAAAAGGCGGCAGCCGGAGAGGGAGAGGAGCCGGAGCGGCCTGATATCGACCGGATGATCGAAGGTCTGACAGAGGGGAACCTGGAAAAAGTAGCTTCGTCAATGGGCAATGTGCTCGAGCCTGTGACCGGACCCCGGGTGCCGGAGATCGCAGAGCTGGAGAAGGAAATGCTCTCCGCAGGAGCTGTGGCTGCGCAGATGTCCGGCAGCGGACCCACGGTATTCGGAATCTTTGCTGACACGGAATCCGCCTGGCAGGCGGCAGAAAGACTTTCCGGAAAGGACCTGGCGGAAGCGGTTTTTGTGGTGTAGAGCGGACGGAAACGCACGGCGTGTAACAGGGAAGCACGAAGAAGCATACTGGAATGACGCAGGATTGACGCGGGAATGAAGCAGGAAAGACGAGTGAAGCTTCCGGATATGGGAAGGACAGGATGATGGAAGACGAGATCAGGGATGAGATAATCAGGGAAAAGCAGAAGGAAAAGGCATTATCGGCCAGGAAAAGGAGAAATAAAAGAAACAGGATATTGAAGCTTCTCCTTGCGCTGCTGTTGGTGATCATTGCCGCCGGCCTGGTGATCGGCGGGGATATACTGTACGAAAGATGGAAGAAGGCAAAAGCAGAAAGGAAGCAGGTGCCTCCGCAGCGGGCAGCGCCCTCCATCAGCGGCTCATTGGATAGTAACGATAGAAACACAGAAGAGACCGCCAGTACAGAAAAGACCACCGGCGAGCAGAAGGCCACTCCCGGAGAAGCGGATGTGGAAGAAAAAAAGGAGCAGGCGGAGTTTACCATTGATATGAGCTTCGTGGGCGACTGCTGCATGGGAACAGACAGCGGAGCATATTATGAGGGATGCATGACCTGGTGCATGGATAACTACCCCACGACCTACTTCTTTGATAATGTCCGGTATATTTTTGAGGCGGATGATTTTACCCTGGCCAACTGCGAGGGCGCCTTCAGTGACAGGGACCTTCCCATGCGCGATAAGGGCGGCCCGGGCTTCTGGTTCAAGTCGGACAAGAAGAATGCGCAGATCTTTGCAGACAGCTCCATTGAGATGGTTTCCATTGATAATAACCACTCCCATGACTATCTGGAGGAGGGCTTTAATGACACCGTGGATGCGCTCGAAGCAGCAGGGGTAAAGTGGGGCTATAAAGAAAATATCCTCTACTATGAAAAGGAAGGCTACAGGATCGCCATTGTCTGCACCTCCTGTTACGGCGATGAATATGAGGTGGAGGATACTCTTGGATGGCTGGAAACGGCAAAGAAAAACAGCGATTTTCAGATCGTGTTTATGCACGGCGGAAGCGAGGGCGTGTCTGAGCCGGATTACTGGAAGGTCGATGCCATGCACCGCTTTGTAGATGCCGGAGCGGATCTGGTGATCGGCCATCATCCCCATGTGCTTCAGCCAAAGGAAATCTATAACGGAGTGACGATCATTTACTCCCTCGGCAATTTCTGCTTTGGCGGAAACGATTATCCCGATCCCTATACCATGATCTATAAATATATCCTGACCATTAAGGACGGCGAGCTCGCCGGCCAGGCGGATCTGATGATCCCCTGCTATGTGTTCACCGGAAGCTATAATAACTGGCAGCCGGCGGTGATCGAGGATGAAGAGGAAAAACAGATGGTACTGGACTTCATGAACGGCGACCGGAGCTCCCTGCCCTAAGGGGACAGCTTCCGACCGGATGAGATGCAGATTTCGTTCATAAGTAACAGGCAGGCCGGACTGCTTCCGGCAGAGGAAGCTTCGGGTAAAAACTGCGGCAGAATACGGGAAGAAATATGAAAAAAGGAATTTTTATTACAATGGAGGGGCCGGACGGCGCCGGAAAAACAACACAGATCGAAATGCTGAGAGAATGGCTGAAGGAGCAGGAATACGAGGTGGTCCTGACCAGAGAGCCGGGCGGGACGCGGATCAGTGAGGAAATACGCCGGATCATCCTGAATCCGGAGTATAAGGAAATGGATGCCATGACGGAGCTGCTCCTGTACACGGCGGCCCGTGCGCAGCTGGTGAAGGAAGTGATCGGGCCTGCGATCGAAAGCGGAAAGGCAGTGATCTCCGACCGCTTTCTGGATTCCACGGTGGTTTATCAGGGAATCGCCAGAGGACTGGGCATCGAAAGAGTGTATGAGATCAATGCCCATGCCATCGGCAGATACATGCCGGATGTGACCATCCTTCTCGATCTTTCCGCTGAAGAGGGACTCAGAAGAAAAAAAGAGGAGAGGGAGCTGGACCGCATGGAGGCGGAAGGCCTCCGGTTCCACCGGCTCGTGGCAGAGGGATACCGCACTCTGGCCGAAAGAAGCCCGGAAAGAATAAAGACCGTGGATGCGACTTTACCGAAAGAGGTTATTTGTGGTATGATAAAGGATAAGGTTAAAGTATGTATGGAGGTTAAATGATGGATTTTTGTCAGATCATCGGACATGAGGATATCATCAGCTTCTTTAAGAGAAGCATAGAGAGCGACCGCATCGGCCATGCTTATATTCTTTCCGGAGAAGAGGGCAGCGGTAAAAAGATGCTGGCCGGCTGCTTTGCCAAGACGCTGCAGTGCCGTGAGGAACTGACGGACTGCTGCAATAAGTGTCAGTCCTGCCAGCAGGCGGATTCGGGAAACCATCCCGATATCATCTGGCTGACCCACGAGAAACCCAATGTGATCTCGGTTGATGAGGTGCGGGAGCAGGTGGTTTCCTCCATGGAGATCCGTCCGTACAGTTCAAAATACAAGATCTATATCATTGATGAAGCGGAGAAAATGAATGTTCAGGCACAGAATGCCCTGCTGAAGACGATCGAAGAGCCTCCGGCTTATGGGATTCTGATCCTGCTGACGGTTTCTCCGGAAAGACTGCTGCAGACCATCCGTTCGCGGTGCATCCTTCTTTCCACCAAGCCGGTGCGGGAGCGGGACATCCGGGATTATCTCATTTCCACCTACGGGATAGGTGAGAAGGAAACGGAGCTCTGCGTGGAGTATGCCGCAGGTAACCTGGGCAAGGCCATCCGGCTCGCGACCAATGAGGACTACAGGAACATTGTGCAGTCCGTTATCAGCCTGGAGAAGAATATCTATGATATGGATATGGAGGATATTGCCGAGGCCATTGAACACTGCTCCTCGTGGAAAATGGAGATCGGGGAATATCTGGATCTGATGATGGTCTGGTACCGCGATATCCTGGTACTGAAGGTAACGGGAAAGCCGGACAGGATCGTTTTTCGCGACGAGTATTCTGTCATGAAGGAGCAGGCAAAGTACCTGTCCTTCAACGAACTTGAAGATAAGGCAAGAGCAATTGAAAATGCTAAGGTAAGGATCCGCGCCAATGCGCATCTTGAGGATGTTATGCGTCTTCTGATCCTGACCCTGAAGGAGATTTAGTATGAGAGAAGTGATCGGAGTAAAGTTCCGGTTGAATAACAAAACCTATTATTTCAGTCCGGGAGATCTGGACGTCCGTTATGGAAATCATGTGATCGTGGAAACGGCCCATGGGATCGAAATGGGCAAGGTGGTGATCGGCAGAAAAGAGATCGAGGAGCAGCCCGGAGGACCGGAGCTGAGACCGGTGATCCGGATCGCTACCCAGGAGGACCTCGATCGCTCCAAAGAAAACAGGGAGAAAGCCAGAAAAGCCTACAGAATCTGCAAGGATAGGATCCTGGCCCGCAACCTGGAAATGAAGCTGATCTCCGCGGAGTATTCCTTTGATAATGCCAAGCTGCTGTTTTTCTTTACGGCAGACGGCCGTGTGGATTTCCGCGAGCTGGTAAGGGATCTGGCTTCGGCCTTCCATACCCGGATCGAGCTGAGGCAGGTAGGCATCCGGGATGAGGCAAGGATCGCCGGCGGAATGGGCATGTGCGGCAGGGAGCTCTGCTGTCATGCATATCTTTCGGATTTTGTTCCGGTATCCATTAAGATGGCAAAGGAGCAGAATCTTTCCCTCAATCCTTCCAAGATATCCGGCGTATGCGGAAGACTGATGTGCTGTCTGAAGAATGAACAGGAAACCTATGAATATCTGAACGCTAAGCTTCCGAAAAACGGAGAGATGGTGACGACCTTCGATGGGATCACCGGTCAGGTATGCGGCGTGAATGTTCTCCGGCAGACTGTCAGACTGATGGTTACGGATGATGATGACAACCGGGAGATCATGGAACGCAAGGTGGAAGAGATCACCGGACACGGCAGGAAGCCCAGAACCCGGGATGCGGAAGCTGCCCAGACAAAGGGAGACGAGGGCCGGAATCCGGAGGAGGAAAACGGCAGAGTCAGACTCCGCAGCCGCGGCCAGGAGAATAAGGAACAGGAAGCTCCCGGCGGAAGAAACGAGAATAAACGCAGAAATCCCCACTCCGACAGAAAATTCGAAAAGAAGGGGGATAACCGCAGAGATGGCGGCGAAGGAAGAAACGATAAGGGCGGAAGAAACGACAGGCATGAGAATCATAACCGTCCGAACCGGAATATGAAGAATGGCGGCGGCCGTCAGGACAGGAACCAGACGCCGAACCCAAGCGGTCAGGATCAGGCCCGCCGGAACAATCACCGGCGCAGAAGGAAGCCGGATAACAATGGAAATAATGGAGCATAACGGCCTTATCCGGGAAGGAGAACGGGTGGACGATCTCAGCTGCGGCGGCTACAGGATCATACAGGATCCGCGCAGCTTCTGTTTTGGGATAGACGCTGTTCTTCTGGCCAATTTTGCCGGAAAGACAAGCGGAAAGATGATCGATCTCGGAACGGGAAATGGTGTGATCCCGCTGCTCTATTCGGCCAAGAAAAAGGCGCCGGATATTACGGGGCTGGAGCTGATGGAGAAGCCCTGTGACCGGGCAAAGAGAAGTGCAGAGCTGAACGGCGCGAAGGAGGTAAAAATCATTCACGGCGATATCCGCAGAGTGAAGGAGCTCTTTTCGCCCGGGGAATTCCGTCTGGTGACCAGCAATCCGCCCTACATCACAGGCGGAAGAGGGCTGGAAAATCCGGATCGCGAGAAGTGCGTGGCGAGGCATGAGGTGGAGCTCAGCCTGGAGGAGCTGTGCCGGGCGGCGGCCTATCTTCTTTCGGATAAGGGGAGCTTTTGTATGATCCATAAGCCCTTCCGGATTCCGGAGATCATGAAAAGGCTCATGGAAAACGGGCTGGAACCAAAAAGACTTCAGATGGTGCAGCCAAGGGCGGACAGACCGCCCAATATGGTGTTAATTGAATCGGTAAAGGGGGCCGGGCCGGAATTGAAGGTTCTGCCGGCTTTAGTGGTATATGATGAGAACGGATCGATACTTACTTCGGGGGCTAAGGCGTATTACGGAGAGTACAGTGGGTAGTATGAGCGGCCCTGCAAATTCCGGTAACGGAGGAAATGTAAACCAGTCGGAGGATGAGCTCCAGCGGGAGGTCAACAAATTCCTGGGTATACTGAATAATTGCAGGAATATCTGCCAGGGCTATGAAAAGGATTGGCCCGGGGATTACGGAGACCTTTTTTTCTCCCTGTGCGACGATGTTATGCGCATGGGCTTCCTTATTGCGGCGTCTGACGGGGTTGTGGAGATCTGCGAGCTCCAGCTTTATCGTTACTGTTTTCAGGTGAATATGGATTACAATATTCTGGCCAGAAGCTACGGGCTGGATTATTCCTCCGAGGACAGTGCGCTGCATAAGATCCCGAAAACCCTGCAGTGTATAGCTGTGGCGGAAAAGAAAAATTCTCTCGGAAAGTGTTTTCTGAAGGATACCCGCGCCGTTATGGAAATGTTCAAGCAGTTTGGCACCATGATGATCCGCCGCAAGGGTTATGTCATGGGATATGAGAATTATCTCCTGACCTATTTTCTGAACCATATCATGCATTTCATTTTCTTTGTTGAAGAATATGATGAGATGCTGAACGGGCCGGTGGAGCTTGCCCTTCCGGATCTGGAAACGGGGAAGAAGGCGCAGGATGTTCAGCGTGAGGAGGAGAAGAACAGGCTGACCCAGTCAGCGGATGCCGGCATTCACGGAAGAAAATATGAAATGCAGGGCGATGTAAAAGAGAATAAAGAAGAAATTGTGCAGATGGGCCGGATGTTCGGCCATGGCGGAGACCGGTCCGAGGAGAATAAGAGAGAAAAAGAGGATAATGCAGAGAAGGACGGAAGCTCCGGCTTCCATTTCGGCGGCGGCATCCGGGGAAGAAAATCCTCTGTTACCGAATCGCAGCCTGCGGAGAATGGAGGAATCGATATTGAGCAGATCAAGAAGAAGCTTTCCGAGGTGGATGAGCTGATCGGTCTCGAATCGGTGAAAAAGGAGGTTCACGACATGGTGAATCTTCTGGTGATCCAGCAGATGAGGGAGAAAAAGGGACTGAGGAGCGGCAGTGTATCGAAACATCTTGTGTTTACCGGTAATCCGGGAACAGGTAAGACGACCATTGCACGGTATATTGCGGAAATCTACCGGGATCTTGGAATCCTGCGGACAGGCCAGCTGATCGAGACGGACAGGGCCGGTATGGTGGCCGGATATATGGGCCAGACGGCCGAGAAGGTAAAGGAAGTTGTGGAAACGGCCATGGGCGGTATCCTCTTTATTGACGAGGCTTATACCCTGACGGTGGATTCCGAAGGGGATTTCGGCCAGGAGGCAGTGGATACACTTCTGAAGCTGATGGAGGATCACCGGGATGACTTTGTTGTGATCTGCGCCGGATATCCGGATGAGATGGAACGTTTTCTGGACTCCAACCCTGGTCTTCGCTCGCGTTTCAGCAGATATATTCATTTCGAGGACTATTCCGCTGATGAGCTGGTGAAGATTTTCGAACAGTTTGCCGAGCAGCAGGATTATACGCTTGCCCCGGGACTAAAGGAAAAACTGAAGGAAAAGCTGGAGGAAAAACGGATAGAAGCCGGAGAACATTTCGGCAACGCCCGTACTGCCCGGAATTATTTTGAAACAGTAATGTCCAATCAGGCGAACCGTCTGATCCGTGAGGTTGGCGGTCTTGATCTGGTTTCCGGTACGGCGGACGGTCTGACGGAAATCAAGGAAGAGGATCTGTAAGGGCAGCAGGAGGTTCGGTTTGGAGGAGATCAGAAAGGGTGCGCTTTATCTGGTGGCAACCCCCATCGGAAATCTTTCCGATATGAGCTATCGGGCGGTTCATATCCTGAAGGAGGCAGACCTGATTGCCGCTGAGGATACGCGAAACAGCAGAAAACTGCTCAGTGCGTATGACATCCATACGCCCATGACCAGCTATCATGAGCATAATAAATATGAAAAGGCGGAGACGCTTCTCGGCCACCTGGCTGAGGGAAAAACAATCGCGCTCATCACGGATGCAGGGACACCCGGAATATCCGATCCGGGCGAGGTGATGGTACAGAGATGCCATGAGGAGGGATATCCCGTAATCCCTGTGCCGGGGGCATGCGCAGCAATCAGCGCGCTCGTCGCATCCGGACAGCCTACCCGCCGGTTTGCCTTTGAGGCTTTTCTCCCCGCAGCGAAAAAAGAGCGGCGGGAGGTACTGGCCGAGATGGCAGAGGAGACCCGGACCATGGTGGTGTATGAAGCGCCCCACAGACTGGTAAAAACGCTGAAAGAGCTTCTGGAGGCTTTGGGCGACCGGCCGATGACAGTTGCGGGAGAGCTGACCAAGAAGCATGAGAGGTTTTTTCTGACGACGATTTCGGAAGCTGCGGCGCATTTCGAGGCGGAGGAGCCAAGAGGCGAGTATGTGCTGGTGATCCGGGGAAAATCGGCCGAGGAGAAAAAAGAAGAAAAAGCGGAGGCTCTTGCCGGGCAATCCATCCGGGAAGCTGTCGAGGAAAAGCTGAAGGCAGGATTTGATAAAAAGACGGCGATCCGCATGGTAGCGGAGGAAAGAGGAGTACCCAAACGCCTGGTTTACAGCGAAGCAATCGAAGTGAGAGGCTCGTAAAGTTTACGCTGCTTTTCGGTTATCTCAGACAAATGGTTAGGATGTGAAAACTCTTTTCACTTCCTAACTTTTTTTTGTATAATAATGGTAGTTGTTGCTCTTTTGTTGCTATGCTTAAGTTATTATTACGGTATAACAATAAAACTATGATTCTAGATGTTTCTCAAAAGAGAAGAAAGGAAGGTTAAAATGGCAGTTAAACAGGATTTTGAAAAGTTATTAAGTAATCTTAAGACTAAAATTGATGCTTCGGAGGAGTCTGCATCCAGACCTCTTATAGCACAGTATATCTATCTAAAGTATGAATACCAAAATGAACAGAATATGGCTGATACTGCTGAAAACCAGCAGGCGCTTGAGAGGATAAAGAAGGGTCAGTGGACAGAAGCAGAAACAAAGAGAATGGATGATCTGGAAGCTGTAGTTGAAAGGATAAGTCTTAGTTATCTTTATACCAATCTGCCTGTAAACGAACGTCTGTACGAGTTTATACACAATTTCCCTATTCCTATGGTACCTGTGGATCCTAACAATCCTGATGGGCCTAAGAAGAGAGGGAGGATCGACCTGGATGAGGAACAGGAAAAGGTTGTAGATGCGGAAAAAGAGCAGCTAAGGAGAGAGGACGCTGCTTATCTTGCTGAGCATCCGGAAGATCTATATAACACTCATGGGGTTACAAGCCCGGAGCGATATGATGCTGTAAACAAGAAATGGGATAATATCACACCATATGTAAATAAGGAAATGTATAATGATATGCATTCCCTTAGTGTGAATGGAGTCGATTATAGCAAACTATTTCAAGGAATGCGTTTTCATGCACAGGCCCAAAACAGAGAAGCTGGAGTATTCTGTGCCTTTCTTATGGCAAAGAAGGGACTATCACCTGATAAGGCTATAACCTTCAGTCGAAAGGATCCTGGATATCAGGAGGCTCTCAAAGAGTTTGGTCAGTTCCTTTATGATAACAGGGTATATGGAGAACCGGCAGTTTCACCGGAGGAGACTAAGAAGAGAATTGTAAATGTAGTCAATTTGATGAAGGAGGCTACTGAGACTCTTAAAGCCTGGAAGATACCTGATATAGACTATACTGATCCAAGTCAGGTGGAGCAGCACAAGGCTGTTCTAATGGGGTTGGCTGACATGACCAATAACTTCAATCAGGAGTTCGAGAACTTTTCGAAGTATGCTCCTAATTTCATGGCAGTTGCAACGGAAGTTCTCGGAGGTAAAAAGGCATATAATGATATCACAAAGACATGGGCCAGAATGAATTCTATTGCGGGAATGATATCTGATGCTTACAGGCCGGTTAGTGGACAAATAGATAAGAGGGCAATGGAATCCAGTGCTAAAAACCATGCCTTTCTTAGGAAACTGCTTGGTGATCTGCAGGGAATGTTCAGAGGAAAAACAGTTGGTCAGTATATGGAAGAGATGAACAAGGATCCATTCTATAGACTTACCGGAACTACCATGCATAGACTGGTTATGGCAATCAGTTCTTCGTTGAATGCGAATTCTTCGATAGAATACATGGAAGGTAAAAACAAGGAAAGGTTTGAAACAATTTACAGACCTCAAAGAATGGTTCTGGATCAGATGCTGATAGATGGCTTTAACGAAATCGTCAAAATGGGCGCGTTCAATATGATGAACTATATTGGAACTACGGCAAAAGATGGTATAGTTCTTCCTAGTCTGGAGCATGTTTTTGAAGAAGGTATAACACCACAGGACAGCTATAAAAGAATGAAGAATTCTGAGGCTGGGCAGAAGGTTCAGGAGATAACAAACTCCGCATTCGACAAGTTTACAACGCTTATTCTTGGAAAGGATGAGATGCTTGAATTCCTGAATAAGACGGATCTGGATACCATTAAGATTGATGGAAAAACTCCGGAGGAATTATATGGCGAGAAGTATGCTTTTATTGAGGATGAGGCTGACCGAAATCTTATGATAAAAGCTGAGGTTGTAAATGAGATTACAAGGGGTGGTAAAGAGGTTTCTGTAGAAAACTATGCTTTAAGTGGCGATGGTAAGCTCGAAAGAGTTGAGGATAACAGGATAACTTATTCTAAGGTGCAGCTGGATGATATGACGGCATATGTCATGGAATTAAATGATCTGCATGAAAACTTTATAAAGGTAAGAGACCTGTTCAAGAAATATCAGGATGATCCAAAGGCGAACTTTGAAAGAGGAGCCAAAGCTGAAGGGAGTGATCTATACCAGAATATGGTAAAGGCACTGAATGCTTGTATTACAAAAACCGATGTAAAGTCTAATCAGAATGCAACTGTAGATGATATACAGAAGGCTATGCTTGAGTATCAGAAAGCAGCAGATATCTACTACAATGCAAGAAAGGGAAGGATCATAGGACCTATCACCGGAAAGGGTCAGGTAAGACTTGGGCTGGCTGATGATGCGAAGGAGTTTATCAATCAGAGATGTGATAAACTGAATATCCTCTCAAGAAGCTTCTATACACCAAAGGCTGAAGGGAAAAATCCTTCTCCGAGTATTGGAACAATATATAAAGGAATAGAGTTTAAGTCGGAACTTCAGGGAAATGTAGTTAAACCGGAAACCTTCAGAGCTAATCATCTTGTAAAGGGTGAATACGAGAGAAAGCTTGATGCGGCTCAGGCAGAGATGGAAGAGCGTAACAAGGATCTTGAGAATAATGCAGTCTATAAGGCTGTAATGAAGGGCAATTATAAGTATCCTCTTGAGAAGTGGAATGAAATACAGGAGAAGAGCGTTAAGATCATAGAAACTGCTGAAGAACACCTGAAGCAGATTAAGGACGCACAGCAGAAGGATTTTGCTGTGGATTATGAGTTAAGATTTAAGAAAGTGCCAGAGTTGAAGGACCCTCTGACAAGATATGTCCTTGGTAATCATCCTGATGGCTTAGATGCAAATGCTACTGAATCAGATGTAAATGAAGTCTATGACCGCGCTACAGAAGTTATAACCTGTCAGATACTTGCAAACAGAGGTAAGAGAACACTTGCACAGGGAATAGCTTTAGAAGGAAAGAGTATGGATGACTTTAGAGGAGTTGTTCATGAATCCCTTATGGAGAGTAAAGCATTCCATGGTCCTAAAGCTGAGAATATGGCTAAGCTTATGGAAAATAATCAGCTGAAGGACAGCTTTATGAGAGCTTACGCTCAGAAACAGGCTGATGCTGCCCAGAATGCAAAGAATAAGAAGAATATTGATCTTGATAAGGCAAATGAGAAGAAAAATACCATAAAGATCAACTAATTGTGACATAGCGAAGAAATCGAAGTGAGAGGCTTCTAACAAAGATTAAATAGAAAAAAATAAACATTGTGTGTATAATCAACGTGAACACTAGGAAAGGAGGTTCCACAAATGGCATTTGTGATCGGTGATTCCTGCATTGCATGCGGAAGCTGCGAAGGTGCTTGCCCCGTTGGTGCGATTGCAATGGGAGACGGAAAGTACGAAATCGATGAGAATTCCTGCATTTCCTGCGGATCCTGCGCCGGTGTTTGTCCGGTAGGCGCAATCTCTGAGGGTTAATCGGGGAGTGCTCCCTGACAGATGAGGAATGAAATACGGCTGCAGTGGTCTAGGCTGCAGCCGTTTAACATGTGCTTATTCTTTTCCGTACAGAGTAATGTATACTATACTACGGTAACAGCTGCCGGCTTCCACCCGGCAGTTTTTTTATTTTATTCTGCGTTATCTTTTCATGGCATTCCTCCTCTCCCGGGACAGATAGTAGAAAATTGTGATATATTCTTTTTTCGGAACCTGAGTCTGTCTCGTACGAAAAGCTGTTCCGGTGCCCGCTTGTCTGCCCCTTGCTTAGATGATGGATAGAGTATAGCACAATTAATATCAGATTGCAAGTATATAGAGAATATTCTATAAAGCAACAAAATGTTGCGAAAAGCAAGAGTGTGTTGCGGGAGGCTGGAAGAGACGGGCTGTGATCTGCTGTGTTCGGATAGTATGGGGAATGTTTCGGGAAAATGTCAGGGAAATGTCAATGATGAAATGCTTGCAAATCATTTAAAACTCATGTATAATACCTCTTGTGCACTGGCCCAGTGGCTCAGTTGGTTA
>DFHD01000051.1:0-34210 GCA_002372545.1 Lachnospiraceae bacterium UBA3732 | reverse complement strand
GGGACTTAAAATCCCGTGGGTAGTGATACCCGTACCGGTTCGACCCCGGTTGCCGGCACGAAAGAAAGCTTCAAGGTGGTAATATACGCCCTGGAGCTTTTTTTGTGCGAAGGCGAGTCATCAGGATACACATTTATGTGGTATCCTGTTTGACGAGCCCGCATCATCGAGTAGGGGGATTAAATCCTCCCTACTCGATTGCTGCAAAAAAATGATGAAAAATCACATGTGATTATTGCGTGGAAAGCGGGTTTTGCGGTATGATATGAAATGAGGGCGTAGGCTCAAAAGCAGAATAAAAATGAGAAGGAAAGTGAACGGACATGAGAAAAGGAAACTGGAAAAAGAGAACGGCGGCGTTGATCCTTGCTGCCGGAATGGCGATGAGCGGGATCTCCGGAACAGGATACGTTTTTGCTGACGAAACAGAAGCTGCAGAGGAAACTGTGGAAGAGGGAAGAGATGCGGGGATCAGTGAACCGGAAAAGACGGAAGATGTATCGATCACAGATGCGGAGCAAATGACTGAGGCTATAGAAGAGGCTTCATCCTGGAACGGCTATACGATCGATAAAATAGATGAAAGCGCGAAGATCGTCTGGCTGAATCTCTACACCGGTACAGACAAGGAAATCACTGTTCCGGCAACGGCAAATATTAACGGCGCAACCTATAAAGTCGGGATCACACCCAGAGTCAGCCCGATCCACCGCAGTATCTTCAACAAAAAAGATCTGAAGGTGACATCCGTGAAGCTGGAACCGGGGGTTATTCTGCCGGCGGATTGCAACCGCCTGTTCGAGGGCTGCATCTATCTGAAATCCATCGATATGACAGGCGTGGATACGTCAGGTGTCACTAATATGAGCGGAATGTTCAGCGGCTGTAAAAGACTGGAATCCCTTCAGCTGGGAAGCGGCTTTACGACAGAAAACGTGACGGATATGTCCTATATGTTCTACGGATGTGAGAGCATGGCGGATATGGATATAAAGAACTGGAACACAAAGAAGGTCGAAAACATGCAGAGAATGTTTTCCGCCAGCGATAAGCCGACCTATCCTGCGGAAAAAATGCTGTTTTCCAGCATGGATCTTTCCGGCTGGGAAACACCGAATCTAAAAAATGCAGAGGGTATGTTCAATGATTGCAACAAGCTGACGCAGGTGGATATGCGGAAGTTTAATCTATCCGGAATTACAGATGCATCCCTGCTGAATATGTTTTCCGGCTGCACGTTCCTGAACGAGGTGATCTCGCCCAAGACGATCTCCGGGGCGGGAGATGCAGCCCTGCCCGATACATTCGTGAATACGCCGATCACCGTAAAGGTGAAAGGGGCGAATAAGAGTGTGAATTACAGCTTTACCGCTCTTCCCGGCGGAAGTGTAAAGCTTCGCAGGGGTACCGCAGACAGGGCGTGGCTGTTTTCGGATGTTTCCGCGAATCCGGACAACTGGAAGTATACCGGAATCGTATATTGCGCGGAGAACGGGATCATGGCAGGAGATGGAGAAGGAGGGATCATTCCTATTCCGACCACCTTCAGACCGAATGCTCCGCTCCAGCGCAGAGACTTTGCGGTCATGCTTTATGCGATGCAGGGAAGACCATCGGTGGCAGGCCTGCAGAATCCGTTTAAGGATGTACCGGCCGGTTCATACTATACCGATGCGGTTATATGGGCCTATCATAACGGGATCGTTAACGGAAGAACCGAAACAACATTTGATCCAAAGGCGGATATTATGCGGCGCGAGATCGCCATCATGCTGAAAGGCTATGAAGATAAATTCGGCAAGGGGAACGGAAATGTCACCGCCTCCATCGATGGCTATGCCGATAGGGCAAGTATATCGGAGAAATATGCAGGCTATCTTTCCTGGGCAGTCGGCATGGGCATTATTTCCGGTTTGGAATCAAAGGATGGAAACGGCCAGACGGTTGTTCGTCTCGGTGCGAAGGAGACGGCCACGCGCGCTATGTGTGCAAGAATGATCATGAGCTATCTGGAGCATTGACCATCCGGAAGGATAGGCAGAACGGAGCTGAGCTATGCTGAAAAAAGAATTGATGAAAAGCAGATCGGAAAAATGCGGATTGGTGAAAAAAGGATTCCAGAGAAAAGGATTCCTGAATAGAGGAAAAAGGCATATTGCCCGGTTTATGACTGCGGCTATCCTTCTTGCCGCCTGCCAGACCGCGCAGGCAGATGGAAGTATGCCTTACGCAGCGGAGCGGAGCGAGACGGCGGCTGTTCTGGATCTGCAGGAGGCTGCATCGGAAAATGAGGCAAGTCCTACGGATGCCGGCGAGGCGAAGAGGGAAGAAGAGGAAGTGGCGGAAAACGGTCTCTTTCCATGCCTTACGCCGGTAGCGGATGGATCGGATGGAGATGAAATGGTGCAGTATCCGCTGGATCTTCCGGCGCCTGTTGTGATGGGAAATGGTTCTTCTATTTATAAACCGGATAGCCAGGAGGAGGGAATATACGGTGCGTCATCCATTCCCGCTGTCTATCCCTCCGGCATAACAAATACCAATATTTCATCTGTAACAGGCGCGCTTCCCGCGGTGAGGGACCAGGGAGAGGACGGGGTCTGCTGGGCATTTTCCTCCGTTGGATCTGCAGAGGTCTACGGCGTAAAAAACGGCCTTGTTTCCCGGGATATAGATCTTAGCGAGACAGCGCTGGCTTACTCTCTGAATTACACGACACAGGATCCCTTGGGGAATCTGGATGGAGGAAACCGTCTGCAGAATGCGTCAATCGGCTACTATATGCACGCCGGGGCAAATGCCGGGATGGGCATGGAGATGTTCTATCAATGGCTCGGCCCCGTAAGCGAGGCAGATGTTCCTTCCTCAGGCAAGCTGACCTATGCCTCGGTGGGAATCCCCTCAGATAAACTCCGGAAGGACGCGGCGCATATCACATCCTTCCGCAGGGTAAATATCGCAAAGGACAGGGAATATCTGAAAAAGCTGATCATGGAAGAAAAAACAGCGGCTGCGGCCGGATATTATTCCTTGTATTCATTTTATGATGCGGATCATGCATCGTACTGCAGCAGCGGATACTATTCCACAAATCATTCAATCCTGATCGTGGGATGGAACGATGATTTCCCGGCGTCCCACTTTAAGACGACTCCGCTGGATGAAAACGGAAACGCGGCTAACGGCGCATGGCTGGTGAGAAACAGCTGGGGAGATACGGCTTTATCCCAGAATGGATACTTCTGGCTCTCTTACTATGATCCTTCTCTCAATTATTCCAAGGCGGGAGATCTGAAGGTAACGAATAATGCCTATGTTCCGACCTATTCCTACGATTCGGATTGGGACTATAACTATCAGTACGACGGAAGCGCGATCTCCACAACGCTCAGAACCGATGCCAAGGTAGTTTCCGGGGCAGCGGTATTTGAGGCAAAGGGTAAGACGGTCAATTCCGCGGATGCCCAGGAGGCGTTGACGTCTGTATCCTGCGAGGTAGCAACGGCGGATACCGCATATAAGATCGAAGTATACCGGAATCCGGAACCGGGATTTCCGGAAAGCGGCGAGCTGTGCAAGGAAGCTACGGTTGAGGGCCGGTTTTACGGTGCAGGCGAATTCACGGTCAATCTCGCGTCTCCGGTGAAGCTCCTTTACGGTGAAAGCTTTTCTGTTGTGGTGACGCTTTCGGATGCGCCGAACGATAATCCGTACTTTATGATCGAAACCTCGGGAACCACCAGCTTTTCCGGCGGGGCATCCCGGGTACACACTGCCAGCCTTTCAAAAGAACAGAATTACTTCCGTCTGGATGGGGGTATGTGGCATGATATGATCAAGCTGTCTGAAATGAACAGCTCCTATTCGGAATGCGGTAATCTCCGGATCAAAGCATATACAGAGGGAATGGGTTCGCCGGACCCGAATCAGAAGGTGACGAGCATCAATGTTTCCGCGCTTCAGCGGACAACACTTTATTCCGGAGAAAACATGGTGCTTTCGGCAACGGCTTATCCGACCAATGCGGCAAACCGCAAGGTGGTCTGGGAAAGCAGCGATCCGACGGCGCTCAGCGTCGATGCAAATGGAAAGCTGATGGCCGGAGAGGTGAGCCATGGTACGGATGTAACGATCACGGTGAAAGCGGCGGATGGCTCCGGCATAAGCAGGAAGCTGGCGTTTCATGTGATTCCCAAAGCCGGGATTGCGGGTATTGCCCATGTGCAGACCTACGGCTGGCAGGAGAATCAGGGCATCCTTTTCGGTACAACCGGAAAGGGAAAGCGTCTGGAGGCGCTGATGCTTGGCGTATTCGGAAATGACAGGCTGGGCATCACCTATACAACACATGTGCAGACCTACGGCTGGCGCGGATGGTCAACGGATGGCGAAATGAACGGCACCAGCGGCGAGGCAAAACGGCTGGAGGCGCTGAAAATCCGTCTCACCGGCGAGGATGCAGGATATTATGATGTATATTACCGGGTGCATGTACAGCATTTCGGCTGGATGGGCTGGGCGAGAAACGGTGAGCCGGCAGGGACGGCAGGCTACGCCTATAGAATGGAAGCTATGCAGATCGTGGTCGTTCCGACATGGATGCGGCCCGGAAATGAGCTGGATGGCGTTACATCCCGGATAACCGAGGCGTATCAGGATAAAAACGGTACGCCGGCGAAGAGCGCAGGACCGACCGTCAGCTATCAGACCCATGTGCAGACCTATGGCTGGCAGGAATGGAAAGAGAATGGCGCGATGAGCGGCACGGAGGGCGAGAAGAAGCGGCTGGAGGGTATTCGTATCCAGCTCAGCGGAGCAGACCGGTCGGGCAGAATCACCTACCGGACCCATGTGCAGACCTACGGCTGGCAGAGCTGGAGAAGCAACGGCGCCATGGCGGGAACCAGCGGTGAGAAGAAAAGGCTGGAATCTATAGAGATTAAACTTACAGGTGAAATGGCTGCGGCCTATGATGTGTACTACCGGGTACATGCCCAGCATTTTGGCTGGATGGGCTGGGCAAAGAACGGAGAATCTGCCGGGACGGCAGGTTATGCCTACCGGCTGGAAGGCATCCAGGTCGTTCTTGTAAAGAAAGGCGGCAGCGCTCCCGGAAAGAATTACGGCGGAAAACAGCAGATGACTTCCGCTGCCTTCCGGAGTAAGTAGTGCGGAGTAGGCAGAGTTGACGGGAAACGTACGGCTCCGTCCGGAGCGTCTATTGAGAATAAGTAGAATTGACGAATCCGGATGCGGGGACTTCACGGAAATATATGAGGTGAAGCATGAAAAAAGATAAAATGCTGAGAGGGAAAAGGTACAGGAGCCGGATAACGGCCTGGTTTACTGCGGCCATGCTGCTGGCGGGAAGCATTTCTGTTCCGGCAGAGGCTTCTGTCCGGAGGGAGTCGGCAGAGCAGGCTGCCGCGGTTGATGCAGAGGTACCGGCGGCGATCTCTTCGACGGATCATGCGACGGACTCCGCTGCCGCGGTTGATGCAGAGGTACCGGCGGCGATCTCTTCGACGGACTATGCGGCGGACTCTGCGGGCACGGCAGCAGAGGAGGATGAGGGGGAAGCGGAGGTTGTGATCATCCCCATCGAAGAGGAGTTTATCCTCCCGCCGGAGCCGGAGGAGCCATTCTCTGAAGAAGAGACAGAAAGCCGGGAATCCGCGGAGGAGGAGATGCCGGATGATCAGGCTTCATCAGCAGAATCCGCAGAAGAGGATCATACAGCAGAAGCGTCGGAAAACAGGGCGCTTCAAAATGCGCTGCCTGTCACCGAGGCAGTGGAGCAGGGCTCGTCCCTTCCCTCTGTCTATCCTGCGGGGATCACAGCGACGAACCTGACGGCTCTTACCGGGATCTATCCGGATGTCCGGAATCAGGGGAGCTACAGCTGCTGCTGGGCGTTTTCGGCCAACGCGACTGCGGAGCTTTATCTTCTCAATCATGGTGACGTGGACCGGACGGTGGATTTCAGCGAGCTGGCTACGGCATACAGCGTATTTAACGTGGTGGAAGATCCGCTGGGCGGCCTTTCCGGAGACAGTAACGAGATCATTTCCGAGGATGGAAATAATTTTCTGACGCTGGGCGGCAACAGCTGGTGGGCTATGCGCGCATTCTTCCAGTGGCAGGGGCTGTGTGAGGAGAGCGAGATCCCTTACTCCCTGGCGGAAACTGTTCTGGAAGAGGGGATCGAGAATGAGAAGCTGCTGGATGCATCGGCGCATATCACCTCTGCCGTGCAGATCGATGTAGTGGACGAACCGGAGCTGGTGAAGGAGGCCATTATGGAGAATGGCGCGGTTGCCGGTTCCTATTATACAAGCAAAAATTACTATAACACAGCTACAAATGCGTATTACTGCGATACATATGCCTTTGGTACCAACCACGGCATCACCATCATCGGCTGGGATGATGATTTTCCCGGGGAAAGCTTCAAGACCGTGCCGAAGGATGATGACGATCAGGTGATCAACGGAGCCTGGCTGGCACGGAACAGCTGGGGCCTGAACGGAGCCGGGTATAATGGTTATTTCTGGATATCCTATGCGGATCAGAGCTTTAATTATTCTCAGAACTCATCAGGGGTGACAAATTCCGTGGTATATACGGCAACCTATGCGCTGCCCGGTGATCGGGAATGGCATGATCATAATTATCAGTACGACGGCTCCCTGGCGTCGGCTCAGTTCTTTTACGGGGATTCCATCCATTCGTTTTATGCGGCAAATGTATTCACGGCACAGAAGAAGGAGGAGCTTTCCGCCGTGTCGGTGAATATCGAAACCGGGAATACGGATTACGAGGTCAAGATCTACACGAACCTGACAGACCCTGCCGATCCGGAGAGCGGAACGCTGGCAGAGGAGGCGTCCATCAGCGGCACCTTTGATGTTAAGGGCGTGTATCAGCTGGAGCTGGCCAAGCCGGTTCCCCTTGAAAAGGGAACGACATTTTCGGTCGTGGTGCGGGTGGAGTCTGCGGATGAGGCGCCCATGATCTGCATCGAGCGTTCCGCGAATACCAAGTATTCGCCCACGGATACCATTCGGTTCACGGCGTCGATAGAGGAGGGCCAGAGCTTTGCCAGAGTCTATTCCACATGGACGGACTGCTCGGATGAAGAAAAGGTGGGTACCGGAATGGGCAATTTCCGGATCAAGGCCTTTACCGACGATCCGGATGAGTCCGATGACCCCGAGGATCCGAATGAGTCCTGGCCCTTCCTGGATGTTTCGGTGCGGCCGGGCAACTGGGTCTATGAGGCCGTGAGATTCGTATGGCAGAAGGGCATCATGTCCGGCGATAAATCGGGGGACGGGGAAGAAAAAACAGTCTTCCGTCCCAATTCGGCGATCAAACGAAGCGAGCTGGTTGTCATTCTCTGGCAAATGGAGGGTTCCCCGGACCCGGTTACGGAGGAGAGCCCCTTCCGGGATGTGCAGGACAGCAGCAAGTGGTACTATAAGCCGGTGCTTTGGGCCAGCGAAAACGGAATAGTGGCCGGCTATGAGCCGGAGGAGGGAGAGACGCTGGGCAGGTTTGCCCCATCCGATCTGATCAAGCGGCAGGATCTTGCCGCCATGCTTCACCGTTATGCTGCCTTTAAGGGATATTCATTGGAAAAGGCAGACAGCCTGGATGGATTTCAGGATGCCGGAAGAGTTTCGGCTTATGCGGAGGAGGCTTTGCTCTGGGCAACGGGGCAGAGGGTGATCTTCGGAAGCGAAAGCGGCGGGCTGTATTATCTGAATCCGAAGAACAGTACCTCCAGAAAAGAAACGGCAAGGATGATCCAAAGCTTCTGCGAGGCTTTTCTGTCGGATTGAAAAGAATGCGTTAAAGTGGTACAATCTGCCAAGGGGACTTTTCCCCGGTGAACCATTACCGGAGGGACTTCCCCAGGTAATGAATAAATGGTAAGGAGACGAATAATGAAAGCTTACAGTGAGATGGACAAGGCCGAGCTTATGGCGCTGCATGAGGAACTGAAAAAGGAATATGAAAGATTCCAGGGCATGGATCTGCATCTGGATATGAGCCGGGGCAAGCCCTGCCGGGAACAGCTGGATCTTTCCATGGGCATGATGGATGCGCTGAACTCTCAGGCGGATCTTTCCTGCGAGGATGGAACGGACTGCCGGAATTACGGCGTTCTGACCGGAATTCATGAGGCGAAGGTCCTGATCGGAGATATGATGGAGAATAATCCGGATAATATCATCATCTACGGCAATTCCTCACTGAATGTGATGTATGATACCATTGCCCGGGCCATGACCCACGGCATTCTGGGAAATACCCCCTGGTGCAAGCTGGACAAGGTGAAATTCCTCTGCCCCGTACCCGGCTATGACAGACATTTCAGCATTACGGAATATTTCGGCATTGAGATGATCCCGGTGCCCATGACACCGGACGGGCCGGATATGGATATGGTAGAGAAGCTGGTAGCGGAGGACGATGAGATCAAGGGAATCTGGTGTACACCCAAGTATTCCAATCCGCAGGGCTACTCCTACTCGGATGAGACGGTCCGCCGTTTTGCCAGACTGAAGCCGGCTGCCCGTGATTTCCGTATTTTCTGGGACAATGCTTACGGCATTCACCATCTTTACGAGGATAAGCAGGATTATCTGATCGAGATCCTGGCAGAGTGCAAGCGCGCAGGAAATCCGGATCTGGTATACAAGTTTGCTTCTACCTCCAAGATCACCTTCCCGGGAAGCGGTATTGCCGCACTGGCGACATCCCCCAACAATCTGGAGGATATCATGAACCAGATGAAAAACCAGACCATCGGTCATGATAAGGTGAATCAGCTGAGACATGTGCGGTTCTTCAAGGATATTCACGGCATGACCGAGCACATGAAGAAGCATGCGGCCATCATCAGACCCAAATTTGAGGCGGTTCTGGAGATTCTGGAGAAGAACCTTGCGGGAACCGGCGCAGGAGAATGGACAACGCCCAAGGGAGGATACTTCATCAGCTTTGATTCCATGGAGGGCTGTGCTAAGGCAATTGTGCATAAGGCAAAGAAGGCCGGCGTAGTTATGACAGGCGCAGGCGCAACCTGGCCTTATGGAAAGGATCCGAAGGATTCCAATATCCGTATCGCGCCGACTTATCCGACACTGGACGATCTGAAGACGGCTGCCGAGCTTTTCACCGTATGCGTACGGCTGGTAAGTGTGGAGAAGCTTCTGGAAACGCTGTAGGCGGAGGCGATGGGGGTAGCGCTGCGGTTTATGGAGCTGTGCCAATGCAAAGGGGTGTCATGCGCAGAGGCATATTTCCGGATGAAGGCTTAGATGGGGTTTATAGACATAAGGGGGGATAGCATGCTGAAGGATTGGACGAAGGAAAGAAAACCGGATGCCGCCGAGATGGAGGAACGCCTTCAGGCGGCACGGGAGGAGCTGGCTAAAAAGCAGATCCTGGTGAAGGAAAAGAAGCTGCCGGTACTGGTCGTTCTGGAGGGCTGGGGGGCCGCCGGAAAAGGAAGTGTACTGGGCCGCATCATCAAAAATATGGATCCGCGGTTTTTTAAGGTGCAGACCGTGACCGAACCCACACAGGAGGAGCTGAGGCGCCCCTTCCTTTACCGGTATATGACGAAAATCCCGGAGGCGGGAAAGTTCGCTTTCTATGACGGAAGCTGGATGGATGCCGTTACTGAGGAATATATTCATGGCCGGATGGAAAAGAAGGCCTACAGGGACCAGCTGACGACCATTAAGCGCTTTGAACGGCAGCTTTCAGACAGCGGTTATCTGGTGGTGAAGTTCTTCTTTCATATTGATGAGAAGGAACAGAAGAGGAGGCTGGAGGAGCTGGCCGGAAGCCACAGCACATCCTGGCGGGTAAGCAAGAAGGATCTCTGGCAGAATAAGCATTATGAAAAATACATGGATGTGTATGAGGACTATCTGGAAATGACCAATCAGTTCTCCGCACCCTGGTATTTTATTGATTCGAAGAGCAAGAAATGGGCGGAGCTTCAGGTGACGGAAATCCTGAACCGGAGCATAGATACGGCGCTGAAGAATGCAGGCCGTGAGGCAACGCTTCTGCAGAATGTTTTTCCGCTGGAGAAGATGCCGCTTCTCTCTGAGGTCTCTCTGGATAAGTCTATCCCGGATGAGGAGTACCAGGAGAAGCTGGATAAACTGCAGAGCCGGCTTTCCGAGCTGCATAATGAGCTCTACCGCAGAAAGATTCCTGTGATCATTGCCTATGAAGGCTGGGATGCGGCCGGAAAGGGCGGAAATATCAAGCGGATCGCGGCGGCGCTGGATCCCCGGGGATATGAGGTGCATCCCATTGCCAGCCCGGAGCCGCATGAAAAAGCCAGGCATTTCCTGTGGCGTTTCTGGAACAGGCTGCCCAAGACAGGCCATGTAGCAATTTTCGACCGGACCTGGTATGGCCGTGTCATGGTGGAGCGGCTGGAGGGCTTCTGCACGGAGAACGACTGGCAGAGAGCCTATAATGAGATTAATGAGTTTGAAAAGGAGCTGACGGACTGGGGCGCTGTGCTGATCAAGTTCTGGGTGCAGATCGATCAGGATACCCAGCTGGCCAGGTTTACGGAGCGGCAGAATACGCCGGAAAAACAGTGGAAGATCACGGATGAGGACTGGCGGAACAGGGAAAAATGGGATCAGTATGAGGTGGCGGTAAATGAGATGCTGCAGAAGACATCCACTTCCTTTGCGCCCTGGATCATTCTGGAATCCAACGATAAGCATTATGCCAGGATCAAGGCGCTGGAGACGGTTGTGAAGAGACTGGAGGAGCGCCTGAAGTAAAAAGAGGCGATGATTCATAGTCTGTAATATCCCAAAACGGACTGAACAGGTGCCGCAGAAGGAAAATATCGGGATGAATAAGAATAGTAAGATCAGCGGAAATAAGAACAGAAATAATAAGAACAGCAGCAGTAAGAACAGCAGAGAAAACAGCGGAAATGAGAAGAAGGAGCTGGTCTGGGAGGACGAATGGTTCCGGGCTGATCTGGATAAGTGCGGCATCCGGCTTTTGGCAAAAACGGAGGAGAGCAGGACTGCGCTTGCTTCGCTGGTCCGCGAAGGCGGAGTGGAAAACCATTACCAGGCGGTCGTATCCGGATTCATGCCCGATATGGAGGGACAGCTCTCCGGTACCGACCCGGATGGCGGCGAGGTTCTGATCGATTATGAGGTCCTGGATGAACTGGATACGGATGAGGGGCCCCTTTCGCTTGTGCTTTTCCTTGCCGGTCCCGGGCAGGAATCGGAGATCTGGAGATCTGCTGAGTCTGCAGGTGTCCGGGTGAAAAGGGGCGGGCTTTATTCGACGCGTCTTACCTTTACTCATCCCTTTACCGGAGAGGATGTCTTTCTCCACAGGGAGCCGGAGGGCAGGGCTTTCGAAATGATCGACCAGATGGACTGGGGAACCTGAAAATAATAAAAAATGAGAATGGAGGCTGTTTCGGACGGTTGTTCGAAGCAGCCTTTTTCATAAATTCCTGTAGAAGTAGGGAGGAAAATTTGGTACAATGAAGCCAGTTATTTGAGAATCGATGTACAAGCGATCTATCGGTAGCGGAGGAAGAGAATGATAACCGTTTATTACGCTCTGACATTTGCCATTTCACTGCTTCTTACCCTGTTTTACGTATACAAATGGCGTGTTCATTTTGAGGTAAATATCACCATCATCTTTACGCTGATCCCGGTGGCTAACCTGGGGTATTTATTTGAATACTCTGCAAGGACAAAGGAGGCGTATATCAACGCCACCAAGGTTGTCTATATCGGCGGCGCCTTCCTGCTCTTTTTTATCAATATTTGTGTGTTCCGGCTGAGCGGGATCCATGTTAAACGCTGGGTCAGAACACTGGCTTTTCTTGTCTGCTGCACACTTTATTCCTGTGTTCTCAGTATTGGCTATTCCGACGTATTCTACAGGGACCTGGAATTCCGGCGGGAAAACGGAAGGATCATTGTATCGAAAGACTACGGGCCGGCTCATCTCATGTTCTATGTGCTGATCGCAGTCTATTTTCTGGCGGGGCTTCTGGCTATTGTCTATTCTTACCGGCGGAAAAAGCAGGTATCAAAGTGGATACTCCGGATACTCCTTATTCCCGAGGTCATTACGATCCTGGGCTATGTCGGCCTGAAGTTCGGCCATCAGAATATTGATCTGGTTCCGGCCACCTATGTGATCGCCCAGATCATATATCTGGTCATTGTCAGACGGATGTCTCTGTATAATATCAGCAGCAACGTGATCGATACCATGGTGCAGACCGGAGATACGGGTTTTGTATCCCTGGATTTCAGACGGCATTACCTCGGGAGCAATGAGACCGCAAACCGCATCATCCCTGCTCTGTCCAGGCTTCGTGTGGATGAGCCGCTTACCGGAAAATCGGATTTTGAGGAAACCATCAACCGCTGGATCGAGCATTTTAAGCAGGAGGGGAAAAAGGTCAGCTTTAACTTCACCCTTCATGATCCGGAGAATGAAGAGGAGAGCAGAGTGTATCAGGTGGAGGTGAACTATCTCTACGATGGTCTCTTAAAGCGCGGCTACCAGCTTTTCTTCCGGGATGACACGGAAAATCAGAAATACATCAACCTTCTGGATAAGTTCAACAGCGAGCTTGAAGAGGAGGTGGAACAAAAGACGGCGCGTATCGTGGAGATGCACGATAATCTGATCATGAGTATGGCGGTCGTGGTGGAAAGCAGGGACAACTCCACCGGCGGCCATGTCCGGCGGACCAGCGAGGGCGTCCGGATCCTGGTCGAGGAAATGCGTAAGGATGACCGTTTTATGCTCACCAATAAATTCTGCAAGGATATTGCGAAGGCCGCGCCCATGCATGATCTGGGGAAAATCGCCGTCGATGATGATATTCTGAAAAAACCCGGCCGTTTTACACCGGAGGAATTTGAGCAGATGAAGCGTCATGCCGCGGAGGGCGCAAGGATTGTGCATGAGATCCTGAAGGATACGGATGATGAGGAATTCAAGGTTCTGGCGGAAAATGTGGCCCATTACCATCATGAACGCTGGGACGGCAGCGGCTATCCGGAGGGCCTTAAGGGAGAGGAGATACCGCTGGAGGCGAGGATCATGGCCATCGCGGATGTGTATGATGCGCTGGTAAGTAAGCGCGTGTATAAGGAAAGCCTGTCCTTCGAAAAGGCAAACGAGATCATCATCGGCGGAATGGGCTCCCAGTTTGACGAGCGGCTTATGCCTTACTATGTCAAGGCCAGGCCGAAGCTGGAGGCATATTATACCGGACAGAAAGATGAATAATCACATGACTCCCGGTTTTCCGGCGGAGCCTTCCATCCTGTCATAGGCCTCCGCCAGCTTATCGATCTCGCTGTCATTCCGGAGAATGTGGGTTGTAGGAAGCTTAAAGCTGTAGCCGCATTCTTCAAGGAACCGGTGGGCTATCCGGAAGCTCATTTCGTCGAAATTCACCATATATTTGTTGTTGATCCATTTGATCAGCTCGTTGGTCGTATAATAAGAACCGGTGGGCAGGTTACGGAAGATTTCCAGAAAGCTGTCCTTGACGATCTTTTTCTGGATCAGGAAATCGGAAGAAATATCCATGATGGGGAAAACCTTCAGATATGCCCTGAGCCAGTCGGTCTCCGACTTGAACCATTCAGCCTCCACGCTGTAGCTTTTCGACATATCGTAGACCTCCTTCTCCCAGTGGTAGGAGACGTAGGAGGCGTTCATGATCAGCTCGATCTGGTCATCGTTAAGGGCAAGATTATGTTTTTTGGAGAATCTGGAGATGATCCGGATCCGCTTATCGGTGGATTTCGTCAGCTTGAATTCCTCACCCTGATTGTAATTCTGCACAACATCCCGGTATTCCGGACTCTTTTCCCGCTGCTTCTTTTCCTTGCCGGATTTGGAAATGGCTGAGATCACAGCAAAAACAAAAATGAAGGGGATCAGCCAGGAGAATGCGGAAAGTATGCCGAAGGCAGTGGAAACGATCGTCAGACCGATCAGGATAAAGATCACGGTAAAACAGCCTCCGGCGGCCTTCGCGGTTCCGCCGGCGGCTTTTTTTGCCGCATTATGTACGTTAGGGTCATCACGGCCCTTAACAAAATACCAGCATAAAAGAATAAAGAATATTGTTCCCATTTATGGTTCCTTTTCGGTTTGGATTAGTTTGCCGTCCCGGCCTTGGGTTTCGCGTTAGCAGGTTCTTCGGCGCGGATTACGAAGTTACATTTTCCCGGCCGTGGGTTTCGCGTCAGCAGGTTCTTCGGCCATGAATTCCGAAGTATCGGATTCAGCGGTAACAGATTCCGCGTATGCAGATACCGAAGTATCGGATTCTGCGGTAGCAGGCTCTGCGGTCACAGGTTCCGCGGTAATGGATTCCGCAGGAAGAAGGATCCGGATCCGGGTGCCCAGCTCCGAACGGGAAAGAATCTCAAAGTGGCCGCCGTGGCGGTCCACGATCCATTTGGCGATGGAAAGGCCAAGACCCGTTCCCTGGATTTCCCGGGTTTCATCCGAACGGTAGAAGCGTTCGAACATATGACGGACATCCTTATCGGACATGCCGATTCCGGTGTCCTGCACCTGGAGATAGGGCTCGCCCTCCGGGCTGAGACCGGTGGAGAGAATGATCTCGCTGCCGGCTTCCGTATACTTTGCGGCATTGTCCAGAAGAATCCGGACAGCCTGCTTCAGCAGGGTTTCATCTACGGAGACCGTGAGGTTATCCGCAGGTTTTTTAAAGCGGTAAATGTGTTTTTCATCGATCATGACGGATTCCTCATAAATCTCCTCCATCATGTCCGGAAGAGAAAGAGGAACCGGCTTCAGTGTGGTCCGGCCGCTGTCGCCGCGGGCAAGGAACAGAAGCTGCTCTACAAGGCGGTTCATATGGTCCGCCTCATGGCTGATAGCCTGGATGGACTCCTCCAGAACCTCCGGGTCGTCTCTTCCCCAACGGTCCAGCATGCTGGCGTAGCCCTGGATCACCGCGATGGGCGTCCGGAGCTCATGGGAAGCGTCATTGACAAAACGGGTCTGCTGCCTGTGAGATTCCTTCATGCGCTGGATCAGATTGTTCATGGCAAGCTCAATCCCGGCCAGATCATTATCCGGTATGGATAGAGGAGATTCATCGTCCGGGTTGATATGGTCGATGGCATCCTCGATCAGCGCGATCCGTTCTTCGTCGGCATAGCTGAAATGACTCAGCTGATCGGCCTTCAGCGCAAGTTCATTCAAAGGGCGCAGAGTCTTCCGGATACTGCGGTAATCTCCAAACATGGCCACCAAAAGAAAGAACATCTGAAGCAACAGCACGGTGCCGGTAATGAGAAGCGCACGGGTGGTCAGATCTTCCGCATCCAGACGGAACAGCTCCTCGCCGTTTTCGGAGACAACATAGTAAGTAGTGTTTTCTTCCGAAACGAGCGTTCGGTCTCTGTCCAGATCGAGATCGCCGGTCTTTTCGCCTTCTACCAGGGCGGCATAGCCCAGGATCATTGCTGCCAGAAGAAGAATATCCATGGCCAGATACTGGAAAAAGCGTATGCCGAACATGCGGTGCTGCAGCCGCGAGCTGATCGATGAGAGCCGCCGGGATTCTGTGATTTTTTTCTTCTCTTTTCTGCTCATATCAGTCTTCTGAACGGATAACATAGCCTACGCCCCGGACTGTACGGATCATGTTGATCCCGTAAACGTCATCAATCTTGGAGCGAAGATAACGGATATAGACATCGATCACATTGGTTTCTCCGGCATAGGAATAGCCGCAGACCTGGTCCAGAAGGGTGTCCCGGGAGAGCACGATGTCCTTATTTCTGAGCAGGGTCTCCAGCATAAGGAATTCCCTGTTGGAAAGGGAGATGGGATCACCGTTATAGTTCACCTCGTGACGGGGCACATTCAGCTGAAGTAGGCCCCATGTCAGGACCTCACCCTCCTGCGACTCCTTTTTTTCTTCGGTGCCGTGGAGCTTCAGGGCAACGCGAATCCGGGCCAGCAGCTCTTCGATGGCGAAGGGCTTGGTAATGTAATCCACGGCGCCGGCATCCAGACCGGAAACCTTATCCATTACGGCATCCCGGGCGGTCAGAAGGATTACGGGCACCGTCTTTTCTCTGGACAGGCGCCGGAGTACTTCCAGTCCCGAAAGCTCGGGAAGCATAATGTCCAGGAGGATCAGGTCGTGATCCTCCCGGAGTGCGATTTCCAGGGCTTCTCTGCCGTTACCGGACTTGGTCACGGTGTAGCCCTCATGTACCAGCTCCAGCTCCAGAAAGCGGGCCAGCTTGGCTTCATCTTCAACTACCAGAATGTGTGGCATTTTGTTATCCTCTGTTAATCGTATATCAGTGGTTTCTGTATTTCAGGAAGCTTTTCCGGGACGGGGATCACTCGGATTTATGATCGGAATAGTTATCTGCTGCGGTGTTGACCTTGTTCATCACTTCGTTGACCTTATCCAAATTGTCCTGTCCGCAGAAGGAGTAGCGGCAGCCAAAGAAGAGGGAAACCACAATGGCAACAAGGGTGAATGCATGTCCGATGATAAATGCCAGGAGGACTGCCCAAAGGGGAATCTTTGCCAGAACCTTTTCGTCCTGCTCGATCTTCAGGAAGTTTACACTGAGCTTGGTGCATACCGTTTTCACGAAATGACCGAAGGAACCGGAAAATGCGTTTTCATCAGCCTTTTTCTCGCTCTGAATCACCTGCTCCGGTACGCTGCGGTAGCTTCCGGTCGTATCCGCTGTGGTATTGACCACTCCGCCGGCGGGAACGTCCGTTACCTTTCCCAGTTTCTCCAGATACACCATGGCGTCCAGCAGGTCTCCGTCACATGCCCGAAGGGCATCTCTTGCTTCGTCGTAGCTTACGTTTGCGCGGCTTCTCAGCTTTTCAACCTTCTCAAGTTCATCCATTTTATTATCCTCCATCTTTCTTTAAGATTATTTTTTCAGCTTTCTGCTGTTTGCCTTGTTTCTCAGCTTTCTGCTGTTTGCTTCGATGAGATGAATATATCATTCGAAGTTAAAAGAATCTTTGGAGAAAGATTAAAAAAACATTAAAAACATCATATCACATTTTAGATAAACATGAAAGTAACTGTTCAGCAGGGAATTCTTTGCATTTCCGGGAGCGGAAGAGATTGACGCGGACCGACTGACGGGGTATGCTTATAAGGATAGAAGGAAGACAAGGTGCATTTGCTGTATCTGATAGATCACATACGGGGAGAAAGAGCATGAACAGTGTAAGAAGGGCGGAAAAGAAAGATATCCCTGCAATTCTCGGACTTCTTTTGCAGGTGGATATGGTGCATCATAACGGACGGCCGGATCTTTTTCGCGGACCGGCGACAAAGTATACTGCAGAGGAACTGGAGGAGCTTCTGGAGGATGATGAGCGGCCGGTTTTTGTATGTGAATCGGACGGCAGGGTGACGGGACATGCCTTTACTGTGCACCAGGAAACCCGCGGAGACCATGTGCTGACGGATATCCGGACGCTTTATATTGATGATATCTGTGTGGATGAAGCGGCAAGAGGCCGGGGCGTGGGTAAGGCGCTTTATTCGCATGTTCTGGAATATGCGAAGAGCCGGGACTTTTATAATGTAACGCTGAATGTGTGGGCCTGCAATCCCGGAGCAATGAAGTTCTATGAGGCGATGGGGCTGAAACCACAGAAGATCGGCATGGAGACAGTGCTCCGGCAGGAGGAAGATATGGAGATTACCGTTCAGTGAGATGGAAATGTCAGAATAGCATGTCAAAAGGGGATGCCGGAAGGGCAGGTGTAAACTAATTTTCCGGATGACTGCGGAGCCGGTAGCCCATACCCCAGATGGTTTCGATATAATCAAAATCGTCCAGCTTCTTCAGCTTGCTGCGCAGGTTGGAGATATGGACGTTAAGAGATTTATCCTCGGGATAATACTCTTCGTTCCAGACGCTTTCATATAGATTAGCCTTGGAAAAGAGCTTTGTGGGGTTTTCCAGAAACAGCAGAAGAATGTCATACTCCCGGGCGGTCAGGGTGACAGGCGTGCCATTCACCGTCACCACGGCGTTTCCGGTATGTAATTCTATATTTCCATAGTGCAGGACCCGGGCCGCAGCTTCCGGGTCTTTTTCACTGCTTTCTCCGTCTTTGCCTCGAAGAGAGATGCGGTATCTTCTGGCTACGGCCTCGATCCGCACAAGAACATCCGGCAGTTCAAAGGGCTTGGTAATATAATCGTCCGCGCCGGTCCGCATCATCATGAGCCGCTGGTCCAGCGCTGAGACAGCGGAGATCACGATTACCGGAATGTCTGAAAAGGAACGGAAGCGGGGCAGCAGCTCGTCGCCTGAAAAGCCCGGAAGCATCATGTCCAGGAGGATCATGCCGTATTCCTCCGGGTGCGCCTTCAGCTCATTGAGACCGCCCACACCGTCATATTTTGCGGCTGCTTCATATCCGTTTTGTGTCAGATATACCGAGAGCAGACCGGAAATCTCCTTATCATCCTCTATGATCAGTATCTTCATGGAACTTCTCCTCAGACTGTAACTGTTCAGCGGTTATTCCCAAAAACATCAGAACGTCCGTACATGCAATATGATTTACATAAAACAAGCAGTAACAATATAAAAACGGCTTGCTGCATTATGCTGCCGGCATTTCAGGCATCTCCATCAAGGCCGATCAGGATTTCATCGAAAGCCGGATACGGAACAGCTCCCGGTCCAGCTGGGCTTCGATGGGCATATCCATGGCGGCTGCCAGCTCCCGGCAGACGTAAAGGCCGAGGCCGGTGCCCGGACCGGAGCGGTCCTTTGCCCGGTAGAAGGGCTCGAAGACCCGTTCGGGATCCGGCATGAGAGAAGGCTCCATATCATTCTCGATCACAAATGCGGTCTCATTGGAGCATCTCTCAGGTTTTTCCACCCGGATGGAAATCTTTTTACCGGCATATTTCAGGGCATTGGAAAAGAGGTTTTCCAGAATCCGTTCCAGATAGTGGCGGTCCGCCTGAACGGTCAGATTTTCTTCGGGAATATAGGTCTCCACAGAAAGCCCGGCTTCTGTGATCCGGCTATACTGCCGGAGCATGACATCGGAAAGGAGGGTGTCGAATCTTACCGTTTCCAGAGGGAGATTTGCGCCCGCATCCAGGTAGGTTACTTCAAAGAATTCATCGGAAAGGTCTTTCAGATATCTGATCCGGTTGTCGATAATGGAAAGATAGTCTCGGATGTTCCGGAGCTCCTCCTGAACCTGCTCATCCCGGGCCTCCGCCAGACCCTTGTATATTCTCTCCACTGCTTCTTCCGTCAGCTGCAGATATCCTGCGGCGGCGGTGAGGGGCGTCCGGAAATCATGGGAGACGCCGGCCATGATGGTGCGGAGCCGCCGTTCTTCCTCAGCCGAGCTTTTCACCCTTGAACGGAGAAGGCTGATCAGCCGGTTGATCTCGGCGGCCAGCTCCGTAGTAGACGCATCAAAGGAAGCAACCTTTACGGGCTGTTCCCTTTCTGCTGTACGTATTTCATGAATCTGTTTCCGGAACCGGCCCAGCTCCTTCCTGATCATCAGGTTCTGAATAAGCAGCACGGCTGCGATGATGGAGAGGAGAATGATACCGGAGACCGGCAGGACGGCAGTTTTATCCATAACCTTCTCCCTGTGCATCCGACTCGCGGGAAGGAGGGATCAGTAATCCCTCTTTTTTACTATCATAAAATAAAGTATGATCCAAATCAAGGTTTCAATGACAAGACCCAGGATGATCTCGCGTACCTCATAACCGGTCAGCGGACGGAGAAGAAGCATAGGCTGCTGCATCAGCAGAAGATCGAGAAACGGACTTTTTTCGATGGTTATTGTTACCATATCTGCGCTGTCCATGAGATAATCATTTTCCGTTGCTGCTGAGGCGATGAGCATGATGATCATTTCCAGAATCCCGCGCATGTAGATCAGACCGATGCTGCCGATGTGACGTACGCACAGGGTGAGCAATACGCTGGCGCTGACTGCCCGGAGAAGAACAAGGAAAAACAGGGCTTCCTTCTGCAAAACCTCGCGGATCCCCGTGCTGTCCATTCCGGTGGCAACGGCCAGGCCGCCCAGCCCGGATAGAAAAGCGATGAGCGTGACGGTAAGTGCCACGGAGAGGAGTTTGCTGATCATAATCCGGACATGGCTGTTTCCGGCCATTACCTCATACATGGCGGTTCGCTGATGGTAGCCCCTTCCCACAAGAAAGCAGGAAAACATGGGAAGCATCATGATGGCTGCACTCGTGGTGTCCATCTTCTGTAAAAAAAAGCTCTCCGAAGAGTTGGCATGATTGGTGAAGGGCACGACTGCAAATAACAGGACAATAAAGATCACCCCGATCCAGAATATATTCAGTCTTTTGAATTTGTAAAGATCGCTTTTCACAAGTCTGGTCATGACTAATTCCTCCTGCCGAAAAGATTTTTGATATGGGAAACCTTCTGCGATCCTTCATTCTCATCGTGGGAAACCCGTGACAGGTAGTATTCCTCAAGACTGTCGTTTGTCATCAGGTACCGGAGAATGGTAAAGCCGGAATCGGTGATCGTGCGGGATACCCCGGCCAGATCCGAAAGACCTTCATACAGACGGATCTCGTCATCCTGCATAACCTTATAGTCATGGAAAGAAAGCTTCTTCTCCAGGGTAGCCGCGGTTTCGGCCGTTTGGTCGGTACGGATGGAGATGTAGCTCCGCGAGTGGAGCGCCAGCTCCTCACGGGAGAGGGACTCAACGATCCGGCCGTGGTCGATGATCACGTAGTCGGTACAGAGTTCGGAAAGCTCGGAAAGCAGATGGCTGGAGATTATGATGGTCTTGCCATCCTTTTCCGAAAGACTCTGCAGGATGTGGCGTACATCCACGATACCCTCCGGATCCAGACCGTTCACCGGCTCATCCAGCACAAGGATTTCCGGATCCTGCAGGAGGGACATGGCGATGCCGAGCCGCTGTTTCATGCCGAGAGAAAAGAGACCGGCCTTTTTTCTTCCTGTGTCCCCGAGCCCTACATATTTCAGAAGCTCATTGATCCGGGAACGGTCGGCAACGCCCTGCACGATCCGGATATATTCCATATTTTCTCTTGCAGTGAGGGCGCTGTCGATTATGGGGTTTTCGATCATGAAGCTGATCCTGGATCTCTTCGCGGGGAGGTCTTCGGGTGAACCGAAGAGGGAAATCTCTCCCTCCGATAAGTGAGAGAGTCCGGCCATAAGCTTCATGATGGTGGTCTTGCCGGCCCCATTGGGACCGATAAGGCCAACGATATGGCCTTTTTTCACGGAAAAGCTTACGTTATCCAGGACGCATCGTTTTCCGTAGGTCTTCTTGACGTTTTTCAATTCGATCACGTTCATCCTGCTGCTCCTTGTTTTTATTTTTCATGTGTTACGGGCACGGACGCCCGGAATGGCTATGAGAAAAGAATAAAACAGAATGTTAAAGAAAACTTTAAGTGGTAGAAAAAAAGATGGAGGTATGATACAATACAGCTGTGCCAGCGTATCGGCTGAGTAAAAGAGGAGGAAACGGAAATGGATAAAAAAGAGATCATTGACAAGGTGAAGGATTTTGCTGAGGAAGCGAAGGATAAGGTTTCCAAGGAAGATATTGAAAAGGTAAAGGACAAGGCAGGAGATATCCTGGAGAAATTCAAGAAGGATAAGAAAGAAGACTAATTATAGACAGACAAAGCAGAAAGAAGAAAAAACATGAAGTTTCAGGAAAAAGAATTTCAGCCCGTCATTTTGGGAGCAGACATCACAGCCTATTCCCTGGCCAGGGCGTTTCATGAGGAGTACGGGATAAAGTCCATTACCCTCAGTATGACGAAGAGCGGATTTGTCAACAGCTCTGCCATTATTGAAAACCGGTTTTATCCGGAGCTGGAAAAGGAAGAGAATGCGGTAAAGGCTCTTCTGGAGACCGGAAAAGAATTCGAGGGAAAGAAAAAGCTCATCGTATTCGGCTGCGGCGACTGGTATGTCAGGATCGTGATCGAAAATAAGGATATTCTCAGTCCGTATTACATCATTCCCTACATTGACCGGGAGCTTCTGGACAGGATCGTGCTGAAGGATCATTTTTATGAGATCTTCGAGGATCTGGGCCTGCCCTATCCGAAGACCTATGTGTATGAGTGCGGACAGGAAAACTGGAAGAAGCCGCTGAATCTGGGCTTTGATTATCCGGTGATCGCCAAGCCGGCCAATTCCGCGCTGTATCACTATGCGGAATTTCCGGGCAAGCGTAAGGTCTTCAAATTCGATACCGAAGAAGAGCTTCGTGAAATGCTGAAGAATCTGGAGGGGAGCGGCTACGATTATAAGTTCCTGATTCAGGAATTCATCCCCGGTGATGATTCCTACATGCATGTGCTGACCTGCTACTGCGATCAGAATTCCAAGGTTCAGTTTGCTTCTCTGGGAAGGACTCTTCTGGAGGATCCCACTCCCACGGCTATCGGCAATCCGGTTGCCATCATGAATGTGGTGAATCCGGAGATCGTGGCGGATGCGACAAAATTCCTGGAACATATCGGCTATACCGGCTTTGCCAACTTTGACGTAAAGGTGGATCCCCGGGACGGCAGCTATAAATTCTTTGAGATCAACGTTCGTCTGGGCAGAAGCAACTTCTATGTTACAGGCAGCGGATTCAATACCGTAAAATGGATCGTCAATGACTATATTTACGGAAAACTGGATTCCTATACCGTAGCAGACAGACCTTTCATCTATTCGGTCGTGCCGAAATCAGTGGTGAAAAAGTATGTGCCGGACAGTGATTTTAAGAAGGAAGCGCTTGCCCTCTGGGATAAGCGGCGGGTATGCCATCCGCTGATGTATAAGAAGGACAAGAATCCGATGCATATCTTCTATGCGGAGGCAAACTTCTTCCATTACATCAAGAAGTTTAAGCGCTACAGAGGCTGAGAAAAGCTGCGGCAGGAAAAATGACCTGCCTGTATGAGTTGAAATCTGCAGGCATGGAGGTAGAGCATTGTTACTGAAACGTGTGGGGGTTCTGGGCGGACTGGGACCCCTTGCAACTGTATATTTTATGGATATGGTCGTGAAGCTTACGGATGCGAAGCGGGATCAGGAGCATATTCCCATGCTGGTCATGAACGATTCCACGATTCCGGACCGTACAGCGTTTATTCTGGGTAAGTCGGCGGAAAGCCCGCTTCCCCGGATGCTGGAGAATGCCCGGATGCTGGAAAATGCAGGCGTGGATTTTCTGGTGATTCCCTGCAATACGGCGCATTTTTTTTATGATGCGGTGGCGGAGGCCGTAAAGATCCCCGTGATCAATATCATGGAGGAAGCGGTAACGGCTGCTTCCGGCGCGGTAAGCGGTGTGAAGGCGATCGGCGTTTTGGCCACGGACGGTACGGTGCAGTCCGGCGTGTATGAGCGGTTTGCCAAGTCGGCGGGCCTCCGGCTGCTTGTCCCGGAAAAGGAGGAGCAGGAGGCGGTCATGCATATCATTTACGATGAGGTGAAAGCAGGCCGCCCGGCGGACTGGAAAAAGCTGGTCCGTACGGCGGAGAGTCTCAGGCAGAGAGGCGCGGATGCCGTGATCCTCGGCTGTACGGAGCTTTCGGTCGTAAGCCGCGACCAGGAGCTGACCCAGATTTATCCCTGGATGGTGGATTCGCTGGAGGCGCTTGCGGAGAAATGCATTGTTACAGCGGGCGGAAGACTCCGGACAGCCGGAAGACAGTGAAGCTGCTTTGGGATAACGGATCACGAAAGACAGCAGAGGGCCGGCCGGGCCAAGGTACGCCTGCGGCATACCTGAAAGAATATAAAAGAGATAACAGGAGAAGGGGAAGATATGTGCGGATTTGCAGGCTTTGTAAATGAAACACGGAATACGGAGGAAAATAAGACGGTCATCCGGGCCATGGCGGACAGGATCCGTCACAGAGGGCCGGATCAGGATGATTATTATGTGGATGAGGATGTTTCGCTGGGCTTCAGGCGGCTTTCCATCATCGACCTGGAGGGCGGCAGCCAGCCGATTCTGAATGAGGATGGCAGCAAGGTGCTGGTCTTCAACGGCGAGATCTATAATTTCCAGCCCCTTCGGGAGGAGCTTCTGGCTGCGGGCCATACCTTTAAGACACGGACGGACTCCGAAGTACTCCTTCATGGCTATGAGGAGTGGGGCAAGGACCTGCTGAAGCGTCTTCGCGGCATGTTTGCCTTTGTGATCTGGGATGCGAAGGAAAAGAAGCTGTTTGGCGCCCGGGATATCTTCGGGATCAAGCCCTTCTTCTATTTCCTGAAGGACGGGAAATTCCTGTTTGCCTCCGAGATCAAGGCCTTCCTCGATTCTCCCCAGTTTGAGAAGGAGCTGAACGAGGAGAGAATCCCGGATTATCTCTGCTTTGAGTATATTCCCACCAATGAAACGCTCTTTAAAAATGTATATAAGCTTTCCCCCGGTTCCTGCTTTACCTGGCAGGACGGAGCGTTTAAGGAGGAAGCTTATTTTGATCTGGAATATACCATCAATGACAGCAAGACTGCTGAATACTGGGGCAATATGATCGACGATACCTTCAAGAACTCCACCTCTGCGCATGCCATTGCGGATGTTGAGGTAGGCTGCTTCCTTTCCTCCGGCGTGGACTCGAGTTTTGTGGTCCATGAGATGGCCAAGCATGAAAAGGTAAAGACCTTCTCTGTAGGTTATGCGGAGGAGCAGTATTCCGAGCTGTCCAGTGCCCAGGAGTTTGCGGCTACCGAGGGTGTGCCAAACTATACGCATAAGATCACAGCGGAGGAATATTTCCGGGAAACGCCGAACATCCAGTATTATATGGACGAGCCGCTGCCCAATCCCTCTGCCATTGCTCTGTATTTCCTGGCAAAGCTGGCCAGAGAGCAGGTAAAGGTTGTTCTTTCCGGCGAGGGCGCGGATGAGCTCTTTGGCGGCTATCATTATTACCGGGAGCCGCTGGAATTTGAAAAGTACATGAAGCTTCCCCAGAACCTCAGGAACGGTCTTGGCGGCGCGGCTTCCCATCTGCCCCGTTTCCATGGCAGACGGTATCTGATGCGGGGCAGGCTGCCCATTGAAAAGCGGTACATCCGGAACAACTATGTATATGACCATTCGGAAATGGATCAGGTGCTGGCGAAGAAGATCCCTTCTCAGGATCCATCCGTATATACAAAGAAATTCTTTGATGCCGCAGGAGATATAGACGATATCTCCAAGATGCAGTATGTGGATATCAAGACCTGGCTGGTACAGGATATCCTGGTTAAGGCTGACCGGATGAGTATGGCCAATTCCCTTGAGCTCCGGGTTCCCTTCCTGGACAGGGAAATGCTGAAGGTGGCGATGCAGATCCCCGCGAAGGACAGGATCACGAAGGAAACCACGAAGTATGCCCTTCGTCTGGCGGCAGCCAGAAACCTTCCGGAGAAAACTTCCAAAATGCGGAAGACCGGCTTCCTTACGCCGCTGAATGACTGGCTGAAGAGAGATGAATTCTATTCCCAGGTAAAGAAGGTGTTTGAAAGCGAGGAGGCGGCGAAGTTCTTTAACCGGGATTTCATCATGAAGCTTCTGGAGGAGCATAAGGCCGGCAAGGCGCATAACATGAAGAAGATCTGGTCCATCTACTGCTTCCTTCTCTGGTACGATAAGTATTTTGTCCATGTACCCTCCGCTGTCTGAGGAATGTGTAAACAGGCGGTACTTCCGGTCTGTAAAGCTTGCAATTGAACCGTTAATCGGCTATAATGTCATCGTGCCGTTTTTGGAGCGGCACGATGATGCTTTTTATGCATAACGGTATGGCATTGCGAATATCAATTAACCGTCATATTTGTATTCGCTGTTCCATCCATCAGGAGTTGTACCCAAGTGGCTGAAGGGACCGCACTCGAAATGCGGCAGGCCGTTTACGCGGCGCGAGGGTTCAAATCCCTCCAACTCCGTCAGAAAAGACCACCCCTTAATGGGGTGGTCTTTTCTGACATCGTTAGGGATTTGAAGCCCGAAGAAAAAAGGTTCGGTGAACCTTTTTTCCGGGCGCGGTTTCGGACGAAGTACGAAACCAAATCCCTCCAAGCACCAAAGCCAAGACCACCCCGGATGGGGTGGTCTTTTCCGACATTGGGGTGGTCTTTTCTGACATCGTTAGGGATTTGAAGCAGGTTTTCATGTGCTGTTGTTTACAAAAGCACGGGAACCTCTCCGATATTGTAGTATATCAGGCATTCTACGATCGCGTGGTCGATCACTTCGCCCGGAATGGCCGGAAGAACAGCCGGCGGGCAGAAGGATGCAGGGCGGGCCAGAATGCGGCCCTCCGCTTCGCTGGTAGGCACAACCGTGAAGGGACGCTGTACAGCCTCCTGCAGCGTATACGCCCTCTTGGGAAGGCGGCTGTCTCCTCTGGTGGGAAGAGCCATGGCTCTGTGGATCCGGGCGCGCTCCATGTCCGCATCCGTTTCCAGAGAAACAAATTCCCTGATCTTCGGCAGAAAGTCGGAAAGCCGGCGGAAGTCTTCCTCCGTATTGCCCGGCGTGATCATGAGTACAAGGTAATCAGGGTCGGCGTACTCGGGATACATATTGTTCGCCCGGAAAAGCTCGGCAAGCCTGGGGCCATGTCCGGGAACGGAGAAGGAAAGCCGCAGAGGCTCCTCGCCGTAAAGAGGAATGCCCAGCTCCCGGCATTTATTCCGGATTTCGTCTGTAGCCCGGCAGCAGTCAGCCATATCCTTGTAGATTTCTTTTTCAAAATACAGATTCAGAAGATCCAGCGATTCCAGCATGAGCCAGGAAGGACTGGAGGAACCCCAGAGGGAGAGAGCCTCTCTCACGGTGGCATCTGAAAAGGCCGGCGCATTTTTGGAAACATGCAGGTAGGCCGTTCCTGTCAGAGCCGGGAGAGTTTTATGGGCGGAGTTGCAGACCAGGTCAGCTCCCAGCGAAAGAGGATGCAGGTCCTCCGGCAGGAACTTCAGGTACGCGCCGTGGGCATTATCTACCAGCAGGAGGGCGCCCTCACTGTGGCATACCCGGGCAAGACCGGCAATATCCGCCATGTTTCCGAGATAATCCGGACTGGTGATATATACATGGGTTACGGCATTTCCTTCGGCCCGTTTTTCCTCCAGATACATCCGCAGAGATTCCGGCGAGATGGGGCAGGAGGTCAGGCTGGCGGTTTCCGCATCGGAGGGGATCCAGGAAACCTCCACAGGAAGAAGAGAAGCGCCGGCAAGAAAGGAACGGTGCGCATTCCGTCCGGCAGCAATATGGGTCTTCTTCGGTTCTCCATGAAGGGGCGTGGTGGCCAGAGAAAGCATGGCCTTAATGGTCTGTGAGGAACCG
This sequence comes from Lachnospiraceae bacterium UBA3732, assembly GCA_002372545.1. Classification (GTDB taxonomy): domain Bacteria; phylum Bacillota; class Clostridia; order Lachnospirales; family Lachnospiraceae; genus Eubacterium_Q. Next base: position 6,730 of record DFHD01000051.1, on the reverse strand, counting down.
CCGGCACAGTAGAAGGAATGCCGAGAGCCAAAGGCCTGTGTGGTCAGTGCTTCGCTTTCCGCCAGGATTCCCGTGGGAGCGGAAAGAACGTCTGCACCATGAACCTCCGTAATGTCTCTACGCATAACAGCGGAAAGGTCGGGATCGATCTTCGCCAGGCATTCGGGAAGTCTCCCCTTATGTCCGGGCATGTGGAAGCGGCTGGCTCCGCTTCGGTCGTATTGAAAAAGGAAATCAGCAACGGGTGTGGAAGTCTTCGGTGTCGCAGTCGCTGCAGTCATCTCCTGTACAGTCTGTTCCGTTTTTTTCTTTGCCATTTTCTTTCGTATCTCCTCCTTTTTGTACAGTCCCTTCGGGGCTGTCTGTTATCTGATCAGCCGCGCCGGCTGCTTCTTCTTTATTATCTTTTTCTTTATCCTCATCCTCCGCCACCTTCATCATGATGGCGCATTCGATCCGCTTCCGGAAAAGTTTGCATCCGTATTCATAAATTCCGGTCACATCGCCGGATGCATGATAGGCGTTGGCTGCGCAGCCGCCGGAGCAGTAGAACCTTGCCCAGCAATCCGCACAGTCCGGACGGGCGTAGGCATTGCATTTCCGGAAATCCGCCTGGACCTCCGGCTTTTTCACACCGTCCCAGATATTGCCGAGACAGAAGGCCTCTTCGCCAACAAACTGGTGGCAGGGATAAAGGTCGCCCCAGGGGGTAACGGCCATATATTCCGTTCCGGCACCGCAGCCGGAGATGCGCTTATAAATGCAGGGTCCCGAAGTAAGGTCCAGCATATAATGATAGAAGGTAAAGGGTCGGCCCTCTCTGCGGCGGCGGATCATTTCCACAGCCAGCTTCTCATACTGCTCCATGACGATGGGCAGATCCTCCTCTGTCAGGGCGAGGGGATCGTTTTTCGCAGCCACCACCGGTTCCATGGAAAGCTCGGTGAAGCCAAGGTCCGTCATGGTATAAAGGTCCTCGGTGAAGTCCGGGTTCAGGTGGGTGAAGGTGCCGCGCATATAATAATTCTTTCCGTTTCGGGAGCGGACAAGCTCCTGAAATTTCGGCACGATCCGGTCAAAGCTGCCGTTTCCGGCGTAATCCTTTCTGGTCCGGTCATGCACCTCACGGCGTCCGTCCAGACTGAGCACCACGTTCGACATTTCCTTATTGGCAAAATCAATCACATCCCGGTCGATCAGCATACCGTTGGTGGTCAGGGTAAAACGGAAGTTTTTGCCATGCTCCTTTTCAATGGAACGGGCATAGGCCACGATCTCTTTGCAGACATCCCAGTTCATCAGCGGTTCGCCGCCGAAGAAATCCACCTCCAGATTCCGGCGGGTACCGGACTTTTCGATCAGAAAGTCAATGGCCCGCTTGCCGACCTCGAGAGACATGAGCGCCCGGTCGCCGTGGTAGCGGCCCTGGCTGGCAAAGCAGTATTCGCAGTTCAGATTGCAGGTGTGGGAAACATGGAGGCAGAGCGCCTTGATCACATCCCCGCTTCGCTGCTTAAAGGTGCCGGCGAGAGGAGCAAAGGTATCCTCAGTGAATAGGCGGCCCTCCTCCTTCAGCCAATTTACATCCGCAATGCACTCGCGGATATCCTCCGGTGTAACGTCCGGACGGTCTCCGTAGCGCTCCATGATCGCGGAAATAATCTCTTCTTCTGTATGATCGGGAAAAAGCCCGATAATGTCGTAGGCTACATCATCAACACTGTGGATGGATCCGGAACAGGAGTCCAGAACGATATTGTAGCCGTTCAGTTTGTACTGATGAACCATATTCACCTCGTGATTTCAATACTGATTAGTTTTGCCGCGCGAAAACAGTCATGAAAAATGCCGCCCCGTCTGAGGGCGGCATCTTCATTATTTGGAAGCCTTCTCACACTGCTGATTCGCTACGCCGCAGCTTGTCTTGCAGGCGCTCTGGCAGGAAGTCTGGCATTCGCCGCATCCGCCGGTCTTCACGCTCTGGCAGAGGTTTCTGGTTTCCAGGGTCTTGATTCTTTTCATGGTTATCACCTCTAAAAAAGATATGGGTATACTATAGCATAGATTTTGTTTTGGTGCAACCCAAAATGGATTGACAAGAGCAGCGGGGTTGTTGTATGGTATATCCGAATAGGAAAGCTGTTCATGACACAGTTTAAAAGCATACGGAGGTCGAGCATGATTTTTGATAAGCTTACGGAAATAATGGAAAGCCAGCTGGGTATTCAGTCCCAGGATGTTGCTATGGATACTTCCTTTAAGGATGATCTGGCAATTGATTCCCTGGATCTTTACGATCTGGTGATGGCGCTGGAGGAGGAGTTTAATATTGAGTTTCCTTCCGAAAAAGTGAATGATATTGATACCGTTGAGGATCTGATCCGTGTACTGAAAGAGCTGGGCGTAGAGGACTGATCGGATGTATGACTTTATCACAAGGGTGCGATACAGCGAACTGGAGGAGGACAGAAAAGCAGGCCTTGTGTCTCTGATCAATTACTTTCAGGATTGCTGCACCTTCGAGGCGGAGGACGGCGGGATCGGACTGGACTGGCTGGCAGAGCGATCAGCGGCGTGGATGCTGACCTCCTGGCACATTCATATTCTGAGACGGCCGAAGTACTGCGAACATATCCGGGTATATACCTGGGCCTGCGGGTTCCGGCGTTTTCTGGGAAAGCGTGAGTTTGAGATCCGGAACAGCGGGACAGGTGAACTTCTCGTGCATGCTGCATCGGACTGGGCCTATGTGGATACGGAAACCGGACATCCCAAGGAGACTCCCGCAAGGGAGGTTGAGGTCTACGGACTGAAGGATCCGGTCTATCCGGAGCTGGCGAAGGGGAGGCTTCGCGTGCCGGAGGCACCGATGACAGAGAAGCCGTCGATCACCGTGACGGAGGCCAATCTGGATACCAATCATCATGTGAACAACGCCCAGTATGTGGCGCTGGCTATGTGTGCCCTGCCGGAGAATCTGCACACCGGAAAGATCACGGATTTCCGCGCCAGGCTGATGGCGCAGTCGGTAAAAGGAGATGTACTGATCCCGTATCTTCTTGAAGAGGACGGACGGTACACCGTTCTTCTCCGGGGAGAGGATGGCAGCGAAAGACTGATCGCGGAGTTTTCTCTGGAAAACGCAGGGTGAATCGGAATATACTGGATAATCCTGGAAAATGCAGGGTGAATCGGAACATAAATAAACAATAAAAAAGGAAGATGGCATGCAGAGACAGAAAGATTGTCCGGCATGTCATTTTTTTGTTGCTGTTTTGTTATACATTTGATGTTATTATTGATTCAGTGATTAAGAAGCCGGTGTACGGGTACCGCGATTGCAGCTGTTCAGCAGGTACTTAAAAAACAGGGCACCGGAAGATGAACAATATCCGGAATTCCGGAAAATGAAAAATACAGGCAGGAAGTGAGGAACAGTCATGAAAGAAGTAAACGAGTTTGAAGTAAATGAGATTGATACAAGGCAGAATATTCAGATTCCGGAAAAGAATATCCCGGTGATGGGGCCGGGAACCGTTGATGCGGAAATGCTTGTAAAAATGAATAATGGCTTTGTCCGTGCAAAGACTTTGGAGGCCAAACTCAGCTATCTGATCGAAATGAAGATGCATCTGGATGCAAGAACCATGGCTGGTCAGGCGGTAACGAACGATGAGTGGGATGTATATGACTCGGCGGAAAGCTATTTCAGACAGCATCTGAGACAGGCTCCTGTCCGTTCCGTAGGCAATGTGTTCCGGAAGATGGGAGAGCTTCAGGCAAAATACAGCCATGAGGTGGAGCAGGATAAGAAGTGGCTGCGCAGCATGTTTCCGGCGAATGATCCCGACAGAGAAAAGAAGGTCAGCTATCTGGCAAAGGGCGGTCTTAAAAGCGTTGCGCGCCTGAAGAATGTTCTGGATATCGAGAGAATTCTGGTATCGGAGTACAGTGAGGACGCGGAGCTGAAAGAAAAGCTCTATGCGGAGAATAAGATCACTGCTCAGACCAGCATGAGCAAACTGGCGGATATCTGCGGCTTTAAAGGGGGCGATAAGACGGCTTTCCTTTCCTCACTGAAGACCTCCGGAGAGGAAAAGGCACATAACTGGTACAAAAATTTTCTTAAAAAAGAAATATTCCGCGGAAAGGTGGAAAACGGGGAAATCCAGATTCCGGAAGATGACTGGGAAAATGCTCTGAGCAATCCGGAAGAGTACGATCCCGACACCTTTAACGCTATTGAGGTAGATGATTTTGATATCGAGGTGGAGATCGGTGCGGCGATATCGAAACAGAGGCCGGGCAACTATTATAAGGACGGAAAAGAAAAGTATATCCGCGATCATCACCTTACACCGGCACAGGTCGAAAAGCTCAATGCCGCACATAAAGGGATCACTGCAGAGGAAAAGATGCATGGACACCTCGCTGACTGGGTCAGTGAGGGAGGAGAGGGTAAGAAGATTCATGATCTGCTGAAGGCCGGCTCCATGCGGGCAATGATCAATGATGAGAAGAAGCTCATGGGCGGCAGAAAGGGTTATGACCAGTATATCCGTCTTCACTGCGGCTATGACGCAATCCATGAGAATCCCCGTCAGGCAAAGGAAAACCTTTCCAAGGCCGTGGCGGCCAGCCTGATGAAGAAGGCCGGACGTCCCTTCAATGTGGATGCTATCCATGCCATTGCCAAGATGGTGAAGGTGATGCCGGAATATCAGGCAATCACAGAGAATCCCATGCGGATGATCGCCAGCCTGGCCGATATGGAGGCTGTAGAGCGCACGCATGATCTGCTGATCAATAAGACCTACGGTGTAGAGAAGAATATGATCCAGGAATATGTGAATAAAATGGATCAGCTGTATGAGGCAATGAAGCCGGCAGGCGGACAGAGTACAGAGTACAGAGCCTTCCGTGCTTCAGTAGATGCGATCCGGAGACTGAGGGAACTGGATCTCGGTACAGAGGCAGGTCGTCAGCAGGCGTCTGAACAGATCGTCCGCCTGAACGCCAACCTTCTCAGTGCCGGCGAGCAGTACATGAAGGGAAAGAAGAATGTTCGCGGTACTGGCGAGGGAGTTCTCCGGTTTAATAATACGCTGGATGCATTTGGCCTTCTTTCCCAGTACGCACCCGGCACAAAGAACCAGATCATGATTTCTGTCAATAGGATCAACAAGGTCAGAGATGTTAAGCCGGGTCAGAAGGATTTCGTGGATATCACAGCTTATAATGAGAAGCGTGCCATTGCCGCAAAGAACGCCGCAGATGCCCAAAAGGCAGGAAAAGGGAAGACGGCGGCAAATAAGGTGCAGGATCAGAACAAGGCCAAGGGGAAGTAGTCTTTACCTGAAGCAGCCCCAAAAAGAGCTGAGACATGTAAATAAACAGTTAAAAGATAAAACTGCCGTACATCCTTCGATGTACGGCAGTTTTTTTATGAACCGGTATACCGGTCCGGTTCGTTTCTGATCAAACAGGCTCTAAGACTTCCTGCTTATCCGAGAACAACGACTACCTTATGTACAGCGCCGTCGCCCTTAACGGGGATCACGGTTCCCTGAACAGCCTCGCCGTCAACAGTCATGCTCTTAACGCCCTTCTGGATATGATCGGGGTTCTGAACCTCAATCTCGTAGGTGTCGCCGCGGAACTGGCGGGTAGCCTTGAAGCCATCCCATGCGGACGGAATCGAAGGATCTACGGAAAGACCATTCCAGTCGGGTGTGATACCGAGGATGTACTGGGAGATTGCTACGAAGTTCCATGCAGCTGTACCGGTCAGCCAGGAGTTCTTTGCCTCGCCGCTTCTTCCGGCATCCTTACCTGCGATCATCTGTGCATATACGTAAGGCTCTGTACGATGCAGATCGGAAATATCCTCCAGGAAAGCAGGAGCAATGCGGCTGTACCAGTCATAGGCTTTGTCGCCCTGTCCGGCATAAGCGGCAGCAGCGATCATCCATGCGTTGTTGTGGCAGAATACGCCGGCATTCTCTTTGTAGCCTGCGGGGTAGGTGGAAATCTCACCATATTCGATATAATACTTGGTGAAGGCGGGGTTGTTCAGTACAAGACCATACTTGCAGCCCAGACGCTCTTCAACGGCAGCGATAACCTTGTCGGCCCAGCCTTCTTCCTTACCGATATCGGACATGATACCGAAGCCCTGGGGCTCGATGAAGATCTTGCCTTCTTCACATTCCTTGGAGCCGACCTTCTTGCCGAAGTCGTCATAAGCGCGGATGAACCAGTCGCCATCCCAGCCGAATTCCTTGATGTTGGCCTTCATCTTGTCGATCTCAGCCTGTGCCTTTGCAGCCTCAGCCTCATCACCCTTATATTTGCAGAGTGCAACATATTCAGGGCCTGTGTAGGTAAAGAGGGTTGCCACAAAGAGGGACTCAGCTACCTTGGAGTACTTGTCATCGCCATACTTGGGAGAGGTCCAGGTCTGGAAGCTCTCGCCGGGCGTATTGGAGAAGCAGGACAGGTTCAGGCAGTCATTCCAGTCTGCACGCATGGAAAGCGGCAGTCCGTGAGGACCAACGTTGTTTACCACACGGTAGAAGGACTGGTGCAGATGATGCATCATGCTCTGGGCCAGCTTCTCATCATTTCTGTAAGGAACATTCTCATCCAGAATGCTGTAATCGCCGGTCTCCTTGATGTATGCAGCAGTGGAAAGGATCATCCACAGCGGATCATCGGAGAAGTCGCCGCC
>DFHD01000058.1:10736-20699 GCA_002372545.1 Lachnospiraceae bacterium UBA3732 | reverse complement strand
GGGCATTCATCCGGCAAAGCTTTCCGCCAATATCTATTTCAGCGATGAGCTGTCCCACCAGATCTACGGCGGCTGCGATGCTATTCTGGTGCCCTCCAGATTTGAACCCTGCGGCCTGACACAGCTGATGGCGCTCCGTTACGGTTCTCTGCCCATCGTCAGAGAGACCGGCGGTCTGAAGGATACGGTCGTTCCCTTTAATGAGTTTGAGGGAACCGGAACCGGCTTCTCCTTCGGCAACTACGATTCCCGGGATCTGCTGAACACCATCAATTATGCAAAGCGCGTATTCTTTGATATGAGGGATGCCTGGTACGATATGATGTTCCGGGCAATGGAGCAGGATTACAGCTGGGATAAGTCTGCAAGGATCTATGAGCAGCTGTATAACGAGATCTGATGGCTGTATAACGAAATCCGGTGCGGGTTTTTCCGGCATCGGCATTGCCGGGGAGAAGTGGCGGAAAGGCTGTCCACTGACCCCGGCATTATCATATAAGAAAAAGAGCCGAGGAAGATCATGGGAGCTCTGTGTATCGATGGAGGAATCCGTTGGCATTATATAAAAACCAGCTGGAAGGGCAGGAGGGAACATGCCGGAACAGAATGAACATAAGGCGGAGTGAAACATGGCACTGGATGGAATTGTGCTGGCGGCACTGAAAAAAGAATTGCATGAAAAACTGACCGGCGGCCGGGTGACTAAAATCCAGCAGCCGGAAAAGGGAGAGGTGCTTCTCACCATTAAGAAGGAAAAGGATACCTTCAGGCTCCTTCTTTCCGCAGATGCCTCCCTTCCACTGGCATATCTCACGGATGATCAGAGAAAGGCGCCGGACACGGCGCCTCTTTTCTGCATGGTCATGCGGAAGTATCTGGGAAATGGCCGGGTGAAGAGCGTATCGCAGCCGGGAACGGAGCGGATCCTTACGCTCGCTGTGGAGCATATGGATGAAATGGGCGACCTCAGGGAGTACCGGCTGATGCTGGAGATCATGGGCCGCCACAGCAATCTGATTCTGGTGGATGATGAAGGAAAAATCCTGGACAGCATCAAGCGGGTTCCTGCGGATGTCAGCTCGGTCCGCATGGTCCTGCCGGGAGAAGTCTATGAAATGCCCCCTGCACAGGACAAGGTGAGCCCCAAAGACCTTACGCCGGAGGATTTCGGGAAGGCGCTTCGGGAGAGAACGGAGGCAGTGCCGAAGGCGGTGTCCGGCATACTTACCGGTGTTTCCTATCCGCTCGCGGAATCCCTTACCGCAGGAGCCGGGGTGGACGGCCGAAAGAGCGGAAAAGAACTGGAAAGAGACGAGCTGGAGAGCATGAAGAGCGTTTATGGCGATTTCCGGAAGACTCTGGAAGAGGAGCGGTTTTCTCCGGTGATGTATCTCTCGGACGGCGTCCCCGCAGAATACCATGTCATGCCCCTTTCCGGCTATGCCTGCAGTGAAAAGAAAGAATATGACAGTATTTCACGGCTGCTGGAGGAGTATTACAGCGGCAGGGAGAGGAAGAATCTGATCCGGCAGAAAACGGCGGATCTGAAGCATGTTCTGGATCAGGCGGCGGCAAGGGCGGCGAAAAAGCTGGATCTTCAGCTCCAGCAGCTTAAGGATACCGAGGACAGGGAAAAGGACAGGATACGGGGAGAGCTTCTCCAGACCTACGGCTACGGGCTGAAGGGCGGCGAGAAGGAGCTTGAGTGCGAGAATTATTATGACGGAACGAAGATCCGGATCCCGCTGGATCCCCGGAAGACGGCATTTGAAAACAGCCAGGCCTTCTTTGCCCGGTATAACAAAAAGAAGAGGGCGGCAGAAGCCCTTAAGGTGCATATCGAAGAGACCAGAGCAGAGCTGGATTACGCCCGTTCCGCTCAGCACTCCCTTTCTCTCTGCAGCAGTGTGGAGGATATTCTGGAACTCCGGGAGGAGATGGCCGGAGCCGGCGTTCTGAAAAAGACCGGCGGGAAAAAAGGAAAGGGGAAGACGGAGCGGTCAAAACCCCTGCACTATATTTCCTCTGACGGTTATGATATTTTTGTAGGAAAGAATAACCTGCAGAATGATGAGCTGTCCTTCAGGATCGCCCAGGGCGGAGATATGTGGTTCCATGCCAAACAGATGCCGGGCAGTCACGTGATCGTCCGCCGGAAGGACCGGGAGGAGCTTCCGGACAGGGTCTATCTGGAGGCGGCAGCTCTGGCGGCATATTATTCCTCGGGCAAGGACAGCCCCCGGGTGGAGATTGATTATACCGAGAAAAAGGAACTGAAGAAGCCGCCGGCGGCAAAGCCGGGATATGTGATCTATCATACCAACTGGTCCATGCTCGCAAAGCCTGAGATCCCGGCAGGCGTGAAGCTGGCAGAAGAGTAGATGAACCGGGAAAAGCCCGCATGATTCCATCTTGCAGAGATGGAAAATATGCGTTATAATAAACATTCAAAGTATTTTCAACGCGAATGCACGTGAGTAAAAAGCAGCAACGGAGTTAAACGATGATCAAAAGCATGACCGGCTTTGGCCGAAGCGAATATACGGATGAAGAATACCGCATCATTGTGGAAATGAAATCTGTAAATCACCGGTATCTGGATCTCGGGATAAAGCTGCCCCGGATCATTTCCAAATATGAACCGGAGATTCGGAAGACTATCCGGGAATATGCCGAAAGAGGCAAGGTGGATGTATATATCACCTATGAAAAGCTGAAGAGCACAGGCGTAACTGTCCGGTATGACCGGGATGTTGCGGCTGAATATATCCGGTATCTGAATGAGATGAAACAGGAATTCGGTCTGGAGGAGGATATCCGTCCTACGCGGATCGCCCGTTTTCCTGATGTATTTACCCTCGAGGAGAACTATCAGGCAGACGAAAAGGATTACCGGGAGCTGGACCGGGTGCTCAGGGAGGCTGCGGAGAGGTTTGCGGAGTCCAGGGAAAAGGAAGGCGAAAACCTGAAGAAGGACATTCTGGTCAAGCTTACGGAGATGACCGCTCTTGTGGATCGGATCGAGGCCAGAGTGCCGGTTATCATTACCGCTTATCAGGAAAAGCTGACAGAGAAGGTGAAGGCGCTGCTCGAAAATGCAGCAGTGGATGAGAACCGGATCGTGCAGGAAACTACTATCTATGCCGACAGAGTGGCTGTGGATGAAGAGCTTGTCCGGCTGAGAAGCCATATCCAGGCAGTGGATGATATCCTGAAGGAGGGCGGCGCTGCAGGCCGGAAGCTGGATTTCATTGTACAGGAGATGAACCGGGAGGCCAATACCACACTTTCCAAGTCCGATGACAGGGAAGTGACGGATATCGGCATCGACCTCAAAACACTGATCGAGAAGATCAGGGAGCAGGTGCAGAATATAGAATGATTGTTTTTGCAGCGCCTGCTAAGCTGCTGCGGGTGAAGCATGAAAAGACAGGATAATGGCTGCGTGCAAAGGAGTGACGTATGGATAGTAAAGGAAATCTCATAGTGATCTCCGGCTTTTCCGGTGCCGGAAAGGGAACAGTTGTGAAGCGTCTGGTGGAAAAGTACGGCTACAGTCTTTCTGTATCGGCCACCACAAGGCCGCCGAGACCCGGCGAGGTGGACGGAAGAGAGTACTTTTTCAAGACGACAGATGAATTCCGGAATATGATCGACTACAACGGATTTATCGAGTGGGCGCAGTATGTGGAAAACTACTACGGAACCCCCCGGAGATTCGTAGAGGATGAGCTGAAAAAGGGAAGTACGGTGCTTTTGGAGATCGAAGTGCAGGGAGCGAAAAATGTTCTCGCCCAGTATCCGGATGCCATCCTTCTGTTTATCACCACAAAGGATGCGGAAACCCTGAAGGAAAGACTGATGTCGAGGGGCTCGGAAACAGTGGAGCAGGTGGAAAAGAGAATCCGCCGGGCTGCCGAGGAAGCAAAGGAAACAGACGTGTACGAGTATGTTGTGATCAACGACGACCTTGAAACCTGTGTGGAGGATGTACACGCCATTATCACCGCGCGCAGCTGCGAAAGAAAGCGGCGGGCGGCACTGTTGGAAACGTTAAAGAGCGAACTTCAAACATTCGCAGGGAAAGGAGAATAAAACATATGATGATCCATCCTTCTTACCAGGATCTGATGAACGTAGTGAATGAGGACGTTGAGCCGGGTGAGCAGCCTGTTGTACAGAGCCGCTATTCCATCGTAATGGCCACGGCCAAGCGCGCCAGACAGCTGGTGCGGGGCGAGAAAGCCCTCGTGGATGACAGCGAGGGGAAGAAACCTCTTTCTATTGCTGTGGAAGAGCTTTACGAAGGAAAAGTAAAGATCGTCGGAGACGACGAGTAAGAAAAGCGAAGGCGGACAGAAACTGTTCGCCTTGTTTTCACTATGCTTTTTTGCCTGTTGGTGCAGCTGTTTGAAAATTGTTGTACCGGTGCTGATGTATGATCGGAAAGACAAATGAGGCGGGCAGCGGCTGCCGGCTTCGGTGTTTGTTAGGAGAGAAATATGCTACTGAGTGAACTCATCCGGGACGTGGAGACAGAATGCATCCACGGTCCTGCAGAGAGGGAGATTCCCGATATAACCAATGATTCCCGGAAGACCGTTTCCGGCGGCCTCTATTTTGCTATCCCCGGCTTTCGCGTGGACGGCGCAGCCTTTCTTCCTGATGTACTGAAAAAGGGCGCCGGATGCGTAGTGACCGAAAAGGACACATCGGAGATCGATGAGATCCTGAGACAGGCATCCGCCGGTGATGAAGGGAAAAAAGCGGGCGGAGATAAGGCCGTCTGTCTGGCGGATTATCCGGATCTTACCGTGCTCCGGGTAAAGAACGCCCGGAAAGCCATGGGCATCATGAGCGGCCACTTCTACGGCGACCCCTCTGAGAAGCTGACCGTGATCGGCCTGACCGGAACAAAGGGAAAGACCACCACATCTGTCATGATCCGGGAAATGCTGGAAAAGGCAGGGCATAAGACAGGTCTTGTGGGAACCATCGAGATCCTGAACGGCAGGGAGAGAATTCCTGCGGCTAATACCACGCCGGAATCCATAAAGCTCCATGAAGAGCTGAAGAAAATGCTGGAAAACGGCCTGGACAGCGTGGTGATGGAGGTGTCCTCTCAGGGACTCAAGCTCGACAGAGTAGCCGGCGTAGACTTCGATTACGGCATATTTACCAACCTGTCACCGGACCATATCGGTAAGGATGAGCATTCCAGCTATGAAGAATACAGAGACTGCAAAAAGCTCCTGTTCGGGCTCTGCAGGACCGGTATCTATCATACCGATGATCCCGAGGCCGCCTACATGATGGACGGTGCGGCGGGAAGAAAGCTTACCTTCGGCAGAAGAGAGGATGCAGACTACAGGGCAGAGGATATCCGGCTGTACCGGGAGGGCGGCGTTCTGGGAACAGCCTTCCGTCTTACGGGAAAGAAAAATGCAGAGGTGAGGGTGGATCTGCCCGGAACCTTCAGTGTGGAAAATGCACTTGCTGCCATTGCTGTAGCCAGCGAAATGGGCGTTCCCATGGAAAAGATAAAGGAAATCCTTTTGGATATTCATGTGCGGGGCCGGGTGGAAATGATCCCCATCTCCGATGAATTTACCCTGATGATCGACTATGCGCATAATGCCATGTCTCTCCGGTCGCTGCTGACCTCCCTTCGGGCCTATAACCCGGGGCGGATCGTGACGCTTTTCGGCTGCGGCGGCAACCGGGCGAAGGACAGACGCTACGGCATGGGCGAGGTTTCCGGTGAACTCTCGGACCTCAGTATTATAACCAGCGATAACCCCAGGTTTGAGGATCCCCAGGCCATCATTGATGACATCAAGGTGGGGATCGGAAAGACCAGCGGAAAATATGTAGAGATCATAGACCGGAAGGAAGCCGTTCGCTATGCCATCCTCAACGCAAAGCCGGGGGATCTGATCGTCCTGGCGGGCAAGGGCCATGAGGATTACCAGGAAATCTGCGGCGTGAAGCATCATATGGACGAACGGGACCTGATCCGGGAAGTGATAGAGGAATCGGATGTCACAAAGATTTGCGGATATCATAATCAATATTTCACATGAGGATCTGGACAGAGCCTTTTCCTACCGGATACCGGAGGAGCTTTCGTCCGAGGTAAAGGTGGGCAGTGTGGTAAAGGTGCCCTTCGGTGCCGGCGGAAGAGTCCGGAAGGGCTATGTTACCGGCTTCAGGGATACGGTGGATTATCCTCTGGAAAAGGTGAAGGATATTCTGGGCGTGGATGAGAAAAGTGTTCCTGTGGAGGGGCGGCTCATCCGGCTGGCAGACTGGATGCACAGGGTATACGGCTCCACCATGCTTTCGGCTCTTCTGACCGTTATGCCCGTAAAGGAAAAGGTCAGGGATCGAAAGGTGGAAAAGGATCTGACAGAGCTGGAGACGGGCGCTGCTTTGGTGGAGGAGCTGACAGAGGAGCAGCAGAGGATCGTATCGGATTTTACGGCGGCCTTTGATGCCGGCGACAGAACACCGGTGCTCCTGCGGGGAGTGACCGGAAGCGGAAAAACAGAGGTATATATCCGTATGGCGGAGGAGGTGATCCGCCGGGGCAGGCAGGTGATCATGCTGGTTCCGGAGATTGCCCTGACCTACCAGACCACCGCCCGGTTCAGAGCCAGATTCGGTGAGAGGATATCCATTCTGAATTCGAGGCTCTCCAAGGGAGAAAAATACAGGGAATTCGAGCGGGCGAAAAAGGGGGAGACAGATATCCTCATCGGCCCCCGCTCGGCGCTCTTCGCACCATTCCCCCGTACGGGTCTGATCCTGATCGACGAGGAACACGACGGAGCCTATAAAAGTGAAAAAACGCCGAAATATCATGCCAGAGAAACGGCTATGGCAAGAGCTGCCCTGGAGGATGCAGTCCTCGTGATGGGCTCCGCAACGCCCTCTGTGGAGAGCTACCAGCGGGCGAAGGAAGGAAAGATCAGGCTTTATACCATGGAAAACAGGGCTGTGGGAAGAAGCCTTGCCACTGTCAGCGTGGCGGATATGCGTGAGGAGCTGAGAAAGGGCAATAAGAGCATCTTTTCCGAAGAGCTGCTGAAGCGGATGAACGAAGCCTTCTCCGCCGGAGAGCAGGTCATGCTGTTCCTGAACCGGAGAGGATATCATTCCTTCGTTTCCTGCCGGAGCTGCGGCGAGGCGGTGAAATGCCCGCACTGCGATGTGACGCTTTCTCTCCATGGAAAAAATCTCCTGATGTGCCATTACTGCGGCCATACGGAGAAAATGCATACAAAATGTCCGAAGTGCGGTTCGCCCTGGATCGGAGGCTATGGAATCGGTACGGAGCGGGTGGAGGAAGAGGTAAGGAAACTTTTTCCTCAGGTAAGGACACTGCGGATGGATAAGGATACGACGGGAGAGAAGGATGCTCACGGCCGGATCCTCAGGGCCTTCCGCAATAAAGAGGCGGACTGCCTTATCGGCACGCAGATGATCGTCAAAGGGCATGATTTTCCCAATGTGACGGTTGTGGGCTGCGTTCTGGCAGATCTGGGACTGTTTGACAGCGATTACCGCTCGGCGGAGAGGACATTTGACCTCCTTATGCAGGCGGCAGGCCGGGCCGGGCGCGGTGATATGCCCGGATATGCGGTTTTCCAGACCTATAAGCCCGACCATTATGCCGTGCAGATGGCGGCTGCTCAGGATTACGAAGGCTTTTTTGAATATGAGATCGCCTATCGGCGGCTGCTCCGTTTTCCGCCGGTATGGCATCTTTCAGCCCTGCTTTTTGTTTCTGAGGATGAAGCGTTCCTGAAGCAGGAGACTGACCGGATCGGAGAGCGTCTGCGGAAGGAACTGAGCCGTGAAATGTCCGCGCAGGGCAGGAGCTGTTCCGGCAGTACGGATATCATCGGCCCTGCCGAGGCCATGATCTATCGCGTGAACGAGAGGTATCGCCGGGTGATCTATCTGAAGTCCGCGGACGCCGGGATTCTCTTCCGGGCAGCGGGACTGGCAGAAAAACTCCTGGGCGAAGAGGGAAAAAAGAAGATCGAATTCACTCCGGATCTCGACCCGATGAACATTGTGTAGAAGCGGAGATTAATTGTGCCGCGCAATCAGGTCAGGCAGCCTGCGGATTTCATCAGGCGGTCGGCGGATTGCAGCCTGAAGGGGCAATGGGCGGATACGGATAATAGATAAGATAAGAGAAAATAAGAGATAATAAGAGAGAATAAGAGGAAAGGAAGAGGATAATGGCAATCAGAAAGATCAGAGAGGATGGAGATGATGTTCTCCGCAAGGTGTGCAAACCGGTTAAGGAAATGACGCCCCGGCTGGAGGAACTGATCGATGACATGTTTGATACCATGTATGAAGCGAATGGTGTCGGACTTGCGGCGCCTCAGGTAGGCATTCTCAGAAGGATAGTCGTGATTGATGTTGGGGATGACGAGGTAGGACCCCTTGTTCTCATCAATCCGGAGATCATTGAAGCGGATGGCGAACAGACAGGCGAGGAGGGCTGCCTTTCCCTTCCGGGGCTTTCCGGAGAGGTGACCCGTCCGAATCATGTTATAGCCAAAGCGCTTGACAGAAATATGGACGAGATCCGTGTCGAGGGGACGGAGCTTCTGGCCCGCGCCATCTGCCACGAGCTTGATCACCTGGACGGAGTCCTTTATAAGGATAAGGTCATCGGAGGCCTGCATCACGTTACGGCTGTCGAGGAAGAGGAATAAAGAGGGATAAAGAGAAACAAATATCCCGGCCGGGCGTTGGATCAGTATTCGCTCACCCCGAGCAGGTCTGCAACAGCGCGAAGATCCCGGATGTAGGTAAGCGACGCGACCCGGTTGGAGGTGTTATTTACCGTCAGGATCAGGCAGTTATTGTCCGACCAGTTGCAGTAAATGTAGGAATCGGAATAATTGCCGTGGGTATTCTGGGTAAGCTTAGAGGTATTTTCGTACCGGAAGGTTGTCCGGCGGAGGGAGGAACGGATCGACTGATTGATGCCGACCTCATAGAACCGGTAATCCCGGCTGGATGTATTGATGGCCGTAAAGCTGCCGTCAACAAAAATGAGATTGATATCGCCATTGGTCTTTACCTCAACATGTTCGCCCAGCTTTACGGGCAGCTTATCGGGAAGCTCTTTGTCCCAACGGAATTCTGCCTGGAATTCCCGTGAGAGCTGGTATTCCGGCAGGGCGAGAAGATGGGAGATGTCTGTTCCCTTGCTCTCCAGCACATAGGAAATGCCGCGGCAGGCGACAAGTGCCAGAGCAACGCCAATCACGATCCCGGCCGTTTTATACAGGAAGGACAGGAGACGGAAAATGCTGCGGCGTGTCCCGGAATGCATGGAAAGACCGGCGAAGCGCCGCTTTTTTGTATCTGTGATATCGGCATATTCGATATCCTCGCCGCGGGCGAGGCGGTTCAGATAACGGGCAAGCTTCCGGATCCCTTTAGCCAGGGTGCCGGTCAGGAGAAGGAGCAGTACAACGCCTCCTGATACGAGCAGCGTAACGGAAGGGCTGGTCTCCACTATGCCCAGCTGATGGATGATGTCATAAAGGACAATGATCAGTAACACATACTTGAAAATGTACAGGATCACGGCAAGTACCCGTGAGCTCTGATCGATCTGTCTGCTGCGCGGATCTTCGTCCTTTTTCAGAACCTTACGGATGATGGATGTGAGCGAATCGCTGATGATGAAATAGATCAGGATGGCAAGAAGGATCTTCAGCAGATAATTTCCAAGCGAGCCCTGGCTTTCGTGCAGCCAGCTAATGAACTCGTCCTTTGTCATACCTATGATCTTTTTAAGAAATTCTGCCATGTCAGGATTCTCCGCCGGTTTGATGATCAGCCTTCGCATGCCCAAGGCTATCGTACACCGATTTCTACATAACTACATCTATGAATTGCCTTCCGGATAGCACTGCGCAAAAGCCT
>DFHD01000058.1:0-10661 GCA_002372545.1 Lachnospiraceae bacterium UBA3732 | reverse complement strand
GCCGCGCATAGCTTCATAACTATCATAATCAAACGGAAAGGGAAATGCAATATGATTTGTATCGCTGACATGGATCTCTCCGTTCAGCAGGAAGACTGCCGCCCCCTTCGGGCGGAGGTGTCATGAGTAAAAGGAGATGAGATAGAATTGAGAATTGTATATATGGGAACGCCGGACTTTGCGGTTCCGGCACTCAAAAAACTGCATGAAATGGGCGAGGAGATCGTCGCCGTATACACCCAGCCGGACCGTCCGAGGGGGCGGGGGAAAAAGCTCATGCCTTCGCCGGTGAAGGAGGCTGCGGAGCAGCTGGGTCTTCCGGTCCGTCAGCCGGAGAAGCTGCGGACTGAGGAAGAGGTGGAGTGGCTGAAAATGGCTGCTCCGGAACTCATTCTGGTGGCGGCATACGGCCAGATTCTGCCGAAGAGCATACTGGAGATTCCCGGATATGGCTGCGTAAATCTGCATGCCTCACTGCTTCCCCAATACAGAGGAGCGGCTCCGGTAGAGGCAGCCATCCTGGCCGGGGATGAGAAAACCGGCGTTACGGTAATGCAGATGGAAGAGGGACTGGACACGGGCGACATGCTCATGAAGGCAGAGCTGCCCATAACCGAAAAGGATACGGCGGGAAGTCTTACGGAAAAGCTGGCGGAATGCGGCGCGGAGCTTCTTCCGGCTCTTTTGGCCGGTCTTAAAGCAGGGAGCCTTATCCCGGAAAAGCAGAAGAATGAGGAAAGCAGCTATGCCGGAAAGATCACCCGGGATATGGGTAAGCTGGACTTTGGAGAAACGGCTGAGGCGCTTTGCCGGAGGATCCGCGGGCTGAATCCCCATGCGGTGGCATATGCTTTTCTGGGAGAAAAGAATCTGAAAATCCTTTTTGCCAGGGTGGCGGATGAAGTGGAAACCCTGCGTCACATGGAAGCCTACCGGAGCGCAGTTTCACAGGAGCCTGCCTCGCAGGAAAACGGAAAGAAGGAGCCGGTTCCGCAGAGTGCGGAAGCACCCGGAGCTGCCCGGGGGAAGGACCGTGAGCCTGTTCCGGGAGAGGTGCTGCAGGCAAATAAAAAGGGCATCGCTGTCATGACCGGAAAGGGTGTGCTGGTGATTACCGAGCTTCAGCCGGAGGGGAAAAAGGCCATGCCGGCCGCCGCATATCTGAACGGATATCCGGTTAAACCGGGAGAAATGTTCGCCTGAAACCTTGAGATCACGCATACTTCCCATATCACGGGCCGTGGACGGGAAGTATGCAAAAGAATAAAAGAAGTCCGTTCCGGAGAATGCCTTTCAGGTTCGTGAGAAAATCGAACAGGTGTTGTCAGACGGCTTTTTTTTTGTTATGATGAAGGTTGGATAATTGTGTGAAGATCACAGCGGAGAGTACCCCGGAAGGAGGCTGAAGTGGATAGGAGCATCCGTTTACCCAATCGCATATCAACCAGCGAGATCCTTTATCTCTCTGCGTTCGTGGTCTATATGACGGTCATGATCCTGCGTTCAACCGTACTGATCACCGCCATTCCGGAGGCCGCGTACAAGCTGGTCTGCCTGGTCTGCTGGGGGATTCTCGCTATCAGCGAGCTGCTGAAAAGAGGCTACAATTACAGACTGTTCCTGACGCTGGCGCTGATCGCCTTCTTTTTCCTGATCATTCACAGAGCCGTCAGCTTCGTTACAGCAACGCCGCTGCTCTTTATCTACTGCGGCAGGACCTACAGTATCCAAAGGATCCTGCGGGTGACAGCCTGGCTCACCATATTCTGGCTGGGCATCATCGTGGTCTGCAGCCAGGTGGGGCTCATCGAAAACTATATCATGGATGCAAAATACCAAAGACCAAGAGAATTCCTGGGCTTCCGCTATGCGCTTTACGCATCCACCTATCTTCTGGATATCATCACCATTGATTTTTATCTGAACCGGGAAAGGGTCCCGCTGTGGCGGATCGCTTTTTATTTCGGAGCAGGCTACTGGCTCTATTACGTGACAGATTCCCGGCTTTGCTTCCTGTTCACGCTGATCATGCTTTTGGCGCTCATCTATCTGAAGCTCCACAGCCATGTGATGGTCAGGCCGAAACAAACGCTGTACCGGTTCCTTACATTTTTCGTGACCTTTGCCTGGCTTTTCGGCATGGCGCTCAGCTTTTTCCTGGTCAAAATATATTCACCGAAGAACAGGATACTGGCAAAGCTGAACAACCTGCTTACCGGCCGGCTGAACTTTATGCAGATGTCGGTGAAGACCTACGGGCTTCCTCTGTTTGGCAGGAGGATCGAATGGGTCGGCAACGGGCTGAACGAAAGCGGTATGCAGGACAGGGGAGAGTACCTGTATGTGGATAATCTCTACGTGCAGTTTACCCAGCGGTACGGCATCTTTTTCATCGCCGTCATCCTGGTTTTGCTGACATATCTGATGTTTGATGCCCGGCGGCGTCATGACACCCATCTCTTGTTTGTGCTGACCATGCTGGCGGCCCATGCAGTGGTGGATGATCTGATCCTGCATATCTGGTTCAATCCCTTCTGGATCATGCTGGGCAGCGTGATCGCTTCGTTGACAGCAAGGGGGAAAGAAGGTAAAATTAAAGTTAATGTTCCGGTGTGGAATACAGGTACGGCTGGTTAAGGAGAGTGCAATGAAGGATACGGAAAGACTTATTGATCTGAGACAGTTTTTGATATATCTCTGGGAGAGGATCTGGATGATCATTCTGCTGGCGGCCCTTTTTGCGGGTGCTTTTGGCTATCTGGGTTACCGTAAACAGAAGCTGGAGTGGGAAACCTCGGTTGGCCGGGGAAATGCGAGCATCAGTTCCATTTATAATCAGAACAGAGATGCGTATTATTATGGCGTTCAGAAGCATACGGATGCTTATCCCCCTGCGGGAAGCAGCAATATTACTGCCCGTATTTATATCGGCTTTGATATTTCCTCCCTTTCCGGCGGAACAAATGCAACAGATGTCAGCCAGATCTATAACCGTGTGCAGGCGGATGCCAGGATTCTGCTCACCTGTGATACCACTCTGGCCAGCATCATTGACGAGCTGAATCTCCGGGAAGAGTATTCGGATATGAAGAATATCACCCTGGAGGAGTTCCGTTTTCTGATCAATAAGAATAACAATGGTACCAACATTATGCAGGTGGTCGTGACAGATGTGAATGCAGAGCGCGGTTTGGATATCTGCCGTCTTCTGGTCGATCATTTTATTGAGACGGCTAAGCAGAATCTTAAGGTCACCGACGTTTATGTTGTGGATCAGCCCTCCGTTACGGACAGCCGCGGCGCCAGAGCAGCGTCCAGCTTTTCTCCCAGTCTGACGGGCCTGATCAAGTACGGGATCGTCGGCGGTATTGGCGGCGTGATCCTGGCTGCTGTCGTTCTCCTGGTGATCTACGTCATATTTGACCGGATCCGGAATGCAGGAGACCTGGCTTATGCAGGAACTACTCTTTACGGTAAGCTTCCGAAGAGGGAAAAGAACAGAGAAGAGGCGGAAAAGAGGCTGGCCTACCAGCTGCTCCTTTCCGGAAAGAAGGTCATCGCCCTTGTCCCGGTAAATGAAAAGGTGGGAGAAGAGAATCTGGCCGAAAAGCTGGAGCAGGAGCTTCTGTCGGTAGGGCAGAAGGCATCATCCTTTACGTTCTCCGACGGAAAGAAGACAGGAGAACTGATCCGGGAAGTGGAAAAGGCTTCTGAAAAACAGGATATCGTGATCGTGGGAACGCCGGCCATCAAGGAGCATGCCGACGGCCTTCTGCTTTCCAGCGCGGCCGACGGGCTCGTTCTTCTTGCAACGTATGGAAATACCACCATGAAGGACATGAAGTTTGCGGTAAATGAAGCGAAGACATCCGGTACGGAGATGATCGGTACCGTATTGAATAAAACAAAGAGGTGAGTGGAATTTGGGTAAAAAATCCAGTGTAAAGGCAAAGCACCTGGACTTTATCATTATTGACATATTCAGTGTTATTCTTTCCTTCTGGCTCGCTTATCTGGTGTGGATCCCGAAGGAGGAGAAAAAGAGCAATCTGGACTTTTACAGCCGCATCTGTGTAACTGTTGTGGTGCTGTATATTGTTTTGATGCTCTTTAACAGCTTTCATACAGGCATCCTGAAAAGGAAAAAATTCAGAGAGCTCTGGTGCGTGACCGTGGTAAACATACAGCTTCTGGCCACCATCATCGCTCTTCTTTTCGTGATGAAGGTTTCCAGCACCTATTCGCGTATGACCTTCGGTCTGTTCTTTATCTTCGATATCGTGATCATGTTCCTGCTCCGGTGCATCCGGAAGAAGTTGATCTGGCGGCGGTTCTGGTCCGGCAAGAATAATTCCAAGGTGATGGTCGTGACCTACCCCGGTATGGTGGAGAGATATCTGGAGGCGCTTCAGGTAAAGAACAACGGCTATTACAGCTTTATCGGCATTATGCTGCTGCCGGATAAGACCCACAGGGAAGAGGATTTCCCGAAGGAGATCCGGAGCATTCCGGTGATCGCCAGAGAGGATCTTCTGGGATTCGTGAAGGAAAACGTGGTGAACGAGGTCTACCTTCTGGCCAAACACGGGGAATCCAGCCGGATCGCGGACAGGTTCCTCAGCATGGGTATCACCACCCACATCGGCCTGGATCTGGAGATCAAGAACCTGCCGAACATGCAGATCGACAATGTGGAGCCGTTTACGGTGATCACCACCTCCATCAGCCCGGGAACCCCGGGTGAGCTGATCATCAAGCGTCTGGTGGATATCGTGGTCAGCGTGATCGGACTCCTCTTCACAGGCATCCTGATGATCTTTCTGGCTCCCATCATCAAGAAGCAGTCCCCGGGTCCTGTGCTCTTTAAGCAGAACAGGGTGGGCAAGAACGGAAAGATCTTCAAAATGTATAAATTCCGGTCCATGTATATGGATGCGGAGGAACGGAAGAAGGAGCTGATGGCGAAGAACGAGATGAGCGGCCTGATGTTCAAGATGGAGGACGATCCCCGGATTTTCCCGGCCGGAAAGTTCATGCGGAAAACCAGTCTGGACGAATTCCCGCAGTTCTGGAACATTCTGAAGGGGGATATGTCCCTTGTGGGCACAAGGCCTCCGACATTGGACGAATTCCAGCAGTATTCGCCCCATCACCTTTCCAGACTGGCAATGAAGCCCGGGCTTACGGGCCTGTGGCAGACCTCCGGCCGAAGCGACATCACCGAATTTGAAGAGGTGGTACGGCTGGATAATGAATATATCCGGAACTTCTCGTTGGGACTGGACCTGAAGATCCTGGTAAAGACCTTTACGGCAGTCCTGAAGATGGACGGCTCCAAGTAAAAAGGAGAGATCGAAGATGAACAGAACGGCAGCGGTTGTGGTAACCTATAACCGGAAGGAGCTCCTTCTGGAAAATATGTATTGTCTGATGAACCAGCAGGATGCGGAGTGCGATATCATGATCATCGACAACGCCTCCACGGATGGCACGGAGGAGGCTCTGGCAGAGCTTCGGAAGGATCCCAGAGTGAATTATATCAACACCGGCGCCAATCTGGGCGGGGCCGGCGGCTTTTCCTTCGGCATCAAAAAGGCTGTGGAAGCCGGTTATGAATTTGTCTGGATCATGGATGACGACTGCATGCCCGCCAAGCATTGTTTGGCGAGACTGCTGAAGGCGGACGAGGAGCTGGAGGGCAACTACGGCTTCTTATCCAGCCGCGTTATGTGGAAGGACAGAAAGCCCTGTATCATGAATCTGCAGAGGGAAAAGCTGACCAAGCCTGTGGAGAAGTTTGACGTGCGTTTTGTACCTGTGGTCATCGCTTCCTTCGTGTCCTTCTTTGTGAAGGCTGACGTGGTAAAGGATGTGGGCCTGCCCATCAAGGAATTCTTTATCTGGACCGATGATTGGGAGTACAGCCGGCGGATCTCCCGTAAGTATCCCTGCTATGCGATCTCCGACAGTGTGGTCATGCATAAATCGCCCCAGAATGTAGGGGCAAACATCCATGAGGATGATATGGAGCGCATGCCCCGGTACCGTATGCGTTACCGGAATGAGGTGGTGCTCTACAGAAGAGAGGGTCTGAAGGGCTGGGGCTATGAATGCATCCGCCTGGGCGGCCATGTTGTCCGGATCATCATGAAAGCGCCGGACCATAAGCTGACAAGGATCAAGCAGGTGGTGCTGGGAACGAAGGACGGCCTGTTCTTCCATCCGCCGGTTGAATATGTGGAGGCCGGAGCGGACGAGAGCAGCGGAGACAGCATGAACAGCAAGGAACAGGAAGCGGCCGAAGCGTAAAGAACCGGAGAATCGGTGGACCGGAGCGATGGCAAGAGGCCGGGGCGTTGACAAAAGCGAGGGGGCAACAGCGAGAAGCCGGAACAGAAGCGAAGAGCCGGTACGTTGTCTGAGGGGAAGAGGAGAAAGGAATGGCAAGAAAACTGACAAATGAAGAGATCAAGAGCCATGAGCTGGAAATGCTCCGGGAACTTGATTCTGTGGCAAAGGAAAACGGACTGAACCTGTATCTTTGCGGCGGCACCCTTCTGGGCGCCATTCGCCATAAGGGCTTTATCCCCTGGGATGATGATGTGGATGTCTGTCTGCCCCGGCCGGATTACAACAGGCTGGTGCGGCTGAACCGGGAGAAAAAGCTTTTTTCTGATCATCTGAAGCTGGTATGTCCGGAGGACGGAACCTTTATGTTCCCCTTCATGAAGCTGGTGGATATCCGCACAACGACGAAAAAGATGTACGGCAACGATATTCCCCATCTCTGGGTGGATATATTTCCGGTGGACGGGCTGCCGGACGACCGGAAAAAGGCCAATAAGGTGCTGAAAAAGGTAAGCTTCCTGCGGCGGCTCCTGTATATCCGGAACGCTGAGTGGGGCGAGGGACGGACACTGTTCCACAAACTTTCCAAGCTGGTGCTGATCCCTCTTTCCCGGATCATCACACAGAAAAAATATGTAAGTGCCATAACGGGAACGGCCAAGCAGTGTCCCTACGGGAGTACAAAACACTGCGGCATCGTGACTATGGGCCTTTATGGCCCCGGCGAGCGGATCAGCTACGAGGGATTCCGGAAGCCGACTGAGGTGTCCTTTGAAGGGGAAACCTACAGAACCTACTCCAACTGGGATGAATATCTGTCCGGGATCTACGGTGACTATATGCAGCTGCCGCCGGAGGAGAAAAGGAAGACGCACGATATGGAGGTAACCATAAAAGAATGAACGATATGAAGATTGGTGTAGTACTTGTTACCTATAACAGGCTGGAAAAGCTGAAGCATGCGCTGGGATGCTATTCGGCGCAGACCTATAAGCCGGCTTATCTGCTGGCTATCGACAACTGCAGCGATGACGGAACCGCTGAATATCTGGAGGAATGGGTGAATACGCCGGAGGACTTTGAGAAAAAGCTGGTGCATCTCCCGGAGAATACAGGCGGCGCCGGCGGCTTTTATGAGGGCATGAATATCGCTATGGGGATGGATGCGGACTGGATCTGGGTATCCGATGATGATGCCTACCCCAGAGAGAGTGCGTTTGCTGAGCTGAATGCCTTTTACCGTAAGCTGAAGCCTGAAAAGCTGGATGGGATCTCGGCTATCTGCAGCGCCGTTTATAACGGCGGCGTTCCGCATCTGGGCCACAGAAATTATCTGGAGGTTTCCAAGTGGAAGGTGAAGATGATCGAATCCTCGGCGGAGGACTATGAGAAGCCTTATTTTAGGTTCGATATCCTTTCCTATGTGGGCTCCTGCATCCATAAGAGCACTCTGGAAAAGGTCGGATTGGACGAAAAGGATTATTTCATCTACCGGGATGATCAGGAGCATTCCATCCGTCTCAGGAAGGCGGGCGTGATGTTCTGCGTGACCTCAAGCATTGTGGATCATGACACTCCGCCCTTTGATGAGGACCTGGTGAACTGGGGCAAATTCTACTTCAAGAGAAATGACTTTTTGATGATCAAAAAGAATTTCCCTTACCGGTATTTCCTGATCCGGTTTTTTAAGCGGTATATTGAGGATGTTTCCTTCCTGTCGAAGAGAAAGCCTGAGCTGAAAAAAATGTACAAAGAGGCCTACAGAGACGCCTGGAAGGGCAAAAAGGGTCTTCACAGCCTGTACAGACCTGGGTGGAAGCCCGAGGAGAACTGATCTATGGATAAACGATTTAAAGATCCGGATTATGAAAAGAAGGCCAAGGTGTGGGTGGTCGTGGCCGCCCATAAGGATTGCGTCATGCCCGGAGACCGGATGTATATACCGCTTCATGTGGGAGCGGAGGGAAAGCTGGCCGGGGACGGAACGCCCCTTGATCTGGGCTTTCAGAAGGATAATACCGGAGAGAATATTTCCGCTCTCAACAGCCAGTTCTGCGAGCTGACTGGTCTTTACTGGGCATGGAAGAACCTTTCTTCGGAATATCTCGGCCTTGCCCATTACCGGCGGCACTTCCGCGGAAAGAAGCGGAAGAAGGATAAATATGAGAGCATTCTCCGGTACAGGGAGCTTCGCCCCATGCTGAGCGGTGCGAGGGTGATCGTGCCGAAGAAGCGGAGATATTATATCGAGACGCTGTATTCCCACTATGAGCATACGCATCATATCGAGGAGCTGGACACCGCCCGGGAGATCCTCGAGGAGCGGTATCCGGAATATCTGCCGTCCTATGAACGGGTGATGCGGCAGAACTGGGGATACATGTTCAACATGATGATCATGAAAAAGGATCTTGTGGATGAGTACTGCACATGGATCTTTGATATCCTCTTTGATCTTGTGGAGCGGCTGAAGGGCCGCGAGGGTCTGACGGATTTTGACCTTCGCTACCCGGGACGGGTCAGCGAGCTGTTCTTTAATGTATGGCTGGCAAGACAGGTGGAAAGCGGCCGGATCAAAAAAGAAGAGATCCGGGAGGTGCCCTTTGTCTATACGGAGAAGATCAATTACCGGCAGAAGGTCGTCACCTTCCTTACGGCCAAGTTCTTTCATAAAAAATTCCGGAAGAGCGCGTAAAATCCCCTTTTTACAGCCTTCCGCCATATGATTCCTGCGGCATTGGATTACATGCTGTTTATTTGCATAGAGGAGCCCGGAATAAAACAGAAACAGAAAACAGAAACAGAAAGCGGAAACCGAAGACAGAAGACGGGAAAGAATGAAGACGCAGCAGACTGCGGGGAAAGCCGGTGAGAAGAGTGGCCAGGGAAAAATCGATCAAGAAAAATTTTATTATGAATGCTATTCTGACCGTCTCCAATTTTCTTTTTCCGCTGATCACCTTTCCTTATGTTTCGCGGGTTCTGGGACCGGACGGATATGGTCTGGTCAATCTGGCCACCTCGGTCGTGGCCTATTTTGCCCTCTTTGCGCAGCTGGGAATCCCGACCTACGGAGTCCGTGCGGCGGCAAAGGTGAGGGACGATAAGGAGGCGCTTTCCCGGCTGACACAGGAGCTTTTCCTGATCAACCTTTTCTGCAGTCTGATCGTCTATGCGGTATTTTTCGGGGCGCTCTTTACTGTGCCCGCTATGCGAAGTGAAAAGACGCTATACCTTATCATGAGCACCCAGATCCTGTTCCAGGCCATCGGACTGGAGCATCTCTATAAGGGACTGGAGATGTATTCCTACATCACCATCCGGTCGCTCATCTTTAAGGTGATCGGCCTTATCGGCACCTTCCTTCTGGTGAAGGCGGAAAAGGATTATGCCATTTACGGCGCCATTACGGTATTTGCCACGTCAGCATCGGCGGTGATGAACCTGCTGCACGCCCGGCGGGTGGTGGATCTGAAGCTGAAGAAGAATCTGAACCTGAAAAAGCACATGAAAGAGGTTGCTATCTTCTTTGCCATGGCATGCGCCACAACCGTTTATCTGCATCTGGACAATGTCATGCTGGGTATTATGAAGACCAAGACGGATGTCGGCTACTATGGCGCGGCAGTGCGGATCAAGACAATCCTGGTCTCAATCGTTACATCTCTGGGAACGGTGCTCCTCCCAAGAGCCTCATGGTATGTGGAAAAGGGCGAGATGGACGAATTCCGGAAGGTGGGAGCCAAGGCCGTGCGGTTTGTCTGGCTGTTCTCCTTCCCGCTGATGATCTACTTTATGATCTTTGCCCGGGAGGGAATCCTTTTCCTCTCCGGCATTAAGTATCTGGACGCCATCCTGCCCATGCAGATCATTATGCCGACTCTGCTCTTTATCGGCTTCTCCAATATTCTGGGAATCCAGATCCTGGTGCCCATCGGAAGAGAAAAGACGGTGCTGTGGTCCGAAATCGCCGGGGCAGTGGTTGACCTTATTCTGAATGCGGTCCTGATCCCCCGGTATAAATCAGCGGGAGCGGCCATAGGTACTCTCGCGGCGGAGCTTGTGGTCCTGCTCTGGCAGGCAAAGGCGCTGTCCAATGAGGAGAGGATTCCGGTGCGGGAGGTATTTAGAGACCTTCCGGTCTTCCGGGTGCTCTTCGCCTCGGCCATTGGAACGGGGGCGGCCATCTGGCTGAAATGGGTCAGCCTTCCCTTATGGGAGGACAGGCTGATGTGGCATAACGCCGTCATCCTTGCGGTATCCGCGGCATGCTTTTTCCCGGTATATTACATTATTCTGCTCATAGCGAAGGA
>DFHD01000011.1 GCA_002372545.1 Lachnospiraceae bacterium UBA3732 | reverse complement strand
CCTCTTTTCTGAGCTTTTGCCCCATGCTTTCTGGCCTTTCTGCCAGCTTCATCGGGAACAGCCTTTCCTTTATAAGATTCCAGGACATAAGTTTCGTCCAGTTCTGCAACATCCTTCAGGATAACGGGATCCTGAACAGATTCTTCATTAAGAGCGAAAAGAATCTTATGTCGCATATGGAAGACACAGTCGTGAGACAGGCCAAGACGCTTAGCGGAATAATCTATTGCATTGCCCCTCAGAGTATCGGATATGACTTCTTCCCATAATTCTCTGCTCTGATGTGATCCGGACATAATTGTATTCGTAGTAGATACGAAAGTACGCCCGCAGTCCTTGCAGCGGTATTCCTGCTTTCCACACTTGTGTCCATTCTTAACGATATGTGTATTACCGCAATACGGGCAGGCGGGTCTGCTGGTTTCGACCTGAGCATCATGATAGGATTCCACCTGTTCAAGAAGACTGCTGATAACAGCTTCAGGAAGCTTTTCAATTAATTTTGTCAGTTTAATGCGGAGATTCTGGCCCATAACGATCATCCTTTCTGTTGATAATCGTATGGTACCAGGGAGATTGTCCATAAAAACGGACTATCACCCCATTTCCTGACTAACACCAAAATAAAGTGACCCGGCTGGACAACGGGTCTTACTGCTGGCGCTGCAGGATAGACGATGCCGCTGCCGGCTTTGCCTATAAGCTTACCTTCGGTGTATGCGGAGGGATCTGCGTCATGTTCGTCCTGATGAGCCTGATCATGGGGGATATGTGGGTCCTGAAGATCACGCTGCTGTCCGGCCTTGCCGTTATGGCGATTGCATCAGGCGTCGTCCTGGCCTTCAAAATGCTGGGGAACTGGGACGAATTTTACTGGATGAACGACGAATACATCAGGATCGGAACCGGCAGGAGCACAGTCATCATGGAATATGACAGGCTGCACCGGGTCGTTCTGGCAGATAAAAAGATCCGCCTGGAGAAGAAGATCGGAAAGGGGACCGTCTTTATTCCGGAGGGGGACTATGACCTGGTGAAAAATTATATCCTTGCCAGGATCTCCGGGACAACGGAGGTGGTCAGGGAGGGACCCTGGGAGAAGATCTGAGGATCCGGAAAGCTTTTACAGGCTTTCCGGTTTTTTTTTCCGTAAGGGCCCTCCCCGGTGCCCGGCAGAAAGTCTGTGCAGAGGGGTGCTGCAAAAGTGGGGAATGGCTGAAAGGCCTGGGCCGCAGGATACAGCCTGGCACGGACTGGTATGCAAATAGCTGATATTAAAACTATATAACATTGTTTTTAAAACTATATTGCGATAAAATGGTTAGTGACATCCGGAAAGCATTACCGGAGGCTGAGACGCGGCAGACAGGGAAGAGAGGTTCATTCACAGAGGAGGAGACGCTTATGGGAAAGATCATTATTGTGGCGGAAAGCGGCAGCGATGTTCCTGCTGATTTAAGAAAACGCTATGGGATCCGGATCGTACCCATGCATGTGATATTCGGCACAGAGACCAGGGAAGACGGGGCCTTTTCTCCCTCGGAGGTCATAGAGTATTACCGAAGGACCGGGAAGATCCCCTCCACCAGCGGAGCCATGGAATATGATTTTACCAGGGTCTTCGAGGAGATCCTTGCATCGGACCCGGACGCCTCGGTGCTGCATATAGCCTATTCGGCCGTGACCACCTGCTCTTTTGACTGCGCCCGCCGGGCGGCGGAGGAATTCCCCCGGATGCCCTTTGCACAGGTGGATACGGGGATGTTTTCCTTCGGCCACTGCTCCGTTGTGGTCAGGACTGCGCAGATGCTGGAAGAACATCCGGAGCGGACTCTTGGGGATGCGGAGAAAGCCGCCCGGGACCTGGTGGACCATTCCTGCATGGCCTTTGTGCCGGATGGATTTGAATTTCTGAAAGCAGGCGGCAGAGTCCGCAATACGGCGGCTCTGGTGGGGGAACTGCTGAAGATCCATCCCCGTATAGACATGATCGGCGGGTATCTGGTCCCTGTCAGAAAATACCGGGGCCGCATGGAACGGGTGATCCCCGCCATGATCCGGGACTTTGTAAATGAATATGAAACGGATCGTCCGGAGATCTGGCTGGGCCATACCCCGGAATTCTCCCCCCAGTGCCGGAAGGCTGCGGAAGATACCCTGGGGGATCTGGGATTTACCCGGATCCACTGGATCGAGTGCGGATCCGTGATCACGACCCACGGCGGAACGGGGTGCTTTGGCCTGTCCGGCTTCGGAAAGAAGAAAGCAGAGAAGGGGGCTGACGTCGAAAGACAGTGAGCCTGCGGAGCTTATGGGCACAGGGGAAAAGGCGTATGGAATGAGCGCTTTTTTATCCATGCAGGGACCGGGAGAAATACGAAAGGTCCACTTAACGGAAAAACGTTGTCTTAATACGCAAAAAAACTTAAGGAAAAAATAAAAAAACCAAAACGAAGAAAGTTTATAATGCTTTTTTCCGGGAACGTATTAAAATAGAGGTAGAGCTTTACAAAATATTCTTTCAGGAAAGGAGTTTAAACAATGCCATTAGTAACAACAACCGAGATGTTTAAAAAAGCTTATGACGGCGGATACGCAGTAGGCGCCTTCAACGTCAACAACATGGAAATCGTCCAGGGAATCACAGAGGCAGCCGGCGAGCTGAACAGCCCTGTTATCCTGCAGGTCTCCAAGGGTGCCCGCGCCTATGCAAACCATACCTATCTGGTAAAGCTGGTAGAAGCAGCTGTCATTGAGAATCCCGATATCCCGATCGCTCTTCACCTTGACCACGGTGATACCTTCGAGCTGTGCAAGAGCTGC
>DFHD01000041.1 GCA_002372545.1 Lachnospiraceae bacterium UBA3732 | reverse complement strand
CACTCTAGCGGAAACTCACACCTTGGGGTCAGTCACAACGTAAGAAGAATGGCACTGAAGAAGGTTTGGCTTCAACACAAATCTCGTTTTGCCGGAGCCGCTTCCGCCGACAATCAACACGTTTTTATTCCGGGCATTCGCCGGATTTTTGGGGCGGCTGTTCATGGTCAGCCCCTCCGTTTTCGTCAGAATGATGTTATTTTCCGGCTTTTCATCCATAAACGGCTCGATATCTTTCTTGTTCCCCCAGCGGGCGGAACCATACTCTGTGTTATGCCGGTATTTCTTCGCGTTCTTGCCCTTCAGATAGACCGCCAGCCGAAGAGCTGCGCCGCAGAGAATCCCGATCAGCAGATCCATCGGGTGAAAGCTCGGCAGAGGGTTCCGGAGCGCTACCGGCAGCGTTGTCATAAAGGACAGCAGCTTTTCGGAAGCCTTTACTCCGTTAGCGAATCTCCATCCCTCTCCCAAATTGGTTGCGATAAGGGCTGCGAAGATATACGGAAAATTGAAAAGGAGCAGCCGTTTCCATTTTTTTGTATCCAAACTCATAATGAATGCTCCTTATCCTTATTGCGCACCTTATCCGGGATCGACGCCACCAGCGCTTTCATCTTTCTCAGCTGTTTCAATACGCTCGGCCGCCCCTCCTTTTCTTTTCGCAGAACCGAGGCAGAATACTCTTTGAAAGCCGCCGTCAGCGCGTCCGCATCCCGCGCCTTGAAAAATACCAGATACCGCGGCGGCTTTGCTCCGTTGTCCTTCCGGATCGCGTAGTCCACGCCATATTTCCTGGCCACCTTCTCAAAACCGCGAAGATCTGTCTTTGCGATATCCATGTTGGAAACGCCCTGGTTCTGGCCGATCAGCTCCTTCACGGTCTGCTTTCCGTGCGGGATGGCTGTTTCTGATGCCTGCCGCTTTACTTCCTTATTCCTCTTCACGTTGCTTCGGTGCTGCATATATATCCGGAATGCGGCAATCACACCCCTTGCCGTAAGCCTGGTCATCGACACGGCAAAGTTGACGGTCCTGTTTTCGACCTCTTCCTGCATAGGCTCTTACCTCCTGTTCTGCTTACCGCGCCGGCTCCCGTGGAAGGCGGGCTGTCATTTCCGGCGCTTTTTCCTGCACTGTTTTCCCCCGTCTGCTCTTTGGTTTTATCTCCGACTCTGGAACCGGAAGAACCATCATGCCTTTTCCCATACGGAGGAAGGTCTGCGGCTGGTGAAACTTTTCTTCGTACCGTTTGATCTGCTCCTCCGTCAGAGATCCGACCCCCTCCTCCGTCATCCCGACAATCAGGAAATCCCCGGCGATCACATCCAGAAGGCTTCCATCTTCCCCGTATACCGCACGGTTTAGTTTGCTGCCGTTGATTTTGCCCTCCTCATTGACGAGCAGTCCAATGTTTTCCTCATAAGGATAAAAGCATTCAATATTTCCTCCGACAGCGCTCTGCAGATCCTTCAGCTCTATGCCCACTGTTACCCTGCAGGGATATTCCCCGGGAGAAACCTTTAAGACCTCGATCTGATCCTCCCTGGCAATCTCCCGTTCCTCCCCTGCCGTAAAGCGGACATCCGCATAGTCTTCCGCAGAATCCATGTCATACAGAGACTGATTCCAGTTTTCCTCCGCAATGACTTCTGCTTCCTCCCGGGACGCTGCTTTTACCTGCACGGTCTTTTCCAGCGTCTCCGTGATCTTGATGTCATATTCCTTCATCACGTCCTCCTTTAGTCCAGGGAGATGACCGGCATCTCCATCCCCTCCTCTTTCACCAGAACAGTACGTCTTTTCAGCATCTCTTTGACATGAAAGAGATCGGAAACCGTAAGCGGAACAATGTCTCCCTCATCATCTACGGCATAGAACAGGGCCGGGCCGTCCAGGTATTTCCTGTCCTCCACCGTAAAGATCAGATCTTTGTTATAGCTCATCACCAGATCCAGATCCGGAGCCTCTGCGATCACATCCTCCTCCCCAAAGCCGGGGAGAAACTGTGCTGCTTCTTCCTCCGTGATGATCTGCATGGCCTCCCCCGGCCTGACAGCGATCATAAGAGGCGGGATCTCATTTCCTTCTCCCTCCTCTTCAGGAATCCCCAGAAACTCGGCCAGGGTTTCCAGGACATGGATCGCGTTGCCAAGATCCTTTTCCGTCATGCCAAACCGAACCTCCTTCTTATTCCTGTTCTCACAGCTGTCACAACTGCAGCATCCATACCCGTTTCGGTAACACATCTTTTCCTTCCTCCTTATCGTGTCTGTTCCCTGTTTCGCTTTTTCTGCCACTGATCCAGCAGTTTTACGATCACATCCTGCATCTGCTGCGGGGTATAGGACTTCGGGAAATACTTCCGCAGCACGTCTGTGGAGATCGTGATCGCCGTCCTATCGTCTTTTTTCACTTCGCTCATCACATCGCACATGGCATCCAGCCCGCAGCGGCCTTCCTGGCTCATCTTTTTCATACGCTGTGCCTGGGACAGGGACGGCGCTGCCTGTGCATACTCCATTGCCTCCAGAAAATTCCGCTGTTCCTCCGGTTTCAGATAGGAGAGTTCCACCGCCGGATTGAAAGCGATTTTCTTCTCATCCACCAGGTCGCGGATTTCGGGAATTAACTCAGTGAGGCGGATAAATCTCCGTACTGTATCTTTACTTACACCGGCATCCTCCCCGACCCTTTCAACAGATAACTTCTGTGCAACTTGCGTAGAAGTTGATCCTTTGCCAAGATCAGTTCTTGCCCCCTGGTGCTTCATCGCATCCAGTTTCATCCGGTAGGCAAATGCCCGTTCACTCGGCAGGATGTTTTCTCTCTGCAGGTTGGAATCCACCATGAAGATAATAGCGGCATCGTCGTCCATCTCCCGGACAATGACCGGCAGCGTCTTTAGTCCGGCCAGTTCACAGGCCCGGAGCCTGCGGTGACCGGAAAGAATCTCATAGCCGCCGTCCGGGTCCGGCCTCGCAATAGCCGAGGTCAGAACGCCGTACTGCTTCACACTCTCCACCGTCTTCTGCATCTCCTCATCATCCACCACCCGGAAGGGATGGCCTTCAAAAGGATGCAGCTCGGATAACGGGATCTGCTGTACCCGCTCCTGCTGGCTCTCCTCCCGGTCCTGCTTTGTGGTGAAGATCTCATCGTAACTGCTCAAGGTTACGTTTCCGCCTTTTCTCGGCATTCCTCACCACCTCCTTTGTCAGCTCCCGGTAAGCCTGTGCTGCCTTTCCTCCGGGATCGTGCCTGAAAATACTTTTTCCCTCCTTGCTGATCTCGGACACCCGGACAGAGCGGGGGATCCCGGCAGCATAGACTTTGATCCTTTCTCCGTAAGCATTCCGGATCAGTTCGCTGATCTCTTTCGCATCGTTCGTCCTCGCATCCACCATGGTCAGCAGGATTCCCTCGATCTTCAGTTTCGGATTGATCTGCCGCCGGACCTTATGCACGGTCTGGAGCAGCTGCTCCAGGCCCTTCGCCGGCAGGTAGGACGCCTGCACCGGGATCAGCAGCGTATCCGCCGCAGCCATGGCATTGATGGTCAGCATCCCCAGGCTGGGAGAGCAATCCAGCAGAATAAAGTCATACTCCCGCTTTACACTCTCCAGGTATTCCTTCAAAACAGTCTCCCGGCTGATGGCATTGACCAGGGAAACCTCCATGCCGGACAGCTCTATGCTGGAAGGCATCAGGTCGATCCCCTCCTCATGGTGCAGGATGCCTTCGCCCGGAGAGATCGCCGCATCCTCCACCACCTTTTTCATCATGTCCGTGACCGTCACCGGCAGATCCTCCGGCTGCGGGTAGCCCAGGCCGATGGTCAGGGAGGCCTGCGGGTCAAAATCCACCAGCAGGACTTTCTTCCCCTCCATGGCCAATCCGATGCCGAGGTTCACGCATGTGGTGGTCTTCCCGACCTTTCTGGTTTCCGCAGCAAAGGACCGTCGCTTTATTTGGCATTTTTACATCACCTCCTACACAAGGCCGTTAGCCATGTCGTTGTTCACCCAGGACCGGTAATAAGGGCTGATCGTCGTTGTAGCATTGAACAGAGTGGCAAGCAGATACTGATTCACGTTCCGGATCCGGGTCGTATTATCGGACAGGCACTTCAGGACATACTCGATATGGCTGGAATTAAGCTTCATGAACCTGCTTTTCACCACTTCAATCGGCTTCTTGTCTCCGCTGATCAGGATCCATGGCTTGTTGGCACAGCAGGTATCCACGATCAGATCCAAAATGCCGTCCAGAGTATCCCGCTCACCCGGATTGTTCTGCTTCAGAAAATCGATCTCAAGAGCATCTCTGAAATATTCCTCATAGGAGGCTCTCGTTCTCATCTCTTCTGATCTGCCGTTAGCGGAAAAGAAAAGATCAGTATCGCTATATTCTGTATTATTGGATTCAGTATTATTACATTGCGGTTTCGGCAACTCTTGAATTGTGCTTTCAGCAATTCCAGAATTGCGATTTTGACAATTCAAGAATTGCGCATTTGACATCGGCACGAATTTCTTCACATAGATCAGGCTGGGTTTCCCCTGCCCCTGACGCTTACGTTCTATCAGATGTGCTTTCGTCTCCAGATTGTTCATTAACTTGACCGCTTTATGCTGAGCACAGTTTAAAGCTTCCATAACGTCTTCAATGGTGAATATGATATACACGCGTCCATCATCATCCATCCACCGGTTTTTAGCGGAAAGGCTCATCCGGTCTAGTAAAATTCCGTATAGGAGCTTATCGTCAGATGTCAGATCCTTATAAATGGGAAGATTAATCAGCAGTTTTGGCACACGGATAAAGCTGTATGCATCAGCTTCCAGGCCGTAAAAATAGTCAAGATAATAATTATCCATCCATCTTCACCACCTCCGGTCCCGGAATCTTGTCCTTCTTCAACGGTCTCTTGCGGAAGATCTCCGTATCTCTCTGGTAAGGACATCTGGCATACAGGCATTTCCTGTACTTGAAATCCGGCTGATAATACTGGCATTTCGCACAGCTGGGCGGCTTCTCACCGATCCCTGCTTTCCGTGCTTTCTTGATCATCGATTCATAGTGACGATATCTCTGAAGATCTTTATCCGACATAGGCTGAACTCCTTTCTTCCTTCATCATCCGCTTCACGGCTCTGGCCCGACGTTCCTGAAGCCAGTGCTCCAGATCCTTGTAGCAGCTCGCCGTGACACAGGGCTGGCCTTTGGCATAGGGACAGTTCTCACATTTCTTTTCCTGCTCGGTCTTCACGGTCTCCGCCAGGTAGTAGCAGTTCTCCTTGCCGAGCGTGCATCCGACCTTACGGTTCTTCCAGAAAAAGCACTTCCTGCAGTCATGCGGACGATCTGCGTAATAGCGGTTGCCGTCGATCATAATGGTTTTTCTCTGCAGTTTCTGTCTTGTTCTCATCTGATACCTCCATCTTCCTGCTTTGACAAAAGAAAAAGCCCGCTTCGTTACTGCGACTGCAGATCGGAAACGGGCTATGTACGGAGGTTCAATGCCAGGCGGGTGCTTTTAGAAGAACTAATATTTCCCGGCATAAAGTTCAATGAAGATGAAGAAATATTAGCCGGAATCTGTGCCTGAAACGGACTGAAGATGAAAATGGAAGAAACTGTATTTGGCGGATGGAGAATCAAAACAAAGAGGAAAAGACCCGTTTTTAAGGCATTTGCGAGAAATGATCTCTAATGATCGTGGATTATCTCCGGTGCGCTCGCGTGATCAGCACAACAAACGCCTTCGTTGAACCGGAACCCCGGAAATCGGGTGAAAATCGGCTCGTTAGAAGAATCGGCGAAATATTAGATTCCAGCTAATATGTAGAGGGGGATTTTAGACGGAAATCGTCTTGTGAGATAGAAGAAGCGGGAACCGATTTTTTCGGTCCCCGCCCTCCAAATTAGCGTTCCTGGCGGGATTCGAACCCACGACCTTCCGCTTAGGAGTAGCCCTAATTTCATGCTTGTACGTGCTTTGTGATGCCCGGAAGTCCTTGATTTTCCAGCATTTCCACAGGTCAGCTTGTCAGATTTTCCTAA
>DFHD01000064.1 GCA_002372545.1 Lachnospiraceae bacterium UBA3732 | reverse complement strand
GTATTCCGTCTGGCAAAGGAAGTCTGGAACGAGGAGACTTCCGCACAGACAGAAAAAGAGAAATATCAGAATACCATTTTCTTTCCTATCGGTGAAAAGAATCCTTACGGAGAGTTTTTTGTGGGGCAGAGCTATCTGGCACCGGTATCGCAGGAGCAGGTTTCCATCTTTAATGTGACGTTTGAACCGTCTTGCCGCAATAACTGGCATATCCATCATGCCAAGACCGGAGGCGGACAGATGCTGATCTGTGTCGGCGGCAGAGGATATTATCAGGAATGGGGCAAAGAGGCTGTGGAAATGACGCCCGGAACGGTTATCAACATTCCTGCGGAAGTGAAGCATTGGCATGGAGCAGCTCCGGATTCATGGTTTTCGCATCTTGCGATTGAAGTCGCGGGAGATGGGACAAGCAACGAGTGGCTGGAAGCAGTCTCTGATGAAGACTATGGCAAACTGAAATAAAGAGAAGACAGAATAAATTCTAAAAATGAGGCGTAAAGGCATCCTGCTGATCGAAAAGGTCGGTGGGGTGCCTCTTTTTTGTTGTATTTTACCCCATTTTGTGCAATTATTAGGGCGATGGAATTCAACAGGATTATGAAAACACAACAGTGTTACGGAGAGTAACATAGGTGTTACAGAACGTTTCTTTACTGTTACCAGTAATCTGGTCTACGATGAGACCATAAACAAAACCGTCCCTGACGGAATTATTTAAAGGAGGTCATCATCATGACGTTTGGAGAAAAAATAAAGGAAGCAAGAAAAGAAGCCGGATTATCTCAGGAGCAGTTTGCGGAAAAAATGAGCGTGTCCAGATCCGCAGTGGCAAAGTGGGAGGCTGACAGAGGAATGCCGGATGTAAACAATATGAAAGCTATGGCACGGCTTCTTGGAGTCAGCGTGGATTATCTTTTGGACGAGGACGAGAAACTCAGCTTTAACGAAACAAAGGAAGCTATCGACCTTGATTCATATGAAATCACCGGTAAATGCAGAGATAAAAGGGATGCTGCGTGTCTTACCAGATTTGGCAATGCTGACGCAATCTATCCGCTCATTCGAAGCAAAAAGATGAGCAAGGCAGAATGGCTGACAGACTTTTTTGTTGCACCCGGAATTATCCAGGGTGCAGATTATTTGAATGATATGTCCGCATATTATCTTGTGGAGATCGGAGAAAAGCAAATGCTTGTGAAGGTAACATCAGACTTTATCATCACAAGTGAGTTGGCAAATAAGGTGAATCCCAGGAAATTTGAATTTGGGAAATACACTTTTAAGAAAGCGGCATATCGGTTGGTTTAATGGAGGTAAATATATGTTTTGGGACAAGGTTTCACCATTATATGATTTTTTTGAAAATGTATATAACGGCAAGGTATATACAGGTACCGGAAAGAAGGTTGCAGAGCTGATCGAACCCTCGGATACCGTGCTGGAATGCGCCTGCGGAACCGGTGCGATAAGCATATATATTGCGCGGAAGTGCAGGAATCTGGTCGCGACCGATTTTGCGACAGGCATGCTGCGGCAGGCGGCAAAGAAATGCAGAAAGTACGCAAATACTACATTCAAAAAGGCGGATATCACGAATATTAAATGCAGAGAGGGACGCTTTGATAAGGTCGTGGCAGGCAATGTAATCCATCTGCTCCCGGAGCCGGAGAAGGCTTTGCATGAGCTGGAGAGGGTTACCAAACCCGGAGGAAAGATCATTATCCCGACCTATATCAACATGTCGAAGGGGACAGGCAAAGCTGCAGTGAAGCTGATCACGCTTTTGGGCGCGGACTTTAAGAGGCAGTTTGACCTGGATTCCTACAAGAAATTCCTTGAAGATAAGGGATATACCGGAGTCGAGTATTACGTGGTGGATGGACGTATGCCCTGTGCCATTGCCGTGATCACAAAGTGATGCTCACGACTGTTGAGGCTTCTTTGCGCAGTACGATCAGGAAAACCGGACAGGGTGTTGATGCAATATAATGCTGATCTGATGAAGCTCCGGAAGAAATAGGCAAAGAAAAAGTATTAATAGAGTACCCGCTGAACATTTACAAAGAGGAAAAGGACATGACAAAAACACGCAATAACAAAAGAGCCATTTTGATCTTCGTCGCAATTATGGCAGCTGTCATCCTGATGACAGTGACAAGTATCATCATTGCCAAACGGTCGGGAAAGGCCAAACCGCTGTCCACCTATTGGACATCCGATTCGCCGGCTGCGCAGGACCTGCGGGATTACGTGGCAAAGGTCACCGATCCGAAGGATAAGGATAATTATATTCCCGAGAAGGATCGTATCGCCGTGTTTGATATGGACGGAACGCTGACCTGTGAGACGTACTATACCTATTATGATACGATGATGTTCATTGAGTATTGCCTGGTCGATCATCCGGAGCGGGTCTCTGATGAACTGAAGGAGGTCGCCGCCTCCATCAGGCCGGGATATACGGCAGATGAGACTCTGGCCAGAAATTTTGCCAAAGCCTATGCGGGGATGACAGTGGAGGAATTCTACGAGTATGCGACTGCATTTGGACAGAAGTATACCGCAAGCTTTAAGAATATGCGCTACATTGACAACGCCTATCTTCCGATGGTGGAGCTTGTAAAGTATTTGTACGAGAATGGTTTTACCATCTATGTGATCAGCGGCACGGAGCGTACCACGACCCGGGCCATTATCGCGAACTCTCCTTATGCGGATTATGTCACGCCGAATCATGTGATCGGCACGGATTTTGAGGTTAAGCAGGCGGGATATGAGGAT
This sequence comes from Lachnospiraceae bacterium UBA3732, assembly GCA_002372545.1. Taxonomy (GTDB): domain Bacteria; phylum Bacillota; class Clostridia; order Lachnospirales; family Lachnospiraceae; genus Eubacterium_Q. The sequence goes on along the minus strand of DFHD01000064.1, from coordinate 8,811 downwards.
GTTCCTTCGAACATGGATTTCAAATATGAGAACGGCGACGAGCTGGTCATCACAGGCGGATTTATCCAGAAGAACCTTAACTGCAACAAATCCATTTATGTCGAAAGAGAGATCGGACAGAGGCCGGTGCTTGCCTTCGGAAACAGCGGAAGCGACACAAGCATGATGAATTACACGATCGACGAGAGAAACCCGTATCCCGCGCAGGCGTATATGATCGTTGCCGATGATGATGTTCGGGAATGGGGCACCCAGGATTGGGCGGAAAAATCTGCGGATTATTCGGCAAAGGGCTTCATCCCGATTTCCATGAAAAATGATTTTGCCCAGATTTACGCAGACGGGATTACCAAGGCGGCCGAACAGTATCAGGAACGTTAAGTGGAACAATGAAAGAAGTGCAGAATAAAGAAGAAAAGAATAAAAAAGAAGTACAAAACAAAGAAGTACAAAACAAAGAATTAAACGCAGCGGAAGACAGGCAGCAAAGAGCTGAGGTCAGTATTCGCAAGAAGTTTCATAAGTCGATCTTCTCCCCATTTGCAAGGGCGTGCAAGACCTATAAGCTGATCGAGGAGGGCGACAGGATCGCGGTTTGTATCTCCGGTGGAAAAGATTCGATGCTCATGGCTAAGCTTTTTCAGGAGATCCAGAGACACAGACAGTGTAATTTTGAGCTTAAGTTTCTTGCGATGGATCCCGGCTACAATAAAAAAAATCGCGAGCTGATCGAAAGTAATGCCGAGGCGCTCGGAATTCCGCTTACGATCTTTGAGAGCGAAATTTTTGATGCTGTGGATACGATAGATAAAAATCCCTGCTACCTTTGTGCAAGAATGAGGCGCGGATATCTGTACAGCAACGCAAGACAGCTCGGATGCAACAAGATCGCTCTGGGCCATCATTACGATGATGTGATCGAGACGATACTCATGGGCATGCTCCAGGGAGCGCAGATCCAGACGATGATGCCAAAGCTTCACAGCACCAATTTTGAGGGCATGGAGCTGATCAGGCCGCTTTATCTGGTAAGAGAGAGCGACATCTGCGCATGGAGAGATTATAACCATCTGCAGTTTTTGCAGTGCGCATGTCATTTTACGGAAAGCTGCGCCACTTTGCGGGAAGACGGGACGTCTTCGTCAAAGCGGCTGGAAACCAAGAGGCTCATTGCAGAGCTGAAGAAGACCAATCCCTTTGTGGAGTCCAATATTTTCAAAAGTGTTGAAAATGTTAATCTCGACACGGTCATCGAGTATAAACAAAACGGGGTGAGGCATCATTTCCTGGATAATTATTGAAGCAACCGGCTTTTTCCGGATGAAGATGCGATCATAATGATCCCTGTTCTATTGGGTGCTGAGCCTGAAGACGGCATAGAGCAGCTTATGGTCGGAGCAGATCGTTTCCGAGACGCCGCTGGATAGTTCGGTAAAGTCCTTGCATACAACGATGTTGTCGATGGCCAGCTCATAACGCTGAAAAGTGATATAGGGTCTGTCCGGGCGATTGACATAATAGTCACCGCCCAGATTTTCTATATCCTCCAGATCGAAGCTGTTAAAATCGCCCAGAAGCGCATAATGCTCGCATTTTCCGAGCTCTTCGGCAATTGCCTGCATCTGTTCGATCCTGAGGTAACGGTCTTCGTAGGAAAGATGAGTCACGAATACATCCAAAGAAAGGCCTTCCACATTGATCACGGCATGGCCCAGGGAGCGCGACTCTCCGTTTCCGGATTCCAGTGGGATCACTGCAAAGCTCTCAATGGGATAATGAGATAGAATGGCAGTGCCGTATTCGCCGCCATCAAAGTAGATGGCTCTGGAAAAGGCGTAGTAAGGATAGCCGGCCAGACGGGCCAGCTCTGCCGGTTCGTCGATATTTCCGGAGCGGCCGCAGTTTACATCCACCTCTTCGAGGCCGATGATATCCGGGGATATCTCCTGAATGGCTGCGGCAATGGTATCCAGTCCCTCCGCGCCGTGTTTTATGTTCAGAGTGGAGAGGGTAATCTCCATGTCTGCGGCATCCCGGGAAGAATTCTCCTGTGTAGGTGTGCCTTCAGGCGTGGAAGCATCGCTGCTATTCTGAGCGGGGGCTTCTGTTTGGGAAGAGTTCTCCTGTGTGGAAACATCGCTGCTATTCTGAGCTGGGGCTTCTGTTTGGGAAGAGTTCTCCTGTGTGGAAGCATCGCTGCTATTCTGAGCAGAGGCTTCTGTTTGGGAAGAGTTCTTCTGTGAGGAAGCATCGCTGCTATTCTGAGCGGGGGCTTCTGTTTGGGAAGAGTTCTTCTGTGAGGAAGCGTCCTCCTGCGTGGAAGCGTCCTCCTGTGCGGCGGTTACCGCTTCGGGCTTGCTGCCATCCTTCTTTCCGCAGCCGCAGAGAAAAAGGAGAAGCGTAAGCATCGCCGTAAGGATAAACGGTTTGATTCGTGTAATATGATTCATGGGCCGCTCCTGAAAAGTCAAAAAAATAGAAATAGTATAAAAAAAGTATAGGGGAAACACGTCTCTTTGACAAGAAAAAAAGAAGGAAAAAAGAAGGAAGGGGAATCTGAAATGGGAGAATCAATGAAGGATTTTGAGGCAATGCTGGAGGAATCATACAGTCTCATGGGGGACGGGGTTCATGATACGGATGAGCTTCTGGCATGGAGAAAAGCACAGGAGCTGAGAGAATCTCAGGAGAACATCATCGTTTCCGTAACTGAAGCGGTAAAGGGAGGCGTGGTCGCCGACTTCGAGGGAATCAGAGCGTTCATTCCCATCTCGAAGCTTTCTCTCGACAGGATCGACGATGTGAATCCCTTTGTGGGCAGGGAGCTTGAAGTGAGGGTGTTCGAAGCGGATATGGATGCAGACAAGCTGATCCTGTCTGCCAAGGAGATTCTGAAAGAGAAGCAGGAGATCAGCAAAAAGAAGAAGGCCTCCGATGTTCAGATTGGCCAGGTGATGCACGGCGTGGTTGCCACCATAAAGGACTATGGCGTATTTGTCGATCTGGGCGAGGGACTTTCCGGCCTGGTGCATATTTCCCAGATTGCCAATAAGAGGATCAGACATCCGAAGGATGTGTTAAAGGAAGGCCAGGAGGTGGATGTCAAGGTCATTGAAAAGAAGGACGGTAAGCTGTCGCTTTCCATCAAGGCTCTTCTGGATGATTCCGGGGAGGAAACGGCCGAAGAGGAATATGAGATTCCTGAGACGGAATCTATAGGCACATCTCTGGGCGATCTTCTGAAGGGGATCAAACTGGGCTGAGACGCAGCTGCAACAGGGAGGATGGCGATATGCAGGAAAAAAAGAACAGCATGATTGTGAAGAGAATTGTCGATGGCTGCATGACCATTCTCCTGCTCTGTCTGATGGCATATCAGGTTACAGGAGAAAAGCTGCATGAATGGATCGGCATAGCGATGACCGCTCTGGTCATCCTGCACCAGATTCTGAACCGGAAATGGTACGCCTCGTTTATTAAGGGAAAGTACAATCTGTACCGGATACTGACCACGCTGGTCAATCTGGCTTTGCTGTTTTCGTTTTTCATGACCGCGTTTTGCGGCATGTCCATGAGCGGTCATGCGGTTCCCTTTTTATACGGGATGACTAAAGTATCCTTTGCCAGAAGAATGCATCTATCCATGTCCCACTGGGCGTTTATTCTGATGGGACTCCATCTGGGACTTCATGTGCCGCTGATCACAGCGAAGTGGAAGCTTAAAGACCGTGGAAAACTGATGCTCGCTTCTCTTTTCTGCTGCATAGCCGGCTACGGACTGTATCTATTCCTCAAAAGCGGGATCACGGATTATATTTTCTTCCGCATTTCCTTTGCCTTCCTGGATTATGAAAAGGCAGGGGTGCTGGTATTTCTGGAGAATATCTTTATGCTGACCTTCTGGGCGTTTATCGGCGCCCAGCTTGCCTCGCTTTGCCGGATACTTTCGATGAAAAAGGAGGCGGGTAAGCAATAAGCGAAGAAGGTTCACTCTTCATCTTCACAGAGAAAAGGGTATCGTTCCTTTTCGTCGTAGTCCTTGGCCATTGACCATCTGCCCCGTTTATTCTGTGTGCGGTATTTTTTCGGCGTCACACCTGTCTGCTGCTTAAAGATCTGGATAAAGTGGCTCTGGGAGGAAAAAGAAAGCTGGCAGGAAATATCCAGAATGCTGATGTCGGTATTGACCAGAAGATCCTGCGCGCGCTCAATTTTGAGGTCCCGGATATAATCGCTGATGGAAATACCCATTTCCTCGGAGAAAGTGCGGGAAAGGTAGCTGGCAGATACGCCGGCGTGTTCGGCAAGATCCCGGATGGGGATCCGGTCATCCAAATGAGCATAGATATAATCCAGACATAAGCTTACAGGGCGGGAACGCTTGGTTCCGCTCCGTACGTCTTTCATCCGGCGTGTGAAGTCCATGACCATCTCATCATGCACACGTTCCACGCCATCCTCGGTGGTGATGGAGTCAAGCTGGCGGATGTAATAATCACTCATCCGGAAGGCCATTTCGGTTTCCAGCCCGCGCTCCACGCACATTCTGGTCAGGATGGCAGTGGTTATGACCATATGGTATTTCAGATTCAGCACCGGATCGGTAGAGAGAACGCCGACGCCGCTTCCGTCACGGAACGCGCGGCTGCTGATATTCTGCCTGATGGCAGGGATATCCCCGTTTGCGGCATTATGGAAAAAGAGGATCTCATCTTTTACGTCGCGATGAAGATCGTCTGAATCGTGATGTTCCTTTTTACCCCTTGTATTCATTGGCATTTCTCCTAAACTGATTGGTGATATTCCTGTTCAAGTGTTACAGACCGGGCATGATCGTGGTCAGTCACATTTAGGTCAAGGTCAATTACATTTATTATATCATAAAAACGGAGTTTAAGTTCATGAAAATTATATTTTTTTGCTCTATATGACAGTAATTTCGCCTTTTCGGCAGACTGGAACACAGATTTTTGATTTTAGGTATATTATCATAATGAATAGGATGGATATACCGGACTGAACATGAACAGACCGGACTTTCAGAATATGCTGAAGGTCATGGAGTACGGATAGAAATGAGGAGAGTGAAATGAGCAGGCTGTATTTTGTGAGGCATGGAGAAACCCTGTGGAATGTGGAAAATAAGATCTGCGGCGCGACGGATATTGCGCTTACGGAAAAGGGTCATGCACAGGCGGTCGAGACCGGCCGGAAAATATTGGAGGAGGGCATCCGGGCAGACCTGATCCTGTATTCACCGCTGCAGCGGGCTAGGGATACGGCCCTGCATATTGCGGAGATCACGGGTATGCCGGCGAAGGAGGAGCCCCGGCTGATCGAGCAGAATTTTGGTATTTTTGAGTCGACGCCAAGGGACGGCGCGGAGTTTCTGCAGGCGAAAAAGCAGTTCATTTCTACATATAAGGGCGGAGAATCCATGCTGAGACTGGCTCAGCGGATCTACAATCTTCTGGATGAGCTGGCGGAGGATGGCAGGGATTTCATGATCGTTGCCCATAACGGAATCGCCAGGGTGGTCAATTCCTATTTCTGCGAGATGACCAATGATGAGTATGCAGCATTCGGGATAAAGAATTGCGAGGTAAGGGAGTACGAACTGAAACAGTGTTAATGGATATTTTCTTGACAAAAGGGGAATCTATGCTACAATAGTTGTGTTCAAAGGGGACGAGCCTTCCTGCTCGTCCCCTTTTGAGAGAGTAAGCCCCTTGCGTGGAGAATGTGAGGCGGCGCGCTCGGTCCTTTTTGAGAGAGTAAGCCCCTTGCGTGGAGAATGTGAGGCGGCGCGCTCGGTCCTTTTTGTGAGAGAGTGAGCAGTGAGGGAGAGAGATGAGAATACCGGAATTTCTGCCGCCCGGCGGAACGGTGGGCTTTGCCGCACCATCCTTCGGGTGTGCCACGGAGCCTTACAAAAGCGGCTTTGAAAATGCCATGTCCAGACTTTCGGAAATGGGCTATATCATGTATCCCGGCCCGAATGTATATAAATCGGATGGAATAGGCATTTCTACGGATCCGGAGTCTGCTGCGGCAGAATTCATGGAGCTTTACACGGGCCGCGACTGCGACGCCATCGTTTCCTGCGGAGGTGGAGAGCTGATGTGCGAGATCCTGCCGTATCTGGACTTTGACCGGCTTCGGGAGGCGCAGCCCAAGTGGTTCATGGGGTACTCCGATAATACGAATATTACATTTCTATTGAATACACTGGCGGATACGGCGGCTATTTACGGTCCCTGCGCACCCACCCTCGGCATGGAACCCTGGGCGCCCAGTGTTCTGGATGCCTGGGAAACCCTGACGGGCAACCGGCCGGAGATCGGCGGGTATGAAAAGTGGGAGAAGGAGAGTCTGAAGGATGAGGAGCATCCTACAGTGCCCTATAATATGACCGAAAGATCCATGCATAAGTTCTTTCCGGCGGCAGACCGGGTGAGGGGCGTATCCTTTTCCGGACGCCTGATCGGCGGCTGCCTGGATATTCTCATGAATCTGAAGGGTACGGTCTATGACCGGGTGGGAGAATACCTGGAAAGGTATAAGGAAGACGGCTTTATCTGGTTTCTGGAGGCCTGCGACCTTACGCCCATGGATATCCGCCGCGCCTTTTGGAGTCTGAGGGAAGCCGGATGGTTTAAGTATGCGAAGGGCTTTCTGATCGGACGCCCCCTCCATTTCGGTGAGGAAATGATGGGCGTGGATCAGTATAATGCGGTAACGGATATGATCGGAAGCATGGGGGTTCCGATCATCATGGATCTGGATATCGGACATCTGCCGCCGCAGATGCCACTCATCTCCGGTGCAAAGGCTGAGGTTTCGGCCCGGCTGGAGGAGATCCGTGTTTCATATGTATCAGAACGCTGAGGGAAATGCGAGCCGGAGACCACCGGCTGCGCATGAGAAGGTAAGATAACCAAATAAGAAAGGAAGAAAACCGTGTTTTTGTTTAACCTTACAAAATTTAACGAAACCGTCAACACCTTAGTCTGGACAAAGGTCGGCGTATGGCTTCTCATCGCGACCGGCATCCTCCTGACTATCCTGACCGGTTTTTTCCAGGTGAGCCATATGGGCCACTGGATGAAGAAAACGGTGGGCAGCCTTTTTGAAAAGAAGGTAAAGGGACATACGGAGGATAAGGGAAGTATTTCCCAGTTTCAGGCACTTTGTACCGCTCTTGCGGCAACCGTAGGCGTCGGCAATATTGCCGGTGTGGCAGCGGCGATCATGTCCGGCGGCCCGGGCGCAGTTTTCTGGATGTGGGTTGCGGCGTTCTTCGGTATGATGACCAATTTTTCCGAGAATATCCTGGGTATCTATTATCGCCGGAGAAATGAGCATGGTGAGTGGTCCGGCGGTGCCATGTATTATCTGGAGGATGGCCTTGGCGGCTATAAGGGCATGAAGCATGTGGGAAAAATCCTGGCTGTGATCTTCGCCATCTGCGCGATCCTCGCCTCCTTTGGTATCGGCAATATGGGCCAGGTCAACAAGATCGTGCTGAACTTTACCGGCGCATTTAAGTGCAAGGCTCTTTCCGACCATGTGCTTTATTCCTCCAACGGCAAGGATGTTACACTGTACATGCTGATCATTGGCATTGTGCTCCTGGTGGTTGTCGGTATCGTTGTGATCGGCGGCCTGCAGAGGATCGCTCTCGTTGCGGAAAAGATCATTCCTTTTATGGTTATCATGTTCATTCTTGGCTCCCTGGGCATCATCTTCGGTAATGTTACGGCCATTGGCTCTGCTTTTAAAGCCATCTTCACTATGGCCTTTTCCAAACAGGCTCTCTGGGGCGGCGCCTGCGGAGTTTCGCTGAAGACCATCATCACCATGGGCTGTAAGCGGGGTGTTTTCTCCAACGAAGCCGGCCTCGGTTCATCGGTTATGGTTCACTCCAACTCGAATGTTGTTGAACCTGTAAAGCAGGGACTTTGGGGAATCTTCGAGGTATTTGCGGATACTATCGTGATCTGTACCATGACAGCGCTCACCGTCCTAACATCAGGCGTGATCGACCTGAAGACCGGAGTTGCCGTAACGGATGATGATTCAACGCTGGTTGCGGAAGCCTTTAATACGGTATTCAAAGTAGGAAAATTTGAGTACGGCCGCTATTTCATTGCTCTGGCTATTACGCTTTTTGCCTTTACCACTGTGCTGGGCTGGTCCCATTATGGCACAAAGGCAGTGGAGTACCTGTCCGGCAGGCGTGCGCCGGTCGTGACAAAGATCTACAAAGTGATATTTGTCTGCATGATCCTTTCGGGAGCGCTGATGACGTCTTCGATCGCCTGGGATATTTCCGATACCTTTAACGGTATGATGATGCTGCCGAACCTGATCGGTGTTCTTTCTCTCTCGCCTCTTGTGATGAAGCTGACAAAGAACTATGTGGACAGGCGGCTGAAGGGTAAGGATGTAAAACCGATGCTGAGTCATTTTCCCGAGATTGAAGCCGAAAATGAGCAGATCATTAAGGAAACGGGTGAGGATTGATACTTTTTACAAGGAATGCAGGAAATGCACTTGCCTTTTGCCGGTGCAGGTATTACCATAAGTTATCATGGAAGCTGCTATGGATGCGTTATGGCATGAGAAAAGACTGCAGCAGCCGAAATGGTTCAGTGATGGTTAAGCGTTCGGGAGGTTTCCCGGGAAAAGGAGTGATGTTCAATGTTATGCCCTTATTGTGGAAATGAGATTCCGGATGGGTCTTCCAGCTGCGGATATTGCGGGAATGACCTGACGGGAGTTATGGGTCAGCAGATGCAGGGTCAGGCG